>JAYQOY010000115.1:0-1740 GCA_038145075.1 Schleiferiaceae bacterium | reverse complement strand
GTTGGACACCATCCAAGTGGACCTCTTCGAACGTGCCAAGGCCCACCGCGACAGAAACATTCACCACGCCAACAGCTGGGAGGAGTTCACGGCCGCTTTGGATAAGGGGGGCTTTGTTTCGGCCCATTGGGATGGGACCCCCGAAACGGAAGACCAGATTAAGGACAAGACGAAAGCGACCATTCGCTGCATCCCCTTGGACAACCCCCAAGAGGACGGCGTCTGTATTTTGACCGGCAAGCCCTCGACACAGCGCGTTTTGTTTGCACGCGCCTACTAAGCCATGACGCGCCAAAACGACATTCTCCGCGTCCTAGCCACCAAGTCCAGCAACAAGCAATTGGTGCACCGCCGGGCTTTGGCCGCATTTGCGGACCTCAAGGCCCTTTTGCGCGACACCGCTTCCGAGCTCAACAGCCAGATTTGCGCCATTGACCAGTCGGTCGTGGTCGAATTTGTGGACCGTGGTGAGTACGAGGTGGAGATTCGCTTTTCGGGCGATTCCCTTATCTTCCAAGTGCACACCAATGCCTTCGCGCTCCCCGCGGATCACCCGCTGCGCCAGACCGACTATGTCAAAGCCAATGAGAACCGCGCGTACTACGGCTTGATTCACGTCTACAACTTCTTGTCGGATTCTTTCAAGATGCGCCGAATGAACGACGCGGGCATGCTACTGAGCCGCCTCTTCGTCAACGGTGAAGGCCACTACATGGCTGAAGGCTTGGGGCGTTTGGGCATTCCTTTGACCGAATCTGATTTGACCAAAGAGGTGCTCCAAAGTTGGGTCGAACATGCCATGCTCCAAGCTATGGACATGGATTTGGTCGTTTCTCCCTTCCAGGAAATCCACGAAATTTCGGTCATGGAATTAGAGGGTATGCGCGAAGAATTGCGCCAACGCACGAGCAAGCGCCTAGGCTATCGCCCGAGTGGCGGCCGTTGAGCTCGAAAAGTTTCACGAAAAATTGCGCAGGACTGCATAGGCTAATTGGAAATTTGTCATACATTTGCACTCCCAAAACCATTGGCAACAATGGCCCGTTCGTCTAGCGGTTCAGGACATCTCCCTTTCACGGAGAAGATCACGGGTTCGAATCCCGTACGGGTCACAAGATTGAACAAAAGAAAAAAATTAGACTAAGAAGGTATGGCTAACCACAAATCCTCCTTGAAGCGCATCCGCCAGACGCAAAAGAAGCGTTTGCACAACCGTTTCTACCACAAGACTACGCGCAACGCTGTTCGCATCCTCCGTGCTGTGACGGACGCCGCTGAAGCTGCTACGCAACTTCCCTTGGTAAGCGCGATGTTGGACAAATTGGCCAAGCGCAACATCATCCACAAAAACAAAGCCGCTAACTTGAAGTCAAGCCTAGCGAAGCACGTAAACGGTTTGTCGTAATCGACAACTGATTTGGTCAAGAAAAGCCGCCTTCGGGCGGCTTTTTTGTTTCTAGAGGTTGGCTGGGGAGCGTCGACGGCGCGCTAGGAGGCTAGGGAGCGCCTGCGGCGCGCTAGGAAGCTAGGTGGCTAGAGAGCACGCGCTTCGCGCTCATTTGGTTTGTTCGTTTGTTCGTTGGCTAGGCTGAAGCGGCGCCCTTAAACGCTTAATCTCTTTTACCCTTGAACTGTGTGATGGACCTTCGCCGCGCGCCGGGACTTTCGTTGTTTTGCCAAGCTCTAGCCCTCTAGCCCTCTAGCCCTCTAGCCCTCTAGCCCTCTAGCCCTCTAGCCCTC
>JAYQOY010000114.1:0-1747 GCA_038145075.1 Schleiferiaceae bacterium | reverse complement strand
TGCAAATTCATGCCCTGCGCTCCTCCATACCCGAAGAAGGCCGTATCCCCGCGTTGAATAAAATCGTAGCGGTTAAATGCATAGGTGTACGTCCCGCTCGACAAAGCCACCGGACTGGTCCAAACGGCCGTTCCCGCTGTACTGTAACAATGCGCATAGGGCAAAGCGGCAGGCGAAAATCCCGCTTTGTCGTGGAAGACGAACATGAATTTGTTGTTGCTCATTTCGATGAATTCGCCGGGCCAGGATTGATGCGATGAAACGGTCGGCGTCACGGTGATCGGCGTCGTCCATTGGGCGACCCCCGTGGAAGAGTACTTCTGAATAACGGCATGGCTGGCCGGCAAGTAGGCCGTGATTAGATCGCCTGAAGCAAGCGGCAACAAACGCACGCAGTACCCTTGCCCTAAGGTGATGCCATTCGTCCCCCATTGTTTAGTGCCCGAGGGGCTGACCTTGTGCACGCGAGCATCCCCATTTCCACCCGTTCCGGTAATACCGAGGTACACATTGTTGGTGTTGTCAACGGCCATATCCCAAAGGGAGGTAGACGTGCTCATTCCAATCGTATTGTCGACGATCATTCCATTGGGGCCGAACTGCGGTGTGCCACTCGTGTCCAAAAGCTGCAACCTCAACTCATAATAGGTCGGCCCAGAGACAGGCGCCCAAAAAGCGATGTACGTTCGGCCGTCATTGGTTGCCGCCGTCATCATGTCGTCCGTATTGACATTGGCCGCCAACGTATTGAGGGCCGTATTGGGCGTCCATTGGGCGTTCACTGCCAAACTGCAAAATGCACAAATCGCGAAAATGTAGTTCTTCATGTCAAGGGTATATACATAAAGGTACAAATATCTTATCCTTCAATGTTCTCGATTACCTTCGCCCAAAGCACACGTACTACACATGAAAAACATTGCCATCACTTTAGGCGCCGCCATCGCAGGCATGCTGCTCAACGGTCTGTTGATTACCTACAGTTCCTATTTTGTAGCGCCCCCGGCAGGTGCGGATTTGACGACCGAAGCCGGATTGCAGGCCGCCATGCATTTGATGGAGCCCAAGCATTTTTTGATGCCCTTTTTGGCCCATGCACTCGGAACTTTCCTTAGCGCGGTCCTAGTCAGCCGTTTTGCTACCGAACGGCAATTTTCCCGCGCCATGCTGCTCGGTTTCTTGTTTCTCGCGGGCGGCATCAGCATGGTCCGAATGCTCCCCTCCCCCATGTGGTTCAACATCACGGACCTTGGTCTCGCGTACTTGCCGATGGCGTATGTGGGGTATCTCGTGGGTAGAAGGGTTTAAGGGTTTAAGGGGGTAAAGCGCTTCGCGCTGCTGGTTGGTTTGTTGGTTTGTTGGTGTGAATCAACACCACCGGCGGTCGAACCCATAAAAAAAGGCCCGGCGCTCGCGCGCTGGGCCTTTGCATGTACATACGATGAAATTACGGGAGATGCCAGATCAAGCTTTCTAGCCTAAGGGCGAAGCCCGAGCTCTCTAGCCCTCTAGCTTCCTAGCCCTCTAGCTTCCTAGCCCTCTAGCTCTCTAGCTCTCTAGCTTCCTAGCTCTCTAGCTCCCAAGGACCTCACTTCAAATCAAATCGATCCAAATTCATCACCTTGTTCCAAGCGGCGACGAAGTCCTGGAGGAATTTCGTTTGGCCGTCAGCGCAGGCATAGATTTCGGCGATGGCGCGGAGTTCGGTGTTAGAACCGAAGATGAGATCCACGCGCGTGCCCGTCCA
>JAYQOY010000113.1:0-1756 GCA_038145075.1 Schleiferiaceae bacterium | reverse complement strand
TGTGAGCATCGACGAGGCTTTGGGTACCATCAACTTGTTCCCCAACCCAACCACAGGCGCCTTCACGTTGGAGCGCAGCGAATTGGCAGGGGATATCGAGGTGACCGTTATCGGTCTCCAGGGTCAGTTGCTCCGCGCGACGGAGTGGACCGCAGGCCAAAGCGAACTCAACATCGACTTGAGTGATCTCGCCGCCGGCGTCTACATGGTACGCTTGACCGCTGAAGAAGGCACGCGCACCTTGCGTGTAGCCGTCCAGCGCTAAGCTCGGATAGACTATCTGCTGGGGGCTTCGGCCCCCAGCTTTAAAATTTTGTTGGCATTTATGTGATTATGAGTTTTTTAGATGTCAACAAGCCGCCTCAGCAATGGGGCGGCTTTTTTATTTTTTGGGGTTATCAACACCAACATGTTCAAATAATGGCTACATTTCGCCTCAAACTCATAATCACATAAATGCTAACTCATGAAAAATCGTACACTGCGATGGCTCGGAGTTGTGGCCCTCGCTGTGCTCACAACCCCGATGTTCGCCCAGTTGTCGGGGTCTTACACGATTGACCCAAGCGGCACTGGCACGAACAACTACACATCGTTTACGTCCGCGATTTCGGCTCTGTCGACGTCCGGTGTAAGCGGTGCAGTTACGTTCAATGTCAAGCAAGGCACCTACACGGAGCAGGTAACTATTCCTTCCGTAACGGGCGCTTCGGCATCGAACACAATCACCTTCCAGGCGGATCCGACCAACACGTCGGCTACCACGGTAACCTACAGCCCAACTGGAACGGCCGACAACTGGACGGTCCGTTTGAATGGCTCTAGTTATGTTACCATCAAAGGTTTGACCATCACCACTGGTGGAACGACCTATGGCCAACTGCTTAACTACACAGGATCGGTAACGAGCATCAACATCTTGGACAATACGTTCCTTGGTGTTGCTGGAACGTCTACTAGCTCGTACTTCGGAGGTATCTACTACACGTCCACGGCTGAAGCCAAAGGAACCTGGAGAATTACCGGTAACACTATGTCCGGGGTGTCCTATGGTATCTACGTTTATGGCTCGAGCTACACGACCTCATTGGACTCGATTTTCATCGAGAACAACGTGATTAACACGACGTACTACGGTCTTTACCCTCGCTACGCGAAATACCAAAAGGTTCATGGCAACACCATCAATGCAACGGGCGCGTATGCTTACAACTACTTGTACTACCCACTTTACGGTGTGGACGTACAAAACAACACCATCAATGCAGGAACCGGCTATGGATTCTACATTTATACCTCAGCACCTAGCGGTTACGCGCCTTACTTGACGATTGAAAACAATACCATCAATGCAGGCACGTACGGCATCTATGCGTCATGTACAGGTACGTCAACGGGTTCTCAGTGGGCTGCTGCTAGCATTAAGAAGAACAACATAGTTCTCTCGGGTACTACCAACTACGGTATCTACCTGAACTATGCCAACTTCCCTTCAACGGCTCCTGGCATCATTGAGAACAACATGATTGCTTCAAACGGTACGGGTTCTATCTATGCGATTTACCCCTACCACTGTGCGAATACGACGATTCAGCACAACTCGGTGAACGTTAGCGCTGGAACTACAACTGCCGGTCGCGCCGTTTACTTGAACGCTTCAACCTCTACGAGCTACTTTACGCCTGGAGGCAACGTAATCAAGAACAACATTATTGTAAACGCTGGCGGTGGCTATGCGCTCGAGGCAGCAACAGCT
>JAYQOY010000112.1:0-1879 GCA_038145075.1 Schleiferiaceae bacterium | reverse complement strand
GCAAGAGGACTTGGCTGCTGTTCATGGCCGACAAAGATAGAATATCCTACTAAAATGGTAGGAATTAAAATGTGGGGCGTTTTTACCGGGTTTTCGCCGGTTGTCCGCTGCGATTTTCCGACACAGCGGATAGGACTTGCTTCGCCTATGCAACCCCCGTACCTTCGGATCTATGAAGCGACTTCCCTTTACCAAATCGGACCTTTGGATTGCCTTGGGTTTTCTCGTGTGCTACGTGGCCATTTTTGACGGCAAATTGGACCTCGGAGGCGACAATGCGGGCTACTACATTTTAGGGCAGTCGCTGCACAGCGGCCAAGGCTACACGGACATTCACCTTCCAGGGGCGCCAGCGGCCAAGCATTTTCCTCCCGGCTACCCGGCTGTTTTGGCGGTTTTCATGACGATTTCGGACAGTTTTGAGTTCCTAAAATGGATGAATGGCCTGCTGTTTTTAGGCGCTTTGCTTCTGCTGCAAAGGCTCTTTGTCCGAATGACCCAAAATTCCCTCCTCTCCTGGACGGCACTTGGCTTGACACTCCTGAACGCCCATCTGCTGCGTTCCTCCACCATTTTAATGTCCGAAATTCCCTTCCTCTTCTTCTCCGTCGCCACCCTTTCCTGCCTCGTCAAATGGAAGGATTCCGAAACGCCCTTCTGGAAGTCCCCATGGTTCTGGGCCATGCTCGTGCTGAGTTCCGCCTCCTACCACATCCGAACGGCCGGCCTCGCCCTCATCGCCGGCATCGGCCTCTACCTGCTCTTTGAAAAGAAATGGACCGCCGCAGTGGGCTACGGAGTAGGCTTCATTGGCCTCGCCCTACCGTGGTTCCTGCGCGGCAAAGCCCTGGGCGGCAACCCCTACCTCCAGCAGCTTATCCAAGTTAACCCCTACCGTCCCGAAGAAGGCGTCCTCACCGCCAGCGGATGGCTAGACCGGATCCAAACCAACGGTTGGCGCTACCTCACCCAAGAACTTCCCAACGGTCTCTTCCCCAAATTGGACGTCGTCTACTCCCAGGACGAACCCACCGGCTTCCTCCTCTACGGCAGTCTCTTACTGCTTTTGGTCGTATTTGGCACCCTCAAAATGCCCAAACTCCGCATGATGTGGGCTGGCTACCTCGCCGCATCCGCCGGCATCTTCCTCCTCTGGCCCGAAGTCTGGTTTGGCGTGCGCTTCATGCAGCCCCTCATTCCCTTCCTGCTTCTGGCCGCTACAGTAGGCGCATGGGAAGCCCTCAAATGGGCCCAAAGCCGCTTCAACCTCCCCTCCTGGGTGGCTTCTCCCTACGTCTTGATGGCGGCAGGCCTGATTCAACTTTCGGCCGTCACCCAATTGCGCGCCGAAAGCCAAGACCCCGTCGGTTCCCAATACGCGAACTACTTCAACATCGGTCGCTACGCGGGCCAAAACCTACCCCCCGAAGCCATCATCGCCACCTACAAACCGGCCCTCTTTTACCTCTACGCACAGCGCCCCTGCGTCCGCTTCCCCTCCATCGAAGACAACGATGCCTTCATCGCCAAACTCAAAGAGCAAGGCGTGACCCACGTGGTCGTCGATCAGCTGGGCTATTCCGCCATTGGTCGCTACGTGGTTCCAGCCATTCAGAAGTATCCCGAACGCTTCCCCCTCATTCTGCAGTTGCCGAATCCGGATACGTATTTGTTGCAGTTGAAGTAGCTAGGTAGTTAGAAAGCTAGAGAGCACGCGCTTCGCACTGTGGCTAGAGGGCTAGAGAGCTCGGGCTGCGCCCTGAAGCTAGAAAGCTCGCGCTTCGCGCTGTAGCCTTTTCGCTTAAACGCTTACTCTCTTTTACCCTTAAACCGTGTGGTGGACCTTCGCTGCGCGCCGGGACTTTCCGTTGTTTTGCCA
>JAYQOY010000111.1:0-1902 GCA_038145075.1 Schleiferiaceae bacterium | reverse complement strand
GCCGCTATTTGGGCCGAATGAGCGAAGAAAACAAAGTCCTCGCCTTCTGGTACTTCTTTAAGCTCCGGCCCTGCTAGACCTACCCCCGAGCGCGGATGGATTCCGCTATTTTTTGCGCACACTTTTGACCGTCCATAGCGGCGGATACAATTCCTCCGGCATAGCCTGCCCCTTCCCCACAGGGATAAAAGCCCTGGAGCTCCACGTGCTCTAAAGTCTCCGTATCGCGCGGGATGCGGACCGGAGAAGACGTTCGGGATTCAGGCGCATGCAATATGGCGTCAGCACTGAGGTAGCCAGGCATGGACTGGTTGAAGGCCTTGAAGCCTTCGCGCAAGCAGCGCACTACGAAGTCCGGAAATACCTCGGCCAGATCTACGGACGTTCCTCCAGGCAGGTAGGAGGTCTTTGGAAGGTCCGTTGACACCTTGCCTTGGACAAAGTCCGTCATGCGTTGCATGGGAACCTTTTGCGTCTTGCCGGCAAGTTCCCAGGCCTTGCGTTCGATGGCGGCTTGAAATTCGACGCCCGCAAGCGGACCGTGTTGGGCATAGGGAGCAAAATCTTCCAAGCGCAACTCCACCACAATCCCGGAATTGGCGGTGGCCTGGTCCCGTTTGGACGGCGACCAGCCATTGGTCACCACCTCTTCCTGTTCCGTTGCACAGGGCGCAACGACCCCGCCCGGGCACATGCAGAAGGAATAGACGCCACGGCCGTCTACTTGCTTGACCAAGCTGTAGGGCGCAGGGGGTAAAAACTCGCCTCGTGTTTCGCAGCGGTATTGAATTCGGTCAATGACGGCCTGTGGATGTTCGGCGCGGACTCCTAGCGCAAAAGGTTTGGCTTCGATGAGAATGCCTTGCTGGTGCAGCACGCGAAAGACGTCCCGGGCCGAATGCCCCGTCGCCAACAGCACCGCCTCGGCACGGAGTTCTTCGCCCGTCTGGCAGCGAATGCCCACGGCCCGACCGGCTTCCACGAGCACCTCCGTCATACGCGTCTCAAAACGCACCTCTCCCCCCTGCTGGCGGATGGTTTCACGCATCTGCTCAATGATTTTGGGGAGTTTGTTGGTGCCAATGTGTGGATGGGCGTCCACCAAAATATCCGGGCTCGCACCAAAGGCCACCAGCAAATCCATCACACGCTGCACGTCCCCGCGCTTCTTGGAACGGGTGTAGAGTTTCCCGTCCGAATAGGTCCCTGCACCGCCTTCCCCAAAGCAGTAGTTGCTGTCCGGGTTGACCTTGTGGTGAATGGTGATGGCTTTTAAGTCCCGGCGGCGGCCCTGGACATCCTTGCCGCGCTCGATGACGATGGGTTTGATCCCAAGTTCAATCAGCTCTAACGCTGCGAATAATCCGGCAGGCCCCGCCCCTACAACGAGCACTTCAGGAGCGTCTTGGACGTTGGGGTAGTCTGGTTTTTGGGGCAACAGGCTTGGAATCGCCTCCCCTTGCCCATAGACCACGATGGACAGATTGTACAGCACTTGGCGCTGACGAGCGTCTATAGAGCGCTTGCGAACGTGCATGCCCGCGATAGAGCGTGGCGATCGCCCAAGCTTTTGCGAAAGCAAACGCAGCAAGGCCGCTTCGTCAAAGGCCTCTTCGGGTCGAACACGTAAAACTAGCTCCTGCGGCATGCGGCAAAGGTAGGTGCCCGTTAGGTCGTAAATTTACCTGTGCGCCCATCTCAATTCCTTCTTCTTCTCCTTGCACTCGGGGTCGGATTCCATGGATCCCTTAGTGCCCAAATGCGCGTCCACGTCCTCGGCACCGCCCAAGATGCCGGTCGTCCCCAAGTGGGCTGCACCCAATCCTGTTGCATGGATGCCAAAGGCCACCCTAGGCCGCACGAAGCCGTGGTCTCACTGGGCATCACCCAAGCGGATGGACC
>JAYQOY010000110.1:0-1934 GCA_038145075.1 Schleiferiaceae bacterium | reverse complement strand
AGCTATGGCGGAGATTCATTTCACCTACGCGCCGCAGGCGCTTCCTAGCCCCCTAGCTTCCTAGCTCCCTAGCCTCCTAGCGCGCCGCAGGCGCTCCCTAGCCCTCAATTCGATAGGTACAACGCCACCCCGTCATACCCCACTTGGTAGGGCTTTAGTCCCCAGGTCGTTGTGCCGTCCATGGCGGAGCCGTCAAAGAGCAAGAAGGACTGGTCGTCGCACGGGCATTTGGCGGTCAAATTGTCGACTAGCAGAAGGGTGCCGCAGGTGCCGGAAACGTGATTCGGGCAGCAGAGATCGTACACCCCAAAATCATTGGCATCCCCGTAGTTCGTTCGGCGGTAAACGACGATGCCACGGTAGCCCAAATTTGGGAACGCAACGGATCCGCCAACGAATTGTAAATCGTAGGCAGAAGGGGTATTTAAGTAAATCGTTTCGTTGACCGGCGCATAGGGGACTGGATGCTGTGAAGTGCTTCCGTCACAGGCAATTAGGACGGCCAAAAGCACTAGAAAGGAAAGCAGCTTCTTCATTTTGTACAAATCTATGGGGATTTAACGCCCAATCGCAGGATATATTGGTTATTTTCGTGACTTGTATCTTCTGTGGATACCCTACAACACGACCTAAACGCACGACTTATGCGCATTCGATTTGGAGTACTTATGGTGGCTCTAGCCTTGGCCTTCACGGCTCAGGCTCAGCGCCCTGGACAACTCAGAGGTAAGGTGACCGACAAGAAATCGGGCGAAGAACAGTACCAAGCAACCATCTCCGTTCTTTCGGGCGGCTATGTAGTTGCAAAGGGTTCGACCGACTTCGATGGCAACTACAACATCAACCCTGTACAACCAGGCACCTACACGCTTTCCTGTGAGGCCTTTGGCTACAACAAGTCCACTTTAACGGGTGTGACCATTGACGGGGGACGCATCACCAACATTGACTTCAAGTTGACTTCCGCGGACGTCATTTTGGGCGAGGTGGAAGTAACGGCTTCCTACGAAGCGCCTTTGATTGAGAAGGGTAAAACCTCTGTTACGTTCGGTACAGAACAGATCCGAAACTTGGCAACTCGCGGCGTTGGTGGCGTATTGGCCTTGACTTCAGGCGTTGTTCAGGATGAAGGTTCAGGCGCATCCTACTTCCGTGGCGGTCGTTCGGACGCAAACGTCGTCTTCATCGACGGTGTAAAAGTTCGTGGCGATATCAACCTTCCCCGTGAAGCTATCCAAACGACCGAAATCATCACAGGGGGTGTTCCTGCCAACTACGGTGACGTTACGGGTGGTGTCATTTCAACTACCACGCGTGGTCCCTCACCCCGTTTCTTTGGAACTGCGGAATATGTGACCTCGGCCATTTTTGACCCCTACAACTACCACTTGGGCGGTTTGACGATCGGCGGCCCGCTTTTGCGCAACAAAGAGACGGAGGCACCCATCGTGGGCTACCTTTTCTCCGCGGAAGTTCAGCACAACGGCGATGGACGTCCCTATTCGGTCCCCGTTTACAAGGTGAAGGACGATGTCTTGGCCGAATTGGAAGCCCGCCCCTTGGTTCCAACGGCAGCAGGCTTGGGTACCATTCGTGCTGCGGAGTTGCTCCGTGCGGACGATTTGGAAACGATTAACAGCCGCTTAAACGTTGCTACCAACGGTATACGCGCTACAGGTAACATCAATATCAAGACGAGCAAGAAGACCAATTTGGTCATCGGTGCGCGCTACAACCAAGGCTTTGGTCGCAATTCTAGCTTCTCTAATTCCTTGATGAACTGGAAGAACAATGGCGCGTTCAATAGCCAAGACTTCTCTACATTCGCGCGTTTCACCCAGCAATTTGGTGGAGCGGGCGAAGACGCCGAATCGCTCATCAAGAATGCGTACTAGTCCATTCAAGTCGATTACACGGGGAACTTAGAGCGTGGC
>JAYQOY010000109.1:0-1942 GCA_038145075.1 Schleiferiaceae bacterium | reverse complement strand
GCACTATCCAAACGCGCAAAGCGCCCGTACCCCCAAACTCCCATAGGGCCGAGCGAAGCCCGCTGTCTAAGGCCACTCCACCTGCTGCCCGGTAAATGCAGCCCAGTCGGCCAAGAGTTTGAGATGCGCAGCGACCGCCTTGTTGCGTTTGATAAGGGCGTCGAGGTAGGCCACTTCACGTTGGTTCTTCATGAAAACGGATGAATAGCCCAGCGAAAAGGACTCCTCTTCCAGCTCCCAAAGCTCTTGATAGGTGGCCGCTTGCGTATACATAGTTTGAACGTTGACCACACTCGTGGGCCACTGCTGCGACCACTGCACCTGACGGTTTTGTGCTTCTTGATCCAAAAAGGCTTGGCCCAAGGACATTTCCTGAAGGTAGAGGGATGCGAGCTGGCGTTCGGATCGGTTTTTCCGATTGAAACCGGGAATATCCCAAGTCACTTTCCACGATGTGCCATAGGGATTGAAGGAGTCGGCATACTGCCAACCGTTTACATGCACATAGGGCGCATTCCAGCGCTGCATCCGCTCAAAACGCAGTTGGGTCTGGGCCTGCTGCTGTTTAGCGTCCCAAAGTAGGCGTTTGGGCACCTGGTCCATGGGGCTGTCTTCCAGTCGCGCGATTTGCCCATAGATCGGGGAATCAAAATTCAGGGCATGCCAGGTGCGGTTGGCCCCTTCGGGTCCGAGGAAACTCTGCATCTCTTGCCATGCGGCTTGTTCGCTTTGAAGCGCCTCTAGGTAGTGGTTTTGGCGCATGACCCGGTAGGCGAAGAGCTCGAGGGTGTCTTTTCGGGCCGAAGCACCCAGGAAAAAGGAGGCCCTAAGCTGCGCCAGTTGATCCTCCAGCCGCACCAATGAAGACGCGTAAGCCTCGCGCTCGCGGTAGGCTATGCTCCACGCCACAAAGCGTTGCACAGCTTCCTTCGCAACTTCTTGCACTACCACACGTAGCTCTGCGGTGGCCACATCGACCGCGCGCTTGGCTACATTGACCTTTTGCTGGGAATCCGAAAACCAAAGCTGAGGCCCCAGAGGAAGCGTAAGTCCCAAGCCCGCTATGCCACTGATCGGCACCTTGGACTCGGGATTCAGCCATGGCCCGCCGCCCCACTGCCCGGTCGCATTCAGCGCTACCCCGCCCACGAGCGGTAGGCGAACATCGGCTTCCTGGTAGCGATAGCCCGTTCCGGCACCCGCATCCTTCCCGCGATCCAAGACGGACAACTGGGGATCAAAGGCGGCTCGCGCACTGAGCAACTTGGCCTCCGCTTGGTAGACGCGCAAATTGGCCTGTTGGTAGGCCCAGGCCTTTTCGACCGCCAAAGCCACGTAGTCGTTCAGACCTTGTGCGGCGATCGAAAAACCACTGAGCAGAAGGAGCCATACCGGTATACACTTCCTCATTTGGCTGCGGGTGCTATGCGGTTTGCCGGAAATCCATTCAGCTGTCGCCATAGTTCAAACCAAAGCGGGACATCGCCCAGGAGCAGCGTGGCAGGGCTGTTGGTTCCTGCCTTTAAACCGGCAGGCCAGGCTTCGGCGGGCTCCAAGACAATGGGGAAAGTCGATTGATGGGGTCCGACGGCGGTGCTCACAAAGCGTACGTGCGCTTCGAACATCCCCACGCTGTGTTCGGGCCATCCGGGGATGGGCAGCATGGGGTAGCCGTCAAAGGCCAACATGGCTCCTTGCTGGGCATGGAGCAAGGGAATGTCATTGGGATCGCATTGCGCCACGACAATCAGGGACTCGTAGGCAGGGACAAGCGTCAAGAGCTTTTCGTCTTTTTTCATCAAGGAGCCCGGAGCTTTCTTACTCAACTCCATGACGACCCCGTCGCGAGGCGCAATAACGTAGCGATTGGAGATGCGTCGAGCGACTTGGTTTGTTTTGGACAGTGCTTGGGTGGCCGATTCCAGGGATGAGGCCTCGTCGG
>JAYQOY010000108.1:0-1962 GCA_038145075.1 Schleiferiaceae bacterium | reverse complement strand
GCTTTTGCTAGCGGGCCTGCCCGGCGTGGCGAACGAAATGGCTGACCGCTTTTTCATCGAGTACCTCATGCCCTTGAACGAGGCCAAGGAGGCGGTGGGCACGTATTCGGCCATTTACAAGCTGTCGATTTTCATCATCCTATTCAACCAGGCCTTTCGCTTTGCCGCGGAGCCCTTTTTCTTCAAGCAATCCACCCAAACGCGCCAACAGCTCGCCGACGTCCTACGAGTCTTCACCGGCATATTGAGCATCGGTATGGTCCTCGTTTTGGCCGGTCTGGACGGCATCAAATACTTCATTGACGCCAAGTACTGGGACAGCCTGCCCATCCTCTACTTCCTTCTGCTGGCCAACGTATTCTTGTCGATGAACACGCAGATTTCCATGTGGTACAAACTCTCGGACCAAACCCGCATGGGCCTCTACATCACCCTCACCGGCTTTGCGATTACCGTCGTCGGCAACCTCTACTTCATCCCGCGCGTGGGCATTTTGGGCGCCGCTTGGACCACCTTGGGGAGCTATGTGGCCATGGCGCTGATGAGTGTGCTGCTCGGGCAGTACCACTACCCCGTGCCCTACAACTTCGCCCGCTTGGCCCTCTACGTGGGATGCGCGGCAGTGCTGGGTTGGGTGGCGGCCTTCTATTCGATGACGAGCCTCTGGCCTTCCCTGCTTTGCGCGGGATTGATGCTGGCCATTGTGGTCTATGCCGAACGCGATCTGCTTCGCCGCAAACCCTCAAGCACCTGATTGATGGACATTCAAATTGTCAACCGCTCCAACAACCCTTTGCCCGAATTTGCCACCGTCGATAGCGCCGGCATGGACCTGCGCGCGCACCTCGAAGCGCCCGTCACCCTCGAGCCGGGCGAACGTCGTTTGATCCCCACGGGCTTGCACATCGCCCTGCCGCAAGGCCTCGAAGCGCAGGTTCGCCCCCGTTCGGGCCTGGCCTACAAACACGGCATCACCGTATTGAACAGCCCGGGCACCATTGACGCGGACTACCGCGGGGATGTGGGCGTCATTTTAATCAACCACGGCCAGGAGGCCTTCGAGGTGGCCCCCGGCGACCGCATTGCGCAGCTGGTCGTGGCGCGCTACGAGCGCTTTGACTGGACCCCCGTCGAAACCTTGGACGAAACGGTGCGCGGGGCGGGCGGATTTGGGCATTCGGGCCAGAAATAACGCCTACTTGCTAGAGAATTTGCCTAAAATCAGCCTCTTGCTGCATTGTACCTTTGGGGGACCAAACCTATTTGCACACCTACGATGAACATTATCATTCCCATGGCGGGCCGCGGCTCGCGCCTTCGCCCCCACACCTTGACTACGGCCAAGCCGCTCTTGCCCGTCGCTGGCAAGCCCATTGTGCAGCGCTTGGTGGAAGACATCGCCAAGATTGTTGGAAGCGACCTCAACCGCATTGCCTATGTGGTAGGTGATTTTGGCAGCGAAGTGGAAACGATGCTCGTCGATGTGGCCAGCGGCTTGGGCGCAAAAGGCAGCATACACTACCAAGAAAAACCTTTGGGTACGGCGCACGCTGTGTTGTGTGCGGAAGACGCCCTCGATGGCCCTTGCGTAGTCGCTTTTGCGGACACCCTGTTCCGCGCCAAATTCCAATTGGACGCTTCGGCTGACGCGGTGATTTGGGTCAACCAGGTGGAGGACCCCCGCCCCTTTGGCGTGGTGAAATTGAGCGAGGATGGCGGCATCACCGATTTTGTGGAGAAGCCCCAGGAGTTCATTAGCGATTTGGCCATTATCGGCATTTACTACTTCAAGGACGGCGCCCGCTTGAAAAAGGAGCTGCAGTACCTCATCGACAACGACATCAAGGGCGGCGGCGAGTACCAACTCACGCACGCTTTGGAGAATATGAAAAACGACGGGCTGCGCATGGTCCCCGGCCAGGTGGATGCTTGGATGGACTGTGGCAACAAGGACGTGACCGT
>JAYQOY010000107.1:0-2129 GCA_038145075.1 Schleiferiaceae bacterium | reverse complement strand
GCGCAGGCATAGATTTCGGCGATGGCGCGGAGTTCGGTGTTAGAACCGAAGATGAGATCCACGCGCGTGCCCGTCCATTTGACTTCGCCGGTCTTGCGGTCACGCCCTTCGAAGGCAGTGCTGTGCTCGTTGGTCGCGGCCCAAGTGGTGCCGAGGTCCAGGAGGTTGACGAAGAAGTCGTTGGTGAGTGATTCGGGCTGTGCCGTGAAGACACCGTGCTTAGAACCGCCGGTGTTGGCATTTAGCACACGAAGGCCGCCGACCAAAACGGTCATTTCGGGGGCCGTCAAGGTGAGCAACTGAGCCTTATCCACCAGCATTTCCTCAGCGGAGATGGAGTACGCACGCTTGGTGTAGTTGCGGAACCCATCGGCTTGAGGCTCCAACCAGGCGAAGGACTCTACGTCGGTTTGGGCTTCGCTGGCGTCCGTTCGGCCAGGTGTGAAGGGAACCTCTACGCTGTGGCCCGCTTTGGCAGCCGCTTCTTCCACGGCAGCACAACCGGCCAAGACGATGAGGTCCGCCATGGAGATGGCCTTTCCACCGGTAGCGGAGGCGTTGAACGAGGCTTGAATGCCCTCCAAGGTGTCGAGGACTTTGCCCAAGTCTGCGGGGTTGTTGGCTTCCCAATAGCGCTGGGGCGCCAAGCGCACGCGGCCGCCGTTGGCGCCGCCGCGTTTGTCGGAGCCGCGGAAGGTGGACGCAGAGGCCCATGCGGCACCTACTAATTGGGAGATGCTTAGGCCACTCGCTAGGATTTGGCCTTTCAAGGATTTCACATCGGCCGCATCCACCAACGCATGCGTGAGCGCGGGAATGGGATCCTGCCAGATGAGCTCTTCGGCGGGAACTTCAGGCCCTTTGTAGAGGCTGCGGGGACCCATATCGCGGTGGGTCAATTTGAACCAAGCGCGTGCAAAGGCATCGGCAAATTCGTCGGGATTCTCGTAGAAACGACGTGAAATCTTCGCGTAGGCGGGGTCAAAGCGCAACGACAAATCCGTTGTCAGCATGGTGGGCTGGTGGGTTTTGCCGGCAATGTGTGCATCGGGCACCGTTCCAGCACCTGCGTCGCCTTTGGGCTTCCATTGGTGAGCGCCTGCGGGGCTCTTGAAGAGTTCCCACTCGTAGCCAAATAGATTTTCAAAGTAGTTGTTGCTCCACTTCGTAGGGGTGGTGGTCCAAATGCCTTCCAAACCAGAGGTGATGGTGTCCTCGGAATGGCCTTTGCCCATGGTGTTCTTCCAGCCCATGGACTGCTCCTCGATGGGGGCGCCGGCGGGTTCGGGGCCGACGTATTTCTCGGGGTCACCAGCACCGTGCGTTTTGCCGAAGGTGTGGCCTCCTGCAATCAAAGCAACCGTCTCCTCGTCGTTCATCGCCATGCGCGCAAAGGTTTCGCGAATGTCCTTGGCAGCTGCCAAGGGGTCCGGGTTGCCGTTAGGACCTTCGGGGTTGACGTAGATGAGGCCCATTTGGACGGCGGCCAAAGGATTTTCCAAGTCGCGCTCACCGCTGTAGCGCTTATCTGCGAGCCATTCGCCTTCAGAACCCCAGTAGATGTCCTCTTCGGGTTCCCAGACGTCTGCGCGACCGCCCCCAAATCCAAAGGTTTTGAAGCCCATGTCTTCCAGGGCAACATTGCCGGCTAAAATCATCAAGTCCGCCCATGAGATTTTCTGGCCGTACTTCTGCTTGAGGGGCCACAAGAGCAAGCGGGCCTTGTCTAGGTTGCCGTTGTCGGGCCAGCTGTTCAAAGGAGCGAAGCGCTGGGTGCCTGCGCCTGCACCTCCACGGCCGTCGCCGGTGCGGTAGGTTCCAGCCGAGTGCCAGGCCATTCGGATAAAGAAGGGGCCGTAGTGGCCAAAATCGGCGGGCCACCAATCCTGCGACGTCTTCATGAGGTCGACCAAATCCTTCTTCAAGGCTTCGTAGTCGAGGGACTCAAAGGCTGCCGTGTAGTCAAAATCCGCTTCCATGGGATTGCTCAAGGAAGAGTGCTGACGAAGAATATTCAGATTCAGTTGGTTAGGCCACCAATCTTGGTTGCGCGTGCCGCGGCCCGCAGCCTTGGGGGCATTATGGCCTGAAAATGGGCATTTCGCCTCGGAACTGTTCACGTTGTAGGA
>JAYQOY010000106.1:0-2208 GCA_038145075.1 Schleiferiaceae bacterium | reverse complement strand
CGCTAGAGTCCCAGATGTCTAGAGCGCTAGAGGGCTAGAGGGCTAGCGGGCTAGCGGGCTAGAGGGCTAGAGGGCTAGAGGGCTAGAGGGCTAGAGGGCTAGAGGGCTAGATTGCCATTTCAACCCTGTGCGGAGATACCCTTCAGAATTTCGATAAACCGATCCACCTCTTCCGTGGTGGAATAGCGCGAAAAGGAAATCCGCGTTCCGCCGGGAGAGCCGATGCCGTTCAAGACGTGCGAACCGCCCACGGCGCCGCTGCTGCACGCGGAACCGCCCGAACATTGTACTCCCTGAATATCCAACTGGAAGTTGAGCATACCGCCTTCGTGAAGGTCGGGGTGGTAGAAGTTCAGTACGGTGTAGAGGCTTTTTTCGAGGTCACCCGACATACCGTTGAATTGAACGCCGGGGAATTCTTCGGTGAGGCGTTGAATGGCGTGTGCCTTGACGGCTTTGGTGGAAGCAATGTCCGCTTCCATGTCGTCCCAGCACAGGGTGAAGGCGGCGCCGAGGCCGGCGATGCCGATGACGTTTTCGGTGCCAGCGCGGTGGCCGCGCTCTTGGGCGCCCCCTTGCACAAAGGGCTGAAGGGGTGTGCCTTGCTTAACGTAGGCGAAGCCGATGCCTTTTGGGCCGTGAAATTTGTGCGCACTGCAGGCCGCAAAGTGGAGCGGGGTGGCTTTGAAGTCTAGGGGGAGGTGGGCCATCGTTTGGACCGTGTCGACGTGCAAGAAAGCGCCTTGGGCCTGGCAAAGCGCAGAAAGGGCTTCCACGTCCATCAGGGTGCCGATTTCGTTGTTGGCGTGCATGAGCGACACCATGGCCTTTTCGCCGGCAGCTTTGTGGGCGGTCAATCGCTCCGCAAGCCACACCAGGTCGTGCACCCCTTGTTCATCGTGGGGGACATAGTGCACGCTGACGGGGTGGTTTTTGTCGACGTATTCGGCCATGTGAGAGACCGCGTGGTGCTCCAAGGCCGAGGTATAGAGGTGCTGAATGCCCAGGTCGCGCACACCGGTTAAAAGGGCCCAGTTGTCCGCTTCCGTTCCGCTGCCGGTAAAAACGATTTCGGCGGGAAGACAATTGAGGCGCTCAGCAATGGCTTTGCGTACGGATTCAATGATGGCTTTGGCTTTTCGGCCCTCGCCGTGGGTAGAACTTGGATTGCCGAAGACCTCCATCGCCTCCACCATAGCCGCTTTGGCTTCGGGGGAAATGGGAGTAGTCGCGGCGTTATCGAAGTAAATGCTCATGCGTATGGGATTGTGCCTCTAAAAGTACGTTGCAATCGTTTAGCGAAGGCTCCGGAACAGCTTCCACAAAATAGGCGGAGTTAGGAGTTTAGCCATGTCAATCAGGTTTGCCTTGGACAGAGTAAAGAAGGCCTTTCGGTCCAAAGCGCCACGCGAGACATACTGCGTGGTATTGCTAACAATCGCTGGGTTCAATTCGCTTTTTGGCCGACCGTACGAATAGTAATAAAGTGCCAAGGAGCGCCGGCGGCGCTCCGGAGGACATGTTAGCGGATTTGGATGCCCATGATAGGAAAAATCCGTGGTACTGAACATGGCTAAACGATTGAATATGGGAAGGATAGCCGCTTTTTGCTCCTTCATATTCTCGTCCCAGAATTCGAGATGACCGCCATAGGAATCGTCCCAATCTTGATTCAAGTACACCAGAACATTGAGCCTTCGGGAAAGATTGAAGGCTGGATACCCATTGAAATCCGCATGGACCTTCAGGACGCCTCCTGGTCGAATTTCATGCTGTCCACCACCCACAAAATAGGGGTCGCCAATGAGCTTTTCCTCGATACCCGAAACGACCTGAATAAACTCCAAGAAAGGCTCGGAATTGAGGAAATGCATGAGTTTTCGAGTCTGAGGCCCAAATGTTTTTTCGCCTTTTGAGGCCCACTTAATCTCTTTGGGATTGTTGAATTCCTGGGCTTCTTTTAAAGCTAGATCCGGAAACTCAGCAGCTACTTCGCGAAGAAATTCTGGGTCAAAAAAATCATCCACCACCATGTTTGGAAAGGGGGCATTGGACTGGTATGCGTCCGCAAATTGGACCGCAAGGCCGGCCAATCGCTCAGGGTAGTCGGGGTGGATGTTCATAGTCATGCGCTAAACGCTTCCAATTTTTTCACAAACGTAGCGGCCAAGGCGTCGGCCTCTTCTTGGCTGGGTGCCTCGGTATAGA
>JAYQOY010000105.1:0-2241 GCA_038145075.1 Schleiferiaceae bacterium | reverse complement strand
ACAATCTCGCGGTAGTCGTCTCGTTCAAAGAGAACCCCTAGTTCGATGTCCCCGAGGGAAACAATGTCCGAATAGGCCGCAGGACCATCGTAGATAACGGCCTCCTTTTGCCAAAGCTGTCCGCCCTGTTCGGAGGACCACAAGGTGAGCTGGCTGCGCGTTGCGGTATCCGCCGGGCCCACCTGGTAGAAGGCGCCGCGTTCGGGGCCTTGGATGTAGCAAATGGACGACTGGCACATGGGTGTCGGCAAGTCGGAAGCAAGCCACGTGCTATCCCAGGTCTCGCCGCCGTCCAGGCTTCGCGCCATGAGTTTGCGCTTGATGCCTTGGTTTTGGATTCGGACCGTAAGCAGCAATTGGCCGTCCGGTGATTGAGCTGCCATAGACTCATTGGAAGAGGGCGCTTTCACCTCTGGGGACATCTTCCACGTGACGCCATGATCGTCCGAATAGCACCCATACGTCTGATAGTCGGCAAAATCCGTTTGCGGAGGGCCAAGCGAGTGATTGGCCGGCACAAATAGCCGTCCCGCATGGGGGCCGTGAGTCAACTGCAGCCCGTGCCCTGGGGCAAAGGCCCACGTGCGCGCATCCACTTCTCGGCGTGCCGAATGCACATCCATGTGGAGGTGCGAAGAAATTTCTACCGGCTCCGACCAGGTTTTTCCGCGGTCCACACTAGTGGTATAATAGCCACGACGACGCCCGAGGCCCATGCGTGTATCGTATTCGGACGCGGTTCCCGTATTGTAGAAAAGAAAAAGCCGCCCCTCCGGATAAGCGGGGTCCATTCGATCCAGTATAGGGGTAGCATTTCCTGCTTGGAGCTCTCCGTTGTCGACGATCACGCGAGGGGCAGACCAGGTGGTACCACCGTCCACACTTGTGCGCATCAAAATATCTACATCCCCAAAATCGGCGCAGTTTTCACGTCGGCCCTCTGCAAAGGCATACAGTTCGCCTGATTCCCATTGCACGATAGCCGGAATTCTAAAGCAGGCATAGCCCAAATCTCCCGCCGCGAAAAGCACCTGCTGTCCGTGTGCCGGGGTTAATGCCAGCAGCCATAGAACGGAAAGCAGAATCCGCCGATTCATCCCACGTGCTGTTGACGGTATTGAACCATTTTTGCAAGCAGTTCTTCAGGCCAATCCCCGGCGAATGGGAGCTGCACCGCTCCTTTGCTGTAAACAAGCCCAGAGGCCTTTAAATCCGATTCGAAAGCTTTGATCGGCGCACCCGTGGGGTAGAAGCCCAAATGCTTGGAAAATGCCTCGTAATACACGAGCACTTTCTTCTGCCTAAAGGCGGGCATGCCGTAGGAAATGACCTCTTCGGTATCAGGCAAAAGTGTGCGCAAGAACTCGCGCATGCGATTCATAGCCGCTTGCTGCTCGGGGGACTTTGTAGCAATGTGGGTGTCGATGGTGTTCAAGCTTGCTCCGTTTTCGTCATCCAGCGCCTGCCCATCATCGCCCCAATGAGCGCAATGGTAAACGTGCCTTCGGCGAAATAACGCACCAAAAGGGCAAAGGCCACTATCCCGCCAATTTCAAGCAAACTGTTGCGTAGAAACCACAGGTACGCCGCCCCCATCAGCATCTTTAAACCGGCATAAAAGGCATTTAGGACGGGGTCGATTTCTAGCAAATTGTGGACGCCTGCCTCGTGGCTTTGCTCCCCCACAATGATGCTCAATAGCATACTCAGCATCAAGTAGCCGATGCTAAACGCCCAAAAGCGCTTGGCTGGCATTACTTCGCTCCCAGCCATTTGTCAATTCGGGGTTTTAGCAGCCACAAAACGATGATGCTTCCGTAAATCCACACGCCAAATACGTACTTGATAAAGTAGAAGTAAACGTCACCGCCAAAATCGCGCAATGCAATGAGGCTTCCGATGCGGATGATGTTGAAGATTTGGACCACCACCAGGCCAACCGACATCTGCAACAATGAGCGCCAATTCCAGCCGCCAATTCCAATGACATAAGCTCCATAAACGATGGCCAAACGCAGGCCATTGCAGCCCTCTAGGATGTTGACCATTCGGCCCGGTCTTCCAACATAGCACCCATCGATAAAACAGGACCATTCACAATCCGCAACCCCCAAGAAGCGCGCCAATTCATGCGAGCCTCGGCTAATCCAATAGGTCACCAAGTCTAAATCGCCTTGTTTTTCCACATAGACCAGGTAGAGCGCATACAGGGCACTCAACCCAAAAAAGGTGATTAAAAAC
>JAYQOY010000104.1:0-2485 GCA_038145075.1 Schleiferiaceae bacterium | reverse complement strand
TTTACCTCTTAGCATCTATGCCTATACCCCTCTTGCCCTCTAGCCATCTAGCCCTCTAGCCCTCTAGCCCTCTAGCCAATCAGCCCCTCCGCCAAGCCCATTCGGGTGTAGGCAGCGCGCGCTTCGGGGGAGGCTCCCGCTGGGCAGGAGGAGGTCCAGGTGAGAAGCGTTCGGCTCGCATCGGACGCGGATTCAAAAAGGGAGCCGGCCTGACTTTGCTGTAGAATGTCTTGCGCGTCTCCGTCGGTGGGACCAAAGCCCCAAATGGGACGACCGCTGCCGAGGTATTCGAAGATTTTGCCGGTGAGAATGCCCTTGTTGTTGGGGAGATCGGGGATGAGGAGCATCAGGGCATCGGCCGTTTGAAGGTAGCCCACGGACTCTGCATGGGGCCGGTAGCCTAGGTTTTCCAGCTGAAAATGGGCATGGCGCTTTTGGAGGACCTCCATGGCGGCCACAAATTCGTTGGCGGGGCGGCCTACCAGGCGCAAGCGCAAGGGGTAACCTGACGAAAGGACTTGCTCCAAGGCGGCTTCCACCCGTGAAACAGGGTAGTCCAAGGTGAGCGTTCCTGTGTAGGTCAGGGTGAAAATGTCGTTGTTCGGCTCGAGGCCTTCACTGAAATCGGCGGGGTCGTAGCCGTTGGGCAAGACATGGCAACGCGTACGGACCCCAGGCACTTTTTCCTCGAAGAGACGCACCAAATCTTTGGAGACCGTCACGACCCGATCCGCTTCGGTCAGCACGGAGCGCTCTAGGGAGGCGTCATGGGCGCGGGCCCAGGGAGTGGGGTAGAACTGATCGTAGTAGTAGATGTCCGTCCAGGGGTCGCGAAAATCGGCCCACCAAGTGATGCCCAGTTGGCGCTTCAGGGAGCGCCCAATCAGGTGCGTAGAATGGGGAGGACCCGTCGTAATGACGGTGTCAAAGGGCAATTTGGCGTGGAGCTGACGCGCTTTGCTGAGGGCAAAGCCATTCCAGCCCCGGCGCGGATCCGGCAGGAAGAAGTTTCCGCGGACAAAGCGCGAAAGGCGTTGAAGGGGGCCGGGACGCCCTGCTTGGTTGGCAAAGCCGCTGAAGGGGACTTCTTTTCGGCGGGTGAGCTTTTGGTAGGCGCCAAACCAATCGCGGGCGGACGTTCGGTGCACCATCAGTCCCTGAGCATCCGCTTCCAGGGAAGCGTCCAAGAGGGGATAGGTGGCCTTTTCGGGCGAAACGGTCAGCACCTCCACGTCATGCCCTAGAGCGGACAGAGCCTTTGAGGTCTTGAGCCAGCGTTGCACCCCAGGGCCCCCAGCGGGCGGCCAGTAGTAGGTGACAACGAGGATGCGCATGGGCTCGGTTTAGGCCTTCTTCGTTTCCACGAAAACGGCACCGCCGATGGCAATCAGCAGGAGGAGCGAGAAAGCCAAATCCAATTTCTCACCCGTGTAGTAGGTTTCGGGCTCGAAGGTGAAGACGACTTCCGTGGCACCCGCAGGGAGGACCGCGGCGCGAAGCAGGTAGTTGGCGCGCAAAATTTCGAGTTCCTCGCCGTTGGCGGTGGCCTTCCAGCTTTGGCCGGGGGCTTGGTAGAAGATCTCCGAGAAGACGGCCAATTGGTCTTTGCTCAAGCCGCTCACACTGTACACCATCTTGTTGGGGGCGTAGCTGGTGAGTTCAATGCTCGGAGCCGCACTGCTGTCGCCGGGAACGGGAAGCTTGTCCACCCAATTTTGGGCATCGGCTTCCGCGATCATATCGGCCTCAAAAATGGCGGTGACGCTCGGGTCAAAATCGGACAAAGCCGCCATGGCTTCGTTGGCGCCCTTGACCAGCTTCATTTCCGTGGGGAACCAAGCGTGGCCGGCAGCGTTGGGGTTGACCTGTGCGGTGGTACCTCCTTGGCCGTTGTCAACGATGAACCACTTGGCATTCAACATGCTGAATACGGCCATGTTGCCTTTGGACATTTGCTCGTTGATAAGGTCTTGGTAGCGGGCCAATTTGGCGCCGTGGTAGCCCCCTACCGACTTGTGGAAGGCAGAGGTGTAGGAGTCAGACGTCAGGTTGACGGTGGTATTCAGGACGCGGTAATGCGGGTCGTTGTCCTTCAGGATGAAGAGGTCGGTCGCGGTGGGCTCTTGCTGCTTGGCGAGGTTTCGGGCCGAAATCAAATCCTCCTCGCCCAACTGGTCCTTGTCAAAGCCCCAAAGATCCACGAGGACCAAGGCACCCAAGGCCAAAGCGAGTACCTGAAGCTTGATTTTGTTGGTGATATGCAGCCACAGCGCCGCAGCAGCCAATACGATGTAGAGCAAACTGCGGAGGGCTGAACTGCGCAGTAAGGCCTTGCGGTCATCCACAATCATGTCCAAATTGAAGCCCTGTTGGGTCCACATGGCATCGTTGGCACCTTCGACCCCCAGCAAGCTGCTGCCCAAGGCCCATAGCACCACGGCCAAGCCGCCGGCGATGTAGAAAGCGCGCAGCAACACTTTAGTGG
>JAYQOY010000103.1:0-2876 GCA_038145075.1 Schleiferiaceae bacterium | reverse complement strand
CCGTTGGCGGGCAAGGTGATTTGGCCGGCCTCTTCGAGTTCCGCCTCTTCGCCCGTGAACCAGTTGGTGTAGTCTTCGTCGATAGCACCGCTGTAGTCGATGGTGACTTCCTCGGCGCTGAAATTGACAAATACCGTGACGATGTTGTCGCCCTTCACGCGGGAGAACGCATAGACACTGGGGTTGTTGGTGGCAATGCGCGTTTGGGCACCGCCCCATGAACCGTTGGCCAATGCGCCTTGGGTGGTTTTGAGGGCCAGGGCCTTGCTGTAGAAGTCGGCTTGCGAAGGCGCGCTCCAGTCGATGGTGTCGCGCTCAAAGAAGCGCAGGCTCTTGTTGAGGCCTACTTCTTGGCCGCTGTAGATGAGGGGCATGCCCTGAGACATTGTCGCGCAGAGGACAAAGGCGGCGTGGGCATTGTTGCCGATGCGCTTTTCTACCGTGCCGTTCCAAGAGTTCTCGTCGTGGTTGTCGATGAAGTAGAGGCGGTAGCCGTCTGCGGGGAAGTCTTTGGCTTGGCGGGCGAGGTATTCGTCAATGGTGGCTACATCGGTGCCTTTGCCGGCCACGTTGTTGAGCAGGTGGTGGAACTCCCAGCCGTAGGTCATGTCAAAGTGGCTCTCGTGGAGGTAGTAGTACTCCGACTCGGCGAGCAGGAGGAGTTCGGGGTTGTGGGCACGAAGGTGGTTGATGGTTTCGGTCCAGTAGTCTTGCGTTTGGCCGCCTGCCATGTCCACGCGGAAGCCGTCGATTTGGAACTCGTCGATCCAGTAGAGCATGTCTTGGCGCTGGGCCTCCATCATGGCGGGGTTCTCGTAGTCCAATTCCGCTACGTCCGTCCAATCCGTGGGGTTGTTGTGGTCGTCGCGGCCGTTGGTGATTTGGCCCGTGGCGGGATCGTGGTAGTAAAAATCGGGGCTTTCGGTCATCCAAGGGTGGTCCCAAGCGGTATGGTTGGGCACCCAGTCTATGATGACTTTGAAGCCTTGCTCGTGAGCGGCATTGATCAAATTGTGGAGGTCTTCGGCCGTTCCAAATTCGGGATTCACGCCGCGGTAGTCCTGAATGGAGTAGTACGAACCCAGGATGCCCTTTCGGTTCTTCACACCGATAGGTTGAATGGGCATCAGCCAAAGGATGTCTACCCCCATTTCGCGAAGGCGAGGAAGGTGCGTTTGGAAGGCCGCGAAGGTGCCTTCAGGGGTGTACTGGCGGATGTTGACCTCGTACATGTTCGCGTTTTTGGACCACTCGGGGTGGTACTCGTGGGGGGCGTCCACCACTTTTTCGGGCTGGGAGCAGCTGGCCAACAGGATGGCGGCCGCAGCCAAGGTGAGGAGTTTTTTCATGAGAAAAGGAGCTTAGTGTTGAAGATAGACAAAGGAATAGGGCGCAACGGTGGCGCTGGAAATGCCAATTTGGGCGTCGCCGGCCAAACGGGTCACATCGCGAGTGAGCGGGTGAACGTAGGGGCTTGCGCCGCGGTTCAGGAGAATCCACACGTGTTCCGACAGGTACTGGCGGTGGATGACGAGCACGTCTGCGCTGGGGCTAAAGACTTCCGTGTAGCCATAGCTGAGGGCCATGCTGTTCTTGCGGGCGGTGACGATTTCTTGGGTGCGCAGGCGAAGCGCTTGTTCGGCAGGCGTGTAGTTGGACCACTTCATGAAGCGGCGGTTGTCGGGGTCGTTGCCGCCGGCCATTCCGTACTCATCGCCGTAGTAGACTACGGGGATGCCGGGAACGGCGTGGTTGAGCGCGTGCAAAAGGGCCAAACGCTGGTAGCCCACCGTGTCGCCCGCTTGGATGTTCCGCGTGTAGCCTGCCAGCTTGCTGTCTTCGTCAGGAGAAACACTTCGGTCCGCCAAGGAGATGAAGCGCGGCTTGTCTTGGTTGCCTGAAATATTGCCCATCAAATGGTGGTAGCCGTACACGTTTAGGCTGTTTTGGAGCACGGAGGCCATTCGGGCCGCATCCGTCCCCAAATCCGCACAGTACTGCACCGCCGCATCGTAGAAATTGAAGTCGAACTGCGCATCCAACATCCCGTTACCCAAGTAACTGGCAATGAGGTCGGCCGAACCGTAGGTCTCGCCAATTTGGTAGAGGCGCTGTCCGCCCTGGTTTTGCTTCTTCAGCTTCTTGGTGAGGGTGCGCCAGTAGAGAAGGTCGACGTGCTTGGTAGCGTCGTGGCGGAATCCATCGATGCCGAAGTCGGTCATCCACACCAACGCCGAATCCGTCATAGGCTCCACCACCTCGGGGCGGCGCAAGTCCAAGGTGGGCAAATGCGTATCAAACCAGGTGGTCAAGCGATGGTCGTCCCAACGTTCGGTGTTCAGGCTGCTGTCCGGGAGGTAGAGCGAAGTCGCCCAGTCGCGGTGCTGTTGGTATACGGGGTGATCCAGGTGCACGTGGTTGGCTACGTAGTCCAAAAGGACATTCAGGTTGCGCCCATGGGCAACGTCCAAAAGCTGGTGCAGCTGCTCAGGGCTGGCCATGCGGCGGTCCAATTTCTTGGCGGAGGTAGGCCAGTAGCCGTGGTAGCCCGAAAAGCGGGTCATCACCCCGCCCTTGTTCCATAGCCCGTACGCGCCCTGGGGGTTGCGGCCAATGGGCGAAAGCCACACGGTGTTGAAGCCAAAATCTTCAAAGTAGCCCGACTCCACCGCTTGGGTGATGCCTGCTACATCTCCGCCCATGTAGTCCGCCAAGGGAAGCACATCGGGTCGGTTCAGCGGGGCGTCGTTGCTGCTGTCGCCATTGGCAAAACGGTCCACCATCATGAAGTAGAGGGTGGCATTTTCCCAGTCGCTGCGCGTGAGCTGGCCCGTGTGGGAAATCAGGTGGTCTTCGTCAAAGGGAATCAGGACGTC
>JAYQOY010000102.1:0-2921 GCA_038145075.1 Schleiferiaceae bacterium | reverse complement strand
TCCCAAATGATCTCCTCGCCGATTTGCTTGGTGTTGCCGTAAGGGGATTCGGCCGCTTTTACGGGTGCATCTTCGGTGATGGGGAGTTGATCGGCTTGACCGTAGACCGTGCAGGACGAACTGAAGATGAAGCCACAGCTTGGATGCTGCGACACGTAGTCCAAAAGATTCACCAGACTGCCCAGGTTGTTCTGGTAGTACTTCAGAGGCTCTTGGACCGATTCTCCGACCGCTTTGTAGGCGGCAAAGTGGATGATGCCATCGAGGTGCTGTCCTTCGAGGGCGCTGCGGCAGGCGGCGGGGTCAGCGAGGTCGATGTTGAGCCATTCGGGTCGTTTGCCCGAAATAGCGGCAATGCCGTCCAGCACTTCCGCACGCGTGTTGCTCAAATTGTCCACCAAAAGGACCTCGTAGCCCTTTTCCAAAAGCACCACGGCGGTGTGTGAACCAATGTAGCCCAGGCCACCTGTGACGAGAATTTTCATCGCTTCGAATAGTCTTTAAAGTCCCGGTGCTCCTGCTTGTAAAGAATTTCTTCTGGCAAGGCTTGGAAAGCCGCATAGGTGCGCGCCAGACCTTCTGCCCGACCGATCTGAGGCTCCCAGCCCAAAATGGCCTTGGCCTTGCTGATGTCTGGCTGGCGCTGCGTGGGATCGTCTTTTGGGAGGTCCTTGAAGATGATTTTTTGGGTCGTTCCCGTCAATTTGATGATTTCTTCCGCAAACTGCAGGATGGTGATTTCGTCCGGATTGCCGATGTTGACGGGCTCCGCATAGTCGCTCAAGAGGAGGCGGTAGATGCCTTCCACCAAATCGTCCACGTAGCAGAAGCTGCGCGTTTGGCTGCCGTCGCCAAAAACCGTTAAGTCTTCCCCACGAAGTGCCTGGCCAATGAAGGCGGGCAATACGCGGCCATCGTTGAGTCGCATACGGGGCCCATACGTATTGAAGATGCGCACGATGCGCGTCTCCAGACCGTGGTAACGGTGGTAGGCCATGGTCATGGCTTCTTGAAAGCGCTTAGCTTCGTCGTAGACCCCGCGGGGTCCCACGGGATTTACGTGGCCCCAATAATCCTCGGTCTGGGGGTGTACTTCAGGGTCGCCATACACCTCGGAAGTCGAAGCAATCAACATTCGGGCCCCTTTGGCCATCGCCAAACCCAAACAGTTGTGGGTGCCCAATGAGCCCACTTTAAGCGTCTGAATGGGAATCTTCAAGTAATCAATGGGAGAAGCTGGCGAGGCAAAATGCAGCAGATAATCGAGTGGGCCATTCAAATGAATGTGCGTGCTCACATCGTGGTGCATGAAGGTGAATTCGGGTAAACCTTGGAGGTGCTCCAGATTTCGCATGTCGCCCGTGATGAGGTTGTCCATGCCGAC
This sequence comes from Schleiferiaceae bacterium, assembly GCA_038145075.1. Lineage (GTDB taxonomy): Bacteria > Bacteroidota > Bacteroidia > Flavobacteriales > Schleiferiaceae > TMED14. Next base: position 1,537 of record JAYQOY010000102.1, on the reverse strand, counting down.
TACTTCATAGCCTTCGCGGATAAAGCGATCGCACAAATGGGATCCAAGGAAGCCGGCTGCGCCGGTAATGAGGATACGGGGCATTACTTCAATCCAATTCCAGCGTACGTAAATCCGGCTGCACGTACTTCAGCTCCGCTGTAGATATTTCGACCGTCGAAGACCACAGGGGTCTTAAGGGCTTCTTTTACCCGCTCCCAGTTGGGTACGCGGAATTCGCGCCATTCGGTAATGAGAAGCAAGGCGTCGGCCCCGGTGAGGGCTTCGTAGGCGCTGGAGGCATAGCCAATGCGATCGCCCAATTGGTGCTTGGCTTCTTCTGCAGCGACGGGGTCGTAGGCCGTAACTGTGGCCCCTGCGGCAAGCAATTCTTCTGCAATCACGACCGAAGGCGCTTCGCGCATGTCATCCGTTTCAGGCTTAAAACTGAGGCCCCAGAAGGCAAAATGTTTGCCGCTGAGGTCCTGCCCAAAGTGCGCTTTGATCTTGCGAACGAGGACCATCTTCTGGTCGTCGTTGACGTCTTCTACCGCTTGAAGGATGCGGAGCTCGTAGCCCTGCTCGCGACCGGTTCGGACCAAGGCCTTCACATCCTTGGGGAAGCAGGAGCCGCCGTAGCCAATGCCGGGGTAGATGAATTTGGTGCCGATGCGGGGGTCGCTGCCGATGCCTTTTCGGACCTGATTGACATCCGCCCCCATGATTTCGCAGAGGTTGGCAATATCGTTCATGAAGGAAATCTTGGTCGCCAGCATGGCATTGGCCGCATACTTGGTCATCTCGGCGGAGGGAATATCCATGAAGAGCACGGGGTGACCGTTCAACGTAAAGGGCTTGTAGAGGCGGGTCAGCACGTCCTGAGCGCGCTGCGATTCGACCCCACAGACGATGCGATCGGGCTTCATAAAATCGTCAATGGCTGCCCCTTCCTTCAGAAACTCTGGGTTGGAGGCCACGTCAAAGCTGAGCTGGCTGCCGCGAGCTTCTAAGGCGGTTCTAAGCGAGTGGCGCACTTTTTCCGCCGTACCCACTGGAACGGTAGACTTGGTAATGACCACCAAGTAGTCACTCATGTGCTCGCCAATCTCGCGTGCAACAGCGAGTACATATTGGAGGTCCGCACTTCCGTCTTCCCCGGGGGGCGTTCCGACCGCAATAAAGGCCGCCTCTGACCCTTGGATGGCATCTTTGAGGCTGGTGCTAAAGGTTAAGCGGCCAGCTTTGACATTTCGGGAAACGATCTCTTCCAAACCAGGCTCATAGATGGGCAGAATGCCTTTGTGCAGGTTTTCAATTTTCTGCACGTTGACGTCCACGCAGGTAACGTCCATACCCACATCCGAAAGGCAAGCGCCTGTAACAAGGCCCACGTAGCCGGTTCCTACAACGGTAATGTTCATGATTGGAAAAAGGTTTGAATGGTTTGGAGAATGTAGTCTTGAATCGCAGGCGTCAGCTCCGTGTGCATGGGCAAACTGAGCACGTCCTGGCACAGCTGCTCCGCAACGGGGAATGCGCCCTGTGGATAGCGCTCACT
>JAYQOY010000101.1:1288-3083 GCA_038145075.1 Schleiferiaceae bacterium | reverse complement strand
CCACGTTGTCCACTGAAATACCCTGGGTTCCGTCCATGGCTAGACCGTAGAAATCCGGACTCTTCCCTTTGAATTCTAATCGCAGCGATTTCACGGGCGTTGTGGCCACGGCTTTCAAGGCGCCCCCGCGCGCGGCACTGTCGAGGTATTCAATCCTCCAGAGCGTATCGTTCGCAAACCACTTCACTTCGAGCGGCCCTTGGGCAGGTCCATGGAGCAGGGTGAATTGTCGCGCCTGTCGAGCACGAGCGTAACCATAGCTCCGAGGACTGAAACGAACCACGGCATCGGGGCCGTTGCCGTCTTTGGTACTGTAGCGGTGCGAAACCCCTCGAGGTCCATATTGGTTGCTGGGGCTCTTGTCGTTCTTCCGCCCAAAGCTGACCATCCGCGTCCAGGTTCCTTCCGCGGTATGGGCGACGGCGGCCATCGGCACAAAGGGCACCAAAGGCTGCATGCCGGGGCCCTCCCCCCCATACACGCGTTGGAGCGCGTCTCGTAAGTCGCCAGTGATTCGGTCGCCTTCGATCTGTGAGTCCCCAAAGTGGAGAATACGCGCTGAGCCCCCTTGGCGCACTTTTTCGAGGGCCATCACCATTTTCGCAAAGCCCATGCTGTCCTCCGGCGCAAATTGAATAAATCCTTGACCTGGCTTCGGTTTTTTCCGCGTCTCGACCCCGATTTGTGCCAAACTGTCTTGCGCAGCCCATTCTCGGACCGAATCTTCCACTGCCAGCGCCGCCGCTTCCTGATCCCGCGCAAAATCCTCCCAAGGCTTCCACATCGGCATGCGCAGCACCAGAGAATCGGAAAGGACCCATTCCGCCTTTGGATTTACGGCCCCTAAGACCCCGAAGAGGCCCAAAACCACTACCACAAAAAGCAACGTATGCCAGGGCTGGCGCTCTTTTCCTTCCATCAATTACAACGGAATTTGAAGAATTTGCCCAATGTATATCGCCTCCTTGCCCCCATTTGCTTCAATCAACGTAGCCAGCGAATGCTGCGGGAATTTCTGATGAATCTTCCAAAGACTGTCGCCCGGCTGCACCTTGTAGGTGGTGAATTTGGGGATAGCCGCCAAATTGGGCGCTTCTTCAGGGGCGGGCTTTTCAACAGGCGGTGGTGGAGGTGGAACGGCATAGCTAGCGCGAGGGCTTGCGCTCGGATTCGTTTTGTCCGCTTCCAATTTCTGCTTGGTCGTGGCCAGCTGATCATCCGTCCAGCGCTTCACGTGCGCCGGACCATAGACTAAGGCCAGGTCCGCTTGCGCACTGTCTCCCATGGCGCAGTAGTAGTCCAACCAAAGGGTTTCTGCAAGGTGGAAGGCCTTGGCCGAATCCAAGCATGCTTCCCGCTCCCAGCCAAAGCGTGCAGCCGCCACCGGGTGCAATCCAAAGGGGCCGACAAAGTGGATTTCTGCATTGGGGCTGCCTTGAGCTTCATGCTGCCAAAGCAACTGGTAGCCGCGAATTAAACTCGGATAAAAGTACAAGGGCTGACTGGCCGAAACCGCGCCCGCCCAGAGCAATAGTCCTAGTAGCATATTCCGAAGCATCTATCAAAAGTACCACCTCTCCAAAGGCTCTCACAGGGGCTGATGAAGAACTTTTCAACGGGCACTTAAGGGTTGAAGGGTTGAAGGGTTTAAAGGTGTTGGTGAATGCCTCAACCCGATAAGTGCGAGGGCGAAGCCTGAGTTCCCTATCGCGCCGCAGGCGCTCCCTAGCCCCCGAGCTCCCTAGCCCCCTAGCGCGAGGGCGCGGCCCGCGGTCCTAATCTGCCCCTCATGAAA
>JAYQOY010000101.1:0-1278 GCA_038145075.1 Schleiferiaceae bacterium | reverse complement strand
GGGCTGATGAAGAACTTTTCAACGGGCACTTAAGGGTTGAAGGGTTGAAGGGTTGAAGGGTTTAAAGGTGGAAGTTTGTTTGTTTGTTGGTTCGCTCGTTGGACATTGCTTTGAACCTGCTTTGCCCTAAGGCTTTAGTTCCTAGCCCTCAAACGCGCCGCAGACGCTCCCTAGCTCCCTAGCTCCCTAGCCCCCTAGCGCGAGGGCGAAGCCCGAGTTCCTTATCTTCCCCTCATGAAACTTCTACCTACCCTTCTGGCCGCTGGCGCCATCGCCCTTCTAAGCACCGCATGTGGACTGCTCGGCCCCAAAGCACCTGAGACCACTGCAGCCACGGACATTTCCGATTCACGACTTCAATCCAAGTTCCCAGGGTATACCTTGACCGAATACCAAGCCGGAGAATCCCTTTACCAAACGCAGTGCAGCCGCTGCCACACGCTCCACCCCGCTTCCATTCTCAACGAAGAGCAGTGGACGGCCATTATCCCAAATATGGCCGGAAAAGCCAACCGGAAAGCGGGTGGCGAAGTGGTTACAAAAGCGGGAGAGCAAGCCATTTTTCGCTACCTCTATGCGCAAGGCATGGCCATTGAGGCTTCGGAGCACGGGCATTAAAAAAGCCCCACATCGCTGCGGGGCTTCTTTTGGGTGAATGATGGGTCTCGAACCCACGACCTCCGGAACCACAATCCGGCGCTCTAACCTACTGAGCTACACTCACCATTTGGGTCGGCAAATATACTGCAGCGTTGACATTGGCTGCAATATTCTGAACAGGTAAAAATTATGCTACCTTGGCGTTGCTCAAACCCTTGTAACACTGCCACCTATGCACATATCCCTACCCCGCCTTTGCGCTGTATTGATCGTCGCGATGGGCGCCTTTGGCCTTTTTGCGCAACCTATTCCTACGAACGCCCTCAGTTTTGACGGTTCAGATGACTACGTTTTGACGACGGCGCAAGGCGCAAGTGGAAACTCGGCACGAACCGTAGAGGCCTGGGTCAAAACCACAGCAAACTGTATCCCAGGTACAGGCGGCGGTGTGCAACAGACCATTGTGGATTGGGGCGTTTTTGCCACCAGCTCACGCTTCACCTTCAATTTGCTTTGGGCAAATGCCCCACGTTTGGAAGTCGGCGGCAACGGTTTAAGCGGTGTAACAGCCGTCAATGATGGCTACTGGCACCATGTGGCCGTTGTGTACGATCCCAACGCCACCAACACCTACAAAATTTACGTGGACGGTTCTTTGGTTGCCCAAGGGAACTTGAC
>JAYQOY010000100.1:0-3163 GCA_038145075.1 Schleiferiaceae bacterium | reverse complement strand
AGGTGGCGTGTACTTCGGTGATTTCGAGGACGTCGGCATGGGGGAGGCCCTGGGCATAGAGTTCGCCACCGCCAATTAAGAAGATTTGCGAATCCATCATCGAGGCCATGCCGATGGCTTCTTCGAGGCTGGAAGCGGTGTGGACGCCTTCATGGGCCCAGTCGCTGTTCCGCGTGATGACGATGTTGGCGCGGTTGGGCAGTGGGCGGCCGATGGATTCAAAGGTTTTTCGGCCCATCAGGATGGGGTGGCCGCTGGTCAAGGCTTTAAAGCGCTTGAGGTCCTCCGGGAGGTGCCAAAGGAGGGCATTGCCGCCGCCGATGAGGCGATTTTGGTCGTGGGCGACGATGAGGGTGAGCATTCGGGCCGAATAGAATTAAACCGCCACCGCGCCAGCGATGTGGGGATGGGGATCGTAGCCGTCCAAACGCACGTCGTCGTACGTAAAGTCAAACAAGGAAGTCACTTCGGGATTCAGCCAGAGGGCAGGTAGCGAACGCGGCTCGCGGCTGATCTGGAGTTTGACCTGATCGATGTGGTTGCTGTAAATGTGCGCGTCGCCCAAGGTGTGCACAAAGTCGCCGACTTCGAGGCCTAAATCGCGCGCCATGAAGTGCACGAGCAGCGCATAGGAGGCAATGTTGAAGGGCACGCCCAAGAAAATGTCTGCCGAGCGTTGGTAAAGCTGGCAGCTCAACTTTCCGTCTGCGACGTAGAATTGGAAGAAGGCATGGCAGGGAGGCAAGGCCATTTGGTCGATGTAGCCGGGATTCCATGCGCTGACGATGTGGCGGCGGGAATCGGGATTTTTGCGGAGGTCTTCGAGGACCTGCTTGAGCTGGTCTACGGCGCCGTTGGGACCGGGCCAGGAGCGCCATTGGTGGCCGTAGACGGGCCCCAATTCGCCCCATTGGGCGGCGAAGGCGGCATCTTCGGCCACGCGCGTGGCAAAGGCGCGGATGTCTTCGCCTTGGAACTCCGAAGAGGCTTTGTACTTGGCGTAGGGCCAATCGTCCCAAATGCGCACCCCATGTTGGCAGAGGTAGCGGATGTTGGTTTCCCCGCGGATGAACCAGATGAGTTCGTGCAAGATGCTCTTCAAGTGCAGCTTCTTGGTGGTCATCATGGGGAAGCCTTCCTGAAGGTTGAAGCGCATTTGGTGGCCAAAGACCGAAACCGTACCCGTGCCTGTGCGATCTTCTTTTTTAACGCCCTCGGCGAGGACGCGTTCAATCAGTTCGTGGTAGACTTTCATAGGAACGGCAGGGGCTTAATACAAGAGGCCCACTAAGATAGCCGTAAATAAAGAGGCAGCTGTACCCGCCAAAAGCGCGCGCAAGCCCATTTTACTGAGGTCCTTGCGACGGCCGGGAGCTAATGCGCCGATGCCGCCGATTTGGATGCCGATGGAGGCGAAGTTGGCAAATCCGCAGAGGATGTAGGTGGCCAAAATTTGCGCCTTCTCCGAGGCGAGCTGGCCGTTTTCCATCAAACCGCCCATACTCACATAGGCGTAGAATTCGTTCAAAACGGTTTTCTCACCGAGCAGTTGACCCACAGCGGCTGCGTCGCTCCAGGGCACGCCCATGAGCCAGGTGAGGGGAGCCAGCGTGAGGCCAAAGATGGCTTGAAGGTTGAATTCGGTGTAGCGGCCACTGGTGGCATCGGCCAGCCAGGCGTTCAAGCCCGTCCACTCGCCCAAGGCGCCGCCCAGCAACGCGTTGGTCAAGGCAATCAAAGCGGTGAAGACTAAAAGCATGACGCCCACGTTGACGGCCATTTTCAAGCCGTCGCCCGTGCCGTGGGCAATGGCCTCCAGCCAGTTGCCTTGCTTTTCAATTTCCACTTCCGCCGTGTCCACGAATTTCTCCGTTTCGGGGATGAGGATTTTTGCGGCAATGATGGCGGCGGGCGCACTCATGACCGAGGCGGCGAGCAGGTGGCGGGCAAAGAAGACTTGACGGGCCTCTTCGGGTCCACCTAAGTAGTTAATGTAGGCGGCCAAGACGGCACCGGCAATCGTAGACATGCCGCCGGACATGAGGCAGAGGAGTTCGGACCGGGTCATGCCCGCGATGTAGGGCTTCACGAGCAGGGGAGCTTCCGTTTGGCCCACGAAGACGTTGGCGGCGGCGGAAAGGGATTCGGCTCCTGAAAGTTTAAGCGTGCGCTTCATGAACCAGGCAAAGACCCACACGACCTTTTGCAAGATGCCAAAGTGGAAGAGTAGGCTGGTGATGGCGCTGAAGAAAACGATGGTGGGGAGCGGCAAAGACCCAAACCACCTTCTGTAAGATGCCAAAGTGGAAGAGCAGGCTGGTGATGGCGCTGAAGAAAACGATGGTGGGGAGCACTTGGAAGGCAAAAATGTAGCCAAAGCTGTCGACGCGACCGACCAAATCGCCAAAGAGGAAGAGACTGCCCTCGCGCGCAAATCCGAGCAAGGCCACAAAGCCTTTGCCGATGGAATCAAAAACGCCGGAAATGGCATCGACCTCCAGGATTAGATACGCCAAGCCAAATTGGATAAGTAAGCCTTTGACGACCAGGGACCAAGAAATGGCACGGCGGTTGGTGCTGGCCAAAAAGAGAATGCCCAGCAAAAGGACCAAGCTGGCCAGGGCGCGTAGGATTTCCATACTATCGTTTGTTCAATTCGTCGCGAATGCGCGCAGCAAGTTCGTAATCTTCTTGCTCTAATGCACGTTCGAGCCATTCATTTAAGGTTTCCACAGTGGCTTTGCCGAGGGCCTGGGCGGTTTCAGGGGTTTCGAGCGGGTCGCCATCGGGAACTTCATCTTCCCTGATATCGTCTTGAACCGAAGCCACCTTGGCCTCACTCTCCGCCAAACTGGCCTTCTCCATGACGCTGCTGCTTGCGTAGATGGGGCAGTCGGCGCGCAAGGCCAGCGCAATAGCATCCGAAGGACGTGCATCCGTCGTTCGCTCCTCACCGTCGCGTTCAAAGATTAAAACGGCATAGAATACACCGTCTTGCAGGTCTTGGATCACGACTTCCTTGAGCCGAACGTCATGCGCATCCATCACCGACGCAAAGAGATCATGCGTCATCGGCCGCGGTGGGCGTGTCATTTTATCCAAAGCAATGGCAATGCTCTGCGCCTCAAAGGCTCCAATGACGATGGGCAGCTTGCGCTTGTCC
>JAYQOY010000099.1:0-3215 GCA_038145075.1 Schleiferiaceae bacterium | reverse complement strand
AATGAGAAAGAGGACCGGAAGGATGGCGAGAAGGAGGCTGGGTTTCTTGGCGTTCATGGCCTACAAGGTACGCATCTAGACGCAGCGTGTAAAGGCCCTAGCGCAGCCAGGGGCGAAGGACGCGAAGCACTGAAACGAGGGAGAGTCCCTTCACATTGTCAAAGTCGCCTTCCATTTTTGTAATGGCGACGTGGCCAATCCATTCTTGCGCGCCGTAGCCCCCCGCCTTGTCTAGGGGCTGGCAGGTGTCTACATACCATTGCAACCAGGAATTGGGCAGGTCGGCCATGGTGACGAGGGTGGTATTGGCGCTGCTTTCCCAGCGCTTGCCGTCCGTAGCCCAGACAACGGTGATGACTTTATGGGTGCGGCCGCGAAGGCGCTTCAGCATATTCAGGGCGTGGGCGAGATCCCGAGGCTTTCCAAAGCGTTCGCCATCCATCCACACTTCGGTGTCGGCGGTCAAGAGAATTTCCCCGGGCTGCAGGGTGGGGACCAGGGCTTCGGCTTTTTCTCTGGCGACAAAGCGCACGGTTTCCTCATCGGTGAGGCCAGTGGGCGCGATTTCCGCGGTGTCGGCGGTACGCACCTCAAAGGGCAGTCCAAAAAGGCTTAGGAGTTCCTTTCGGCGGGGAGAACCGCTACCGAGCACCAGCCGGCCGTCCAGCACAATGGGGCAGGCCAGGCCTACCAGTTCCGGTCCGAAGGGAGGTTCCATTTGCCGTGCACTTTTAACGTTTGTTCAATTAGGTCGCGGACACAGCCCTCGCCACCCTTGATGGGGGAGATGTAGTCGCAAATGCTCCGAATTTCGGGTGCCGCGTCCTGCGGACAGGTCGCCAAACCCACGCGGGTCATCACCTCGTAGTCGGGCAAGTCATCTCCCATGTAGGCGATTTCCTCGGCCTTCAGTTCGTAGGCCAGCATGAGCTCTTCCAAGGCTTCTTCCTTGTGGCGCGCGCCAAACCAAACGTCCGAAATCCCCGCGGAGACAAAGCGCTCCTTGACGGCTTCCGATTTACCACCCGTGATGATGGCGATGCGGTAGCCTTGACGCAGCGCTACTTGCAGGGCGTAGCCGTCTTTGGAGTGAAAGGTTCGGATGGGTTCTTGACCGGGCAAAATCAGGATATGCCCGTTGGTAAAGACGCCGTCGACATCAAAGACGAAGGTGGTGATGCCGTGAAGTTTGGTCTTGTAATTCATGACTGGGACGCGTGAAAGCGTTGTATGCTTTCGCTGAGTGCAAGATAGAGGTCCCGAAATTCTTCCGGCAATTCCTGCACGTGTCGGTCCAACGTCGCCTGATCGCCGCGTAGGGCGGGGCCCGTTTGAAGGGCTTTCGCATCCCCATTGAGAGCGGCCTGTACGGTTTCAGCGAGCATGGATTCTAATCCGCTCACGCCGGTTTTCGCTTGGTACGCTTGAAAGAGGGCCACGAGGTGGTTGGGGAAGTTATTGGCCCAAACCGCACCCAAATGGTAGGCTCCACGCAGCTGGGAGCTGGCCCATTCACCGGGAACATTGATACCCAGGGCCTGGTGCCAGGCGTTCAAGATGCTTTCAAGGCTTTCATTTTCCCAGAAAATGCGAAAGCTACCCCAAGGAACATCGGGACTTCGGAAGGACTGCATGGGGTACCAGACCCCGCTCAAGGGCAAAGTGTCTAGCGCCGACAGGGGCGTTGCACCGCTGCAGTGAAAGACCGGATAGTCTGGCGAGGCAGCCGCCAAGGCAGCAGCGGCTTCCAAGATTACATCATCGGGAAGGGCCAAGAAGAGGGCACGACAGTCCGCGGAGGGGAGGTCTTTTCCGGTCGCCCAACCGCGGGCGGAAACCTGTTCAAAGGCCTGTCCGCGCTCGCTTAGGCGCTTCGCAAGTGCCGAGGCCACTTTTCCGTGGCCGGCGATGCACCAGGTCATTTGCTTTGGCCCGTTAGGCTGCGGTAGAGGCGCTTCCAAACGGCCAACAGGCTGCCCACGCCCATGAGGATGGAGCCCAACCAAAGCAGATTGATGTAGGGGAAAATGAAGGCCTGCATCAAAATGAAGGGAGGTTCTTCAGTTTTCTTCTTCCAGGCGGTGATTTTGTAGGTGCCCTGCTCGTCTTGCACGCCGTCAAAGCGCAACTTAATGGGTAATCCATCGAGTTCTACCTCTGCATTGCTGACTTCGTTGTTGTCCAACTGGTAGGGCAGTTGGATGGGATAGGTCGTGCCGTCCATGGCTTTGAGGGTCATGTTGAGCACCAATTCGAGGTGGGCCAATTCCCCGGAGGCGGGGTCAAAGACGGCGTCAACAACCACTAAGGTATCTCCATGCAGGAGGTAGTCGTTGAACAAGAAGATGTCGTCCCCGGTCTGCAAGGTGGCTTCTTGGGGGTCCTTCCAATCGCCCGCTTGCTCTTCGATGCTGCGCAAGTCGGCATAGCTGACGTAGGTGTAGACGTCTTTGTTCCAGAAGTGCTGGGTGCTGGGTTCCCGAACGTTGCCCATACGCGCATTCATCTGAATGAAGGGCTGCAGGCTAAAGCTGGTTTTGAGGTGCTTGCGCTCTCCATCGGCCCAAGAGGCCAAGGGGAATTCAACTTCATAAAAGTCCACATCGTAGACGCGGTTGTGCCCGTCCATGTGTTCGCCTTTCCAACTCACATAGTAGGGGTACATAGAAACCGTATCGCCCAAAGGCAGTAAGATGTTCTCGTTGGCGGGGAAGTCCTCGTGAATAAAGGTGGCATTGGTGGAAATGGCTTCCTTCTTCGCATTGCTGATGAGGGCGCCCACCAGCACCAAGGCAAAGCCTAGGTGTGCCAGGGCCATTCCTCCAGCGGTCCACTTGCCTTTGAGGTAGCGCAGCCAGTAATCGGCATTGGCGAAGAAGGCAAACAAGCCGCTCAAGAGCAGCGCGGCGTAGAGCACATCGTAAAGTTCCAGTCCCCAGATCGCCAAGCCACCGACCACCGCGGTAGCCACCGCCGAAGCCAGCGCACGGCGCAAAAGCGCATTGGGGGTGTCTTTCCAGCGCATGAAGGGACCCAGGCCCATCAGAACCGACACGATAATGGCAAAGGGGATTTGCAGGCTGTTGTAGTGCGCCGCGGCATCCGCCGGCGGCGCCAGCTTGTTGCCTAACAGAGGCAAGAGACCTTCGGGGCCAATGAGCTTGTTGAAAACGGGAATGCTGGTCGAGAAGGTGATTTGACCGGCAGATAGGAGC
>JAYQOY010000098.1:0-3230 GCA_038145075.1 Schleiferiaceae bacterium | reverse complement strand
TGCGTTGCATCGATTTAGTGCAACGCGATCTCCCCATGCACGACCTCCCCTTCCAAGGCCTCATTCAAAGCGACGAGCAACCGGCTGCGCTGGAGACTGAGCTCGTGGCGCAAGGAATCGGATTGGAGATGAACGTGGAGGACACCTTGGTGGAGGCTGAATTTTTGGACTTTTTGAGTGGCTGCCTCGCCGAGGGTGGCTTGCCAGGCGTTTTGGACGAGGGCAAGCTGGTACGCGGGCTTGTTTTTGTAGCCGGAGGTAATGCTGCCCAGGGTGTCCTGGATGGACTGAAGTTGGGGGCGGCGGCTCATGACTGGGTGGGACTCAAATCCAGGACTTTGGCCTCCTCGTTGACTTCTTTCACCATGTGGGCGGTGCGTTCGGGGTGGGTGTCGGTGATGAAAATTTGGCCAAAATGGTGCTCATTCACCAGACGAATGAGGCCTTCCACGCGCTGGGCATCGAGCTTGTCGAAGATGTCGTCCAAAAGCAGGATGGGCTTGAGTTGCAGGGCGTCCTTGAGGGCGTCAAAGACGGCCAATTTGAGGGCCACGACGTAGGATTTTTGCTGGCCTTGGGAGCCGACGCGCTGGAGGGGCTGGCCGTGCAGGGTGAAGACGAGGTCCTCGCGGTGGGGGCCGGCGGAGGTGTATTGGACGACGCGGTCTTTGGAGAGGCGTTCGGCCAGGACGTCGCGCATGGAGGATTCGGTCAAGGGCGACTTGAAGGCGATGCCCACGGATTCGCCGTCGCCGGCCATCCAGCGGTAGTAGTGTTGGAGGCGGGGCTCAAAGTCGGCGACGAAGGCGGCGCGCGCTTCGTGGATGATGGGGGCCCATTGGCAGAGCTGGTCGTCGTAGAGTTCCAGCATGGAGGCGTCAAAGGTGCGGTTGGCCGCGAAGTATTTGAGCAGGGCATTGCGCTGCGCGAGGGCGCGGTTGTACTGGATGAGGGCGTCCAAAAAGGTTTTGTTGGACTGCGCGATGACGGCGTCCATGAATTTGCGGCGGGTCTCGCTGCCTTCGGTGATGAGGTCGCGGTCGTAGGGCGAAATCATGACGACGGGAAAGCGGCCGAGGTGCTCGGAGAGTTTGGGGTATTCGGCGTCGTCGGCTTTGAAGACCTTTTTCTCGCCGCGCTTGAGACCGCAGTAGAGGGGCGTTCGGGCCGAACCTATCGCCATGCTTCCTTCCGCCACAAAGAAGGGTGCATCAAACTGAATGCAGTGCGAATCCGTGCTGTGAAAGTAGCTGCGCGTCATACAAAGCACGTGCACGGCGTCGAGGATGGTGGTCTTGCCGGCCCCGTTGGAACCCACGAGGGCGTTGAGTTTGGGGCTGAATTGAAATTCGGCCTGTGCATGGTTCTTGAAGTGAACGAGCCGAAGATCTGTAAGAATCACATCCTGCATGCATCAAAAGTACCGCTGAACTATCCTTTTGGCTATCTTTGGCGGCCTATTTCATACCATTTCCACGCACCATGGCGAAGAAAAACGAATTTGACCTGATTGAAAACCCCGAAGCTGTTGTAACCGAAAGCCTCGGAAAAGTTGAATCTTTTGTAAACGCAAACAAGCAGCGCCTGACCCAGATCATTGGCGGTGCTATCGCTCTTTTCGCCCTGGTGTGGGCCTACAACGAGTTCATCGCGGGTCCCGCGGAAGAGGAGGCTCAGATTGCCATCTACCCTGCGCAGAAGGCCTTTGCGCAAGACTCTTTGAAGTTGGCTTTGAACGGCAACGCCGCTCAGTTGGGCTTCTTGGACATCATTGAAGAGCACGGTTCTACCAAGGCCGGCAACTTGGCCGAGTACTACGCCGGTTTGTGCTACCTCGGTTTGGGCCAGCCCGAAGAGGCCATCGCGCACTTGGACGACTTCAGCAGCAACGACGGTGTGTTGAGCGGTGTGGCTTTGGGTGCCATTGGCGATGCCTTTGCCGACCTCAACCAGCCGGAAGAAGCCGAAGAGTACTACGCCAAGGCATCCAACGAAGAGGCGAACAACTTCTTGACGCCTTTCTTCTTGTCGAAAGCAGCCTCTGCGGCTGAGATCAACGGCGACTACAAAGCCGCGTTGAAGTACTACAGCCGCATCAAGGCGGACTTCCCTACCTCCAACGAGGCTGCGGACGTGGACGCCCTAATTGGCTACTGCGAGGCCAAGATCAACAACCAGTAAGATGGCGACCGCACAACGCGGATCCCTTGATCTTTCCGGCATTCCATCGGCATCTGGCAAGCGCTTTGCCCTGGTGGTGTCCGAATGGAACAACCACATTACGGACGCCCTCGCGCAGGGTGCCCGCGATACGCTGGAAGCGCTGGGCGTAAAACCTTCGGACATTGAAGACTTTGCTGTCCCCGGCAGCTTTGAGCTCATTCACGGCTGCAAGGTCGTAGCCGCCTCCTTGGAATTTGATGCCGTTATCGCCATTGGCTCCGTGATTCGAGGAGAAACGGCCCACTTTGACTTTGTCTGTCAGGGCGTCACCCACGGTATTGCCGAACTCAACGCCCACGGCAAAGTGCCCGTCATTTTTTGCGTCTTGACGGACGACCACGAACAGCAGTCGCTCGACCGCTGCGGTGGAAAGCTGGGCAACAAAGGCGATGAAGCCGCTGTGGCTGCGGTGAAAATGGCGCAATTCTGACGCATTCTTAGGGCCATACAAGGCCTATTTCCTGCGATATTTGCCTCTATGGAGTTTGATCCCATTGCCCTTCAAAAGGCCCAAGCTTGGCTTGCAGCCCCACTTGCCGAATCCGATAAGTCCATCATCCGCGATTGGCTCGCCCAGGACGCGGCGACCCTCAACGAAGCGTTTTACACGGATTTGGAATTTGGCACGGGCGGTCTGCGCGGCATCATGCGCATGGGCTCCAACGGCATCAACAAGTACACCCTCGGCCTGGCCACCCAAGGCTTGGCCAACTACCTCAAGGCGAGCGGCATTGCCCAGCCCAAAGTGGCCATCGCTTACGACTCGCGAAACCAGAGCGACAGCCTTGCCTTGGAAGTCGCCCACGTACTGACTGCTAACGGCATCGCCGTCCTCCTCTACCCGGCTTTGCGTCCAACACCCCAGCTGAGCTTCACGGTACGCGAATACGGCTGCACGGCCGGCATTGTGCTTACCGCGTCTCACAACCCCAAAGAATACAACGGCTACAAGGTCTACTGGAGCGATGGGGGGCAATTGGTTCCTCCTCAAGACAAAGAAATCCTGG
>JAYQOY010000097.1:0-3318 GCA_038145075.1 Schleiferiaceae bacterium | reverse complement strand
CCCCCTTGGTAGTTGGCCGGCAGCAAGGTGAAGGCCCAGGGACTCACGGAAAGGGCTACCAAGAAGATCCAGCCAGAGGCTAGCCATTGGCTTTGGAGAGAGCGTTCGCCGAGCTGACGGACTTCGTCCCAGGATTCGGCCGCTACCAGTTTGGCGATGATGGGACGCAAGGAGGCGTTCATCGCTTTCATGGGCATGGACACCACAATCCCAAAGTTGAAGGCGATGCTGTAGTGCGCCACAGCGGTAAGGCCGAGCCAAGCGCCCACCATGAGGATGTCGAGTTGCCCAAAGGCCATTTGGGCCGCCACCGTCAGCAACATGATGCCCGAATAGTTCAGCATGGCCTTGCGAGGCCAGGTATCCTGCTCGGGCGTTTGTTTCGGGGCGGGCAGCTGTTGGCTGCGGTACCAAATCCACAGCGCCTGCAACACATAGCCGAGCAAAAGAGCCAGTAGGAACGGAGTTTGTTCACGGAGGAAGCCGCTGATTCGCACCAGAAGGAGGAGCGTGAGCCAGCCTTTTCGGCCCGCGTCTTTCAGCCAATAGGGCAGAATGACCTGCTGGGCGTGAATCAAGAGGGCGGCAAAGAGCTCAAACCCGACGTAAGCCACGGCCATGGGCAGGAGAAAGGCCAGTTCGTCCCGCTCCACTCCGCCCGAAAGCTGCACCAACCACGTCTTACCGACGGGATGGTAGATGCCCAGGGCGAGAACTGCCAGGACGAACGCGGAAAGCAGCAAACCATAGCGCAGAACCTTTGCGTGCAAGCCGCGCGGAATCTTGGGCAGGAAGGTGACCATCGTTTGGGGCCAGCCCAAGTGCGCCACCGCCCCAAGGAGCAACGACGCGGAAATCAGCCACCGAACACCCCCCATATTCTCGGGATTGGGGAAGGCCAAGGGAAAGAGGATCAGGGCATTCAGGGCCCCGAGCAGGACTCCGAGGTAGCCCGAAACTAAGTTCCACGCCGATTGCCGCTGGACTATGCCCATGGACGCAGGTCTAAATCGGGGAAGGCCGCCTGCAAGGCCGCCACACTTGGTGCATAGTCCGCTTTCAAAGCCGCCGTAATAGCCGCGTCACCGGGGTCTTTTTGAGGCATCTTGCCCGCATTGAGCTTGAGGTAGATCGGCAGCAAGGCCTCTTGCACCCCGTGCGGCACATAGCGTTGCAGCTTCAATCCCAAGCGGTGCATGCCTTTGCTCTTGATGGCCACGGTCTCGTTGTGCTGGACAAAATCGTAGTTCGCATAAAAAGCG
The DNA here is from genome assembly GCA_038145075.1 of Schleiferiaceae bacterium. Lineage (GTDB taxonomy): Bacteria > Bacteroidota > Bacteroidia > Flavobacteriales > Schleiferiaceae > TMED14. Next base: position 2,056 of record JAYQOY010000097.1, on the reverse strand, counting down.
GGGTCCACGCCCAGAAAGCGCGCCATCGCCTCGACGGTCCCACGCGTATCCTTCACTAAGGCTTCAAACGTGCACACATGGATGCGCTCTGGGCCCAGGGCCGCGAGCCAATCCTTGAGGTAGTGGTGGTAGTTTCCATGAAGACGCAGGTCTTCGCGGGCCGAATACGACGCCCAATCCTCCCCGATCCGCTTGGTTCGAAAGCGTTCAAAGCGGTACTGGCTGTACAGGCGCGCACTGGGCTCGCGCAGGATAAAAATCACTTTGGGTTCCGAAGGCAGCGCCGGAATATGCGTCAGGGCCTGCTGGTAGTAGATGTAGGGGGCGGTAGCTTCAAGCCGAATCGGCGAATTGCCACATTTTGCAAAGTACTGCGCATAGTCTTCCAGACTGTGATTCAGCACATTAGCACTTTCATTGAAGCGGTTCACCTCGTCCGCAAAGTAGAAGGTCTCCTTGACGGGCGACGCACAAACTTCCGGGTGGGCCGCCAGCCAGAAGTACAGGGAACTCGTCCCGCACTTGGGGGCACCGGCGACAATGGCGTTCGGAAGGCGGTTTGGATCCATATTTCGCCCAAAGTAACGATGATTTGTTCGTAACATTGCCCTTTCGCAACAATATCCTTTCCGATGACCGACGTCTTCAAAAAGCACCTCTTTGCGTGGATCCTTCCCAGCCTGATTTTGCTGGGCGCCACGGCCGTTTACTTCGCCCCCGTTGTCTTTGGTGACAAGCAAATCGCCCAGGACGACATCCTGATGGGCTTGGCCAAGGGCCGTGAAATTGTCGAGTTCCGCGCCGAACACGGCTCCGAGCCTCTCTGGACCAACGCCATGTTCAGCGGCATGCCGACGTTCCAAATCGCCACCGACTACCCCAACAACGGCCTGAGCTACGTCCAAGGCCTCCTCTCTACCCTCCTGATCGAAAAATCCGGCATCTACATCATCGTTTCCTTGATGCTCGGCTTCTTTGCGCTTTTGCGCAGCGAAGGGGTCCGGACCGAACTGGCCGTCGTCGGCGCCCTAGCCTTTGGGTTTAGTGCCTTCTTCATCATTTCGCTGGGTGCTGGCCACAACGCCAAAATCCGCACCGCGGCCTACATGGCGCCCCTGCTCATGGGCGTCCTCCTCACCCTGCGCGGCCGCCTTTGGCTAGGCTTTGCCCTGACCGCCCTCTTCACGGGCCTCAGCATCCATGCCAACCACTTCCAAGTCACCTACTACACGGCCATTCCCGTGCTCGCCATGATCGTCGCGTATTTGGCGGCAGCCATGCGCGCCGGCACGGTCGGCGCATGGGCAAAGCATACCGCTTTGCTGGCCGCCGCTGCCCTGATCGGCATGGGGCCCAACATTGGAAACCTCTGGTCGAGCTACGCCTACACCCAAGAATCCATGCGCGGCGGCCACTCCGCCTTGGTGACGGAGGGCGGCGAAGCAAGTGGAGGCTTAGACTTTGACTATGCCATGAGCTGGTCCTACGGCGTGGGTGAAACCGTCAACCTCTTCGTACCCAACGCCACCGGCGGCGGTTCCAAGCAATCCTACGACGGTACCGAAACGGTGAACTTCCTCACCTCCAGCCTGCAGAACCAGGGCATGAACAAAGCGCAAGCCGAAAAAATGGCCAACCAATACGCCGGTTCCATCCTCTACTCCGGCGACCAGTCCATGGTCAACGGCGCCTACTACGTCGGAGCCATCGTCGTTTTCCTCTTTGTCCTAGGCCTCTTGCTCGTGCGTGGTCCCCTTTTGTGGGGTTCCTTGGGCGCCTTGGCCATTGCCTTGCTGATGGCATGGGGTAAAAACGCCGCCTGGTTCAACGAATTCCTCTTCCACAACCTCCCCCTCTACAACAAGTTCCGCGTTCCCAGCATGTCCCTGGTCGTCGCTTTTGTGGTGCTGCCCTTGATTGGCTTCAAAGGCTTGGAGCTCTTGCTTCAAAAGGAGCGCGAAGACGCCACTAAAGTGTTGCTGCGCGCTTTCTACATCGCCGGTGGCTTTGCCCTAGTACTGTGGGCCTTTGGCAGCAGCTTGCTTGGGGTCGAAGG
>JAYQOY010000096.1:0-3357 GCA_038145075.1 Schleiferiaceae bacterium | reverse complement strand
AGATCCCAACATGCAGGGGTCCAGTTGGTGAACGATTCAGTCACAGGTAAAGTTTGAACCAAACATGGGGTCGTAAAGCTTACAGGACCGTACCAAGCTGAATAGCCATTCCCAGCTGCCACACAGTTTGCACGCAGGTACAAATCGTAGGTTGTAGCTGGGAGAACCGTAATGGTGGCTGAAGTGGTACCCGTGGTAGCGGAAGAACCGGTACCAGGTGTGAAGCCCGTAGGCCCCCACTCCAACTCATAGCTACCCGCATTACCCGCGAACGTGAAGGATACGCTCGTTGGCGTAAGAACGGTGAAGTTTACACCGGAAGGCTTCGCACAAGCGGGAGGCGAAAATTCATCGGCACCGATATCTGGGGTTGTCGCGTTACGGGTGTCCCCGTCTATGTCTGTGGTGATGCTCGCAATAGGTGTGGCCGTTCCGTTAGCGATTAAGCCTTCAACGTGTGCATCTGATGTACTTGAGAAAATAGGGTCACCCCATTGACCATTCGCTTCTTGGGATGAAGCGGTTTGGAGCGCAGATAAACTCGCACAACCTGTTGAACCCCAGGTAACTGGAGTCGCAGTGGCACCATAGTACAGGTTGTAGTTCATGTTGTTGTACATACCAGAACTCACACCTGCTGCCAAGAAATAAGCGGCAGGACCACCTACGGAGTTGGCAAAAATGTTATTTCGCCATTTGGTTCCAGCATTTGTTCCTGTGGAACCCGCATAGATACCGTAGGTACTAGTGCCCGAAGCACCCGCAGAAGATTGAACAGCAAAGGTGTTATAATAGATGTCAGCACTATCCAAAGCATAGGGATAGAACGTGTAAACCGTTGAAGAAGTAGGCATGTCCACGTTGACCATGTTATTGCTCACCACCGAACGGCCTTGAGCGCCATCAACATAGCCCAGGTACAAACCGTAAGCGAACGTAGAGTTCATCAACATACTGATGTTGTTGTTCTTTACCGTTACTTTTTCTGCTTTGCCTGCGGAAGAGTTCGAAATGTAGAATCCGTAATAGCCAACTTCATTTAAGTCGTTGTTCTGGACGTCCCAGGTCTGAGAACCACCAGAGGCGTACATGTAACACCCGTAACGGAAACCGTTGATAGTGTTGTTTTTGAATACGGCATTGCCCGTGGGATAGTACACGTAGTTGTAGCCGTAGATGTTGGAAGCGCCACCCAACTTATTGAACGTGTTGCCAATAATCTTGGGGTTCTTCGCATAGTACGAGTACAAACCGTAGTAGTAGCAATCCAGCGTATTGTTTTGGATACGCAAGGTGTCCATACTGCCTGTTGAGCTGCCGTACATGTAGAAACCGTATGCAACGTTCGTAATTGAATTGCCTTTAATCACCCACGTTCCTGAAGGATAAGGCGTCGTTGCATTGTAGTAGAACGCCGCAGACGCGTTACTCGTGGATGTACCCGTAGAGATACCCACCATAGTGTTGTTCTCCACACGGATGTTCGACGAACCTGTGTACGAAATCAAACGCCCATATGTCGTACCGCCTGAGGTGATTTTCAGCCCCTTGATGGTAACGTTGTTCGTTTGGTTCAAGTGAATCGTCCAGTTGTCCGTGGTTCCAGTTGGAGAATAGGTGATCTCCGCAGGAGCCGTGTTGGCTGGGTTCGCTTGGAACGTGATTGTGTTCGTCGTCGAAGTACCCGTGATTGCGGGCAGGGTGAGCTGCTCCGTGTAGGTACCTTGTGACACGTTGAACACCACGGCGCCATTCACACCGTTAGTCGTCAAGGCAGCCACAGCAGCCGTGAACGAGGTGTAGTTTGATGTACCACTTCCGCTTGGGTTAATGGTATAGGTTCCGCTCATCTGCGCCAAGGCCGATACAGAACTAAACACCAACGCCACGAAAGGGAGTACAGCTTTGAGTAGACTTCTACGCATTGCTTTTGGGTTTTAGGTGAGTTTTGTGGAATTAAGTGGGGGAATATCGGCAAAAACAATCTAAAAAGCCATCTAAGCGCTTAAAATGTTAATAACATAGAGTTACTTGATGTGACTTGTTAGCTAGTCTTAAAATTGTTAAATACATCATTTTTTAGCATTTTTAATTAAATATGGAATATTAATTGGGCATTTTATGCCGATATGCTATCAAAAAGCACCTAATTAAAAATTATAGGACATAAAAAAAGCCCCCGGCACTGGGCCGGGGGCTTGTGGTTAATCGTTTCCGATTGTGGTGGCTTACTGAAGCACCACGCGGAGGTTGCTTTCGCCTTGCTCGCCGCTCAAGCGGATGGTGTAGACACCCTTGGGCAAGTTGCGAAGATCCATGGGGATCTCAACAACGCCATCCTGCTTGGCTACGGGCTCATTCACGAGGATCTGACCTACGCCGTTCACCACTTGAATCGAACCTTCGAAGGCTTCCGTGCCAGAGATGCTTACGACGACCTGACCGTTTGAGGGGTTCGGGAAGGCACGAACCACTTGGTTCAAGCCGTTCTCACCCACGCTGATCGTAGAGGTCACCTGGAAGCTGGTAGAGTCTGACGTACCACAGATGGTATCCGTCACTACCAAGCTCACCGTGTACACACCGGCCGTACCGTAGTTGTGCTGGGTCATCATGCCCGTACCCGTAGCACCGTCGCCGAAGCTCCAGTTGAATACGTGGCCGTTTGAGCCCGTTGCGTCGAAGTCGAACAAGCCCGTTGCAGGGTTGGTCTCCACGCCGCTACCTACGGCTACAGCCGTGTCGGTGTTGATCGCGAAGCTGACTTCGGCACGAATGTCCGAACAACCGGCAGATCCAAAGAAGACCTGACCGTTCCAACAACGGGGGCTGTTAACGGGGTTCGGATACGAACCGCCCAGACCTTCCGTGATCGTGAACTTAGGATGCACGTACCAAGGCGAGGAGCCCGCGGTACCGGTGCCGTTGGTGTATTGTACCGAACCAGAAGTCAAGCCCACAAAGAAGCCATAGGTCGCACCTGCAGGAATGGTTACACTCACAGGCAAGTATCCGGTTGTGGCACTTGACGTAAGGTTCACCGTACCCGAAGCAATCTGGCTCCAAGAAGCAGCAGACTGCGTGGTGTAGTCACCAGGCGTGTAGTATACTACCAATGGAACACCCGTAGCACTTGAGTTACCAGAACCAGGACCCTGTGCAAAGCCCGTGATGGTCAAAGGAGCGCCGGACGTGTTGATAATATTGAACATGTTACCAGCAGAACCGTTGCCACCCGCCAAAGACGTGGTCGCAGAGTCCGCGGTGTTCAAGAACTTCACGTAGTAACTGGTCTGACCAGAAGTCGGCACCGTGTAGGTATCACCCGTGCCTAAGAGCGTGGTGTCCGTGGGGCTG
>JAYQOY010000095.1:0-3365 GCA_038145075.1 Schleiferiaceae bacterium | reverse complement strand
CCCCAAGGAGGTAGTTGGCCCAGGCTTTTGGGCCGGGTTGCCCCAGGGAGGGGGCCTGCAGGGATTCCGGGAGGTCGACGGCCAGCCAATGGTGCGTGGCACTTCGGCGCGCGGCAAAGGACACGTAGCGGTTGACGGCCGCGGGGAGAACCCAGCCGTGGTTGTAGTCGACGTGTTCGCCGAGGAGGTTGATTCGGCCCGGAGCCTGCGCTACATGGGAAGGAGTCCCGCCAAAGTGGGAGGTGAAGGCGGTGAGAAGAGATTCGGGTAGTTGCACCTTAAAAATCTAAAAAGGCCTTCATCGCCTTGGAAGGCGTGCCGTCGCTGCGCCAGGCCGAAAGCTGATAGCCACTCCAAGGCTTGGCACCCGTAGGCTCCCAATAAATGACGCCCAGGCCGCGGTCGTTCGAGATGTTTCGGACAATGTCCATCGCCGCACCCAGCATATCGTAGGTGCGCTGTTCCTCCGTGTAATCGCCGCCAATTTCCACCAAGAAAACGTCGCGGTTGTAGCGAGACACCATGTCGTTCAGGTTGAATTCGAGGTCGTCGATGGTCTCCTCGTAGGGTGTCCCCAGCCAGTAGGGGTAGTAGGAGGCGCCAATGATGTCAAACTTCATATTGTGGGCGACCGCGTTGTCAAAGAACCAGCGGAAGCGCCCGTTGTTGTTGCCTTGGTCGACATGTACAATGACCTTAATGGCCGAATCCACCGCCTTCGTCGCGTCATAGCCCGCATTGATCAACTGGGCGAGCTGCCCAAAGTTGTCCGTGCTGCCCTCTGGCCAGAGCATGCCGCCCGGAATTTCATTGCCAATTTGGACCCATGCAGGCGTTACACCCGCCGCCTTGACCGCGCTCAATACCTCATGCGTATGGGCGTAGACATCGTCTTTCAGTTCCGAAAAGCTGTGATTCGCCCAGGCCGCCGGCTTGTTTTGCTTCGCGGGATCGGCCCAACTGTCGCTGTAGTGGAAGTTGATCATCACGCGCATGCCTCGTTGAGCGGCCCGAACGGCCATCGCCACCGTCTCCTCCTTGCTGCAATGCCCGTCAATCTTATGATTGCTCGGGTTGACAAATACCCGCAAGCGCACCGTGTTGATGCCATAGTCTTGCAGGAGGTCCAGCCCGTCCCGAATCGTCTGCGTGCTATCGTAAAACGTATAGCCCGTCGCCTCCTGCTGGGACAACCAGCCGATGTCACCTCCTTTTACAAAGCCCGTATCCGGCACCGGATAGCTTATGGGATCAATGGGTTTGGTGCAGCCGTAGGGCAAGAAGGCCAGGGCGGCAAGCACTGCGAGGGTGAAAGGGTGGAAGGGTTTAAGGGCGGAGGGGTTCAAGGGTTGGGGGGTTTGGGGGCGCCTTCGGCGCGTTTGGGGGCTAGGGAGTTAGGGGGTTTGGGGTTTAAGCCGGTAGTTCTTCAAAGTCTAAGGTTACCCAATTTACGTAGGTCTGGCCGGGCTTCAGCAGGGTGTTGGGAAATTCCGGATGATTGGGGGCATCGGGGTAGCCTTGGTTTTCGAGGCAAATTCCGGATGCAGGGCCGTAGGGGGCGCCATGCTTTCCGGGCAGGTCTTCGGCGTTGGGGCCGCCCACAAACACGTGGAAGCAGTCCTGATTGGTGTGTGCCGTGAGGCGCAAATCTTGGGTTTCGAGGACGGCTTTTCGGGTGGGCCCCAGGACGTAGGTCTGGTCCAAACCATGCGCGAGGGGCACCTCGCCTGACACTGGCGCGCGGCGCCCCGTCGGAATCATGCCTTCGGTGACCAGTGCTTCGCGGCTATCCACGCGCAGGCGATGCCCAGCGGCGCCGGCGCGCCCGCCTGTCAAATCAAAGTAGCTGTGTTGCGTGAGGTTAACGGGCATTTCGGCCGAGACGCGGGCCTCTAGTTCAATGCGAAGTTGAAGCCCGGAGAGGGTATAGGTAACAGTGGTTTCGATGGAGCCGGGGTAGCCCGCAGCCCCCACCGGGGTAACGCTGTGCAGGGTTAGGTGTTCGTTCGAAACAGGTCCAACAGCCTCCCAGTACATACGGCTTAGCGACCCCGAAGCACCGTGCAAGTGGTGGGGTCCGTCGTTCGCCTCGAGGTGAATGTCCGTCCCCGGCCACTGCCCGTGGGCGATTCGGCCCGCATGAGGCCCAACGATGGCACCATAAAACGGGGGGTAGGGATGCGTCATGCTCTGTACATAGTCGGCCTCGGTAGGCAGTCCCAAAACGACATCGCGCAGCTCAGGACCAACAGGCACACGCAAGCGCTGCAGCAAGGCGCCGTAGCTCAAAACATGGCACTCCAAACCGGAGGCAGCGCGAAGGGTCCAAGATTGAGGCGTGGGCATGGGTCGTGTTCTGTCCCCCTAAGGTAGGCCGTCCAAAGGGCTTTCTAGCCTACCTTGTAGGACCTTTGTGTACCTTTTACACTACCCAAACAATGCGCCGTCTCCTACCCATCCTTTGCGTGGTTCTCCATGCTTTTCCCTTGAAGGCTGATACTTCCTTGGCCCTTGCGGACAGTGCGAAGGCAGAACTGCCGATTTACATTCGAGGTCAGTTCACCACCACAAACAAGGGGGTGAGTTTATTCCCAGCGTTCAGTTTGGGTCGGCCCGCGACCATGCTGGAAATGAAAATCGGCGGGCGCTTTCACGTGGACCCAGAGCTGCGCTATGCCACGGATGGCACCCCGTGGTCCTACATCGCATGGATGCGTTACGAATGGTTGAATACCTCGACGTTTAACCTGCGGGTGGGCGGCCATGCATCGGTACTCTTTTCGAAAAAAGAAATCACTTGGCCGTCTGGAACGGTCGAGGAGCGCATTCTGGGCAACCGTTTCCTCGCGGCGGAGATTGCCCCCACTTGGAAGTTTGGGTCCCGAGCGTCCGCAGGCTTGTACTATTTGCATTCGCGTGGGTTGGATCCCGGCTCCATTTCCTTTGCGCATTTTGCGGTGGCGCATGGGCGTTTGGCTGGCATGAAGGTGGGCAAGAAGGCGACGTTGGAATTTCGGCCCCAAGTGTACTACCTCCAGATGGATCAGAACTGGGGGATTTACGCGTGTGGAACGGTCCAAATGGACGTCCGAAATAGCCCCTGGGCCCTGCAAACCATTGTCAACCAGCCCGTCGTGTCGCACATTCCCAATGGCAACACCCTCCTGTACAATTTTAGCCTACTCTACAAATTCAACCAGGAATACCTGCCCTACCGGCCCATCATCGCGATATAAGTTGCTCCCAAGCCTTTAGCGCGAAGGCAAAGCCTGAGCACCTTACCTTTAAGGAATGCGTCGCTACATTCTCCTCATAGCCAGCTTGTTGTCCTTTGCGGCAGGCGCCCAGCAGTCCCTGTATTGGTT
>JAYQOY010000094.1:0-3365 GCA_038145075.1 Schleiferiaceae bacterium | reverse complement strand
TTCACGGAAGTTATTTCGGGACTTTCGGCCGGTAGTTACACGCTTACCGTTACAGATGTGGCAGGCTGTACCGCTACGTCGACGGCAACGCTTACCCAGAATTCCGCACTGGCCGTCTCGCTGATCCAAACGAATGTAGACTGCTACGGAGGAAACACGGGTTCCATTGCGGCGTTGGTTTCTGGCGGATTGGCACCCTACACCTACCTCTGGTCTGTAGGCGGGACTTCAGCGATTAAGTCAAACTTGGGAGCGGGAACCTATTCGGTGACGGTCATGGATGCCGCTGGCTGTTCGAGTACGGTATCCGCGACGCTGACACAGCCTTCCGCGCTTTTGGCTACGGTGGCTATTACAGACGCTCGGTGTGCGGGAGCCACGGATGGCGCCTTCCACGTAGTGCCTTCGGGGGGATCCGGAACCTACACCTATCTATGGAATACTGGCGCAACGACGCAAAATTTGGACAGTGTGGCGTCGGGCGTATACGCCCTGACGATTACCGATAGCAACGGCTGTACGCTCGTAGTGCAGGACACCGTGGGACAGCCTGCTGCCCTTGCGGACTCTGTGAGCCTGGTGAATGTCCTTTGCCATGGAGACAGCACGGGTGCCGTGAATGTCTTGATGTCGGGCGGTACCGCACCCTACACGTATCTCTGGTCAACAGGGGATACGTTGCCCAGCTTGACGGACCTCCCCGCGGGAACCTACACTTTGACGGTGGTGGACGCACAGCAGTGCAACTTCTCCCAGTCGTACACGGTTACGGAGCCTGCAGCGGCTATCTCTGGGTCTCTAACGAAAACCCAACCCCTTTGTGCGGGAGATTCCACGGGAAGTTTAAGTCTTTCCGTAACGGGAGGCACGGCGCCTTACGCGGTGCTTTGGAGCTCAGGAGATACGGTTTTGGCATTGGATTCATTGGCTGCTGATGTGTACTCGGTGACCGTCACAGATGCCAATGGCTGTGTGCTGACCTTGACGGATACGGTCCTTGCCCCTGGGCCTCTGGCGATCAATGCAACCGTCCAAAATATCTCCTGCTACGGACTTGTGAATGGCAAAGTGTTGACCGCCGTCAGCGGAGGAACCTCTCCCTATACGTACAGCTGGAATGGGGGTGCGTTCACCTCTCAGAACATCGTCAACCGCTCGGCAGGCACGTATAGCCTTGTTGTTACCGATGCCAACGGCTGCAGTGTGACGGATACCTTTACCATTGTTCAACCCCTGCCTTTTGCTATCTCTGCGGTAAAAACGGACGTGGCCTGCTATGGCGATTCCACGGGAAGTATTGCGGTGACCGTCGCAGGTGCAACTCCTCCCTACAGCTACTATTGGAACACGGGCGATACCACGGCTACTTTGAGTGCTGTGCCTGCGGGAAGCTACACGTTGAACGTTGGGGATGCAGGGGGATGCTTTACTACCTTGACGTACACCTTGAGCCAGCCTAGCGCTGCCCTAACGGTAGTGGACAGCGTGTCTCACTTGGCTTGCTATGGCGATACCGCCGGATTTATTGGACTGACACTTTCGGGCGGAACCGCTCCCTACCTCGTGGTTTGGAACACGGGCGATACGGCAACCTCTTTGAGCAACCTCAGCGCAGGCACCTACACATACACGGCTACGGATTCATTGGGCTGTGCAGTGACGGACACGATTGTGCTTACGGAACCCGCATTGCTTGTACTGACCATGGGCGCTGCAGACAATACGTGTTTCGGAGATAGTACAGGCCTCGCCTATGTACAGGTCGCCGGCGGCGTTCCGCCCTATGCGTTTGCATGGAACCAAGGCGCTGCGGCAGATACCGCCACGGGCTTGACGGCCGGCTGGTACAGTGTAACGGTAACGGATAGCTTGGGCTGTAGCAAACTGGATTCCGTCTATGTCGGACAAGGGCTAGCCCTCTTGGATTCAGCGGTCTTGACCCAAAACCTTTGCGCTAATGACACGGTGGCGAGTATCCAGGTGCGCTTGTTTGGCGCGGTAGCTCCTTATACCACGACGTGGTTGGGAAGCGCGGACACGGCTCAAGCGAACGAGGGCGATACCCTCACGCTGGCCAATTTGGCGGCTGGCACCTATGTGCTTTCCGTGACGGATAGTTTGGGCTGTACGAAGGAGCTGACGTATACCTTGGTGGATCCTTTAGGCATGTCGAGCACTGCCGGACAGTTGGCAACGACCAACTGTTTGACGGATTCGGTCGGTGTGGCCTATGTGGCTGTTGCTGGAGGCGTTGGCCCCTACACCTACCTCTGGTCCAATGGCGCAACGAGCGATACAGCACTTGGGTTGTGGGCAGGTGACTTTGTCGTGACTATCACGGATACGAACGGATGTGTGATCACATCCGATACGATTACAATTGGCACCTACGATGCGGACTGTGATGGTATTCCGGATACGGTGGAAACGACCAACGATGCGGACGGTGACGGTATTCCTAACTATTTGGATTTGGACAGTGACGGCGACGGCATTCCTGACAGCGTAGAAGGGGTAGTGGATACGGATGGCGATGGCATTCCGAATTACTTGGATTTGGACAGCGACAGCGACGGTATTCCGGACAGTATTGAAACTGCGGCGGATGCGGACAGCGATGGCATTCCGAACTACATCGATTTGGACAGTGACGGTGACGGCATTCCAGACGCTGTGGAGACGGCTGCTGATTTTGACAACGACGGCATTCCAAACTTCCTAGATCTCGATAGCGACGGCGACAACATTCCGGATGCAGTTGAAACGACCCAAGATTTTGACAACGACGGAAGTCCCAACTTCTTGGATTTGGATAGCGACGGCGACGGCATTCTGGACTTGATCGAAACAGCAGCGGATTTTGACGGCGATACGCAGCCCAACTACTTGGATCTGGACAGCGACAACGACGGCATCCCCGACGCGGTGGAAGGCACGGCAGATGTTGACGGCGACGGCTTCCCCAACTTCTTGGATTTGGACAGCGATGGCGACGGCATTCCCGACATTATCGAAGGCACGGGCGATCCCGACGGCGACGGTATACCCAACTTCTTGGACTTTGACAGCGACGGCGACGGTATTCCTGACCAAACCGAAGGCTACTTCGACTTTGACGGCGACGGTCTGGCCAACTTCTTGGACCTGGACAGCGACGGCGATGGCATTCCGGACAGCGTTGAGACGGCAGCGGATGCGGATGGCGATGGGGCTCCAAACTTCTTGGACCTGGACAGCGATGGCGACGGAATTCCCGATAGCACAGAAACGGTAGCTGATTTTGACGGTGACGGCACCCCCAACTATTTGGATGTGGACAGCGACAACGACGGCATTCTGGATGCGAGCGAAGGCATAGACAACGG
>JAYQOY010000093.1:0-3630 GCA_038145075.1 Schleiferiaceae bacterium | reverse complement strand
CTCTAGCCCTCTAGCTCTCTAGCCCTCTAGCCCTCTAGCCCCCTAGCGCGAAGGCGAAGCCTGAGTCCCCTAGCCCTTAATCCCCCAAACCTCCGTACCTTTGCAGACCTTTTTTCAAAGACCCAGAACCCATGAATGTTTCTCACACGATTGATGCAAGCAACAACGGCATCATCACCATTGAAGTAGCCCAGTCCGATTTTGCGGAAAAAGTGGAAAAGACCTTGGTCGATTACCGCAAGCGCGCCAACATCCCCGGCTTCCGTCAGGGCATGGCACCTATGGCTATGATCCGCAAGCAGTATGAATCTTCGGTTCGTATCGAGGAAGTGAACAAGATGCTGCAGGACGGCCTGTTCAACTATTTGGAAAGTGAGAAGTTGGAAATTCTGGGCCAGCCTTTGCCCATGCCTAGCCAGGTGGACTTCACGGCGGAATCGTTCCAAGTGCAGTTTGAAATTGGCATGGCGCCCGAGTTCACGTTGGACATCAGCGACAAGGTGAAGCTTCCCTACGTGGAGATCGAGGCGACCAAGCAGGCGATTGACGATGAGGTGGAGAACATTTGCAACCGCTACGGCAAAATGTCGGAAGTGGAGGCAGCGGGCGCAGAGGATATTCTCTTTGGCGCGTTCCAAATGGTCGACAAGAAAGGCAACGCGGTAGAAGGCGTGGAGGTCAAAGAAGGACGTTTGGGCCTTAAGTCCATCAGCGACAAGAAAGTGGCCAAGGCCGCGCAAGCGCTGAAGAAGGGCGAAACCCTCGAATTCAACGCTGCCAAGAACTTTATCGATAGCTTCCAACTGGAAGATGTGCTTGGATACACCGAAGTCGAGAAGGCGGCCTCAACGGGTCTGTTTGTGTTGACCTTGAAGACTATTTACCACTTGGAGCCTGCAGCTTTGGACCAGGAGTTGTTTGACAAGCTCTTCGGAGAAGGCGTAGTTTCCAGCGAGAAGGAGCTCCGCGAAAAGATTGAGGCGGACCTCAAGGGCATGTACCAGCGCGATGCGGACACGCATTTCTTCAACACGGTCACCGATCACTTGATGAAGACCAAGATGACTTTGCCCGAGGCCTTCATGAAGAAGTGGATCACCCAGCAGGGCGAAAAGGCCCCCAGCATGCAGGAGGTAGAGGAGCAATGGCCCAACACCGAAAAGGCGATGCGCTGGCAGATGATCGAAAGCAAGTTGAGCCGCGAGCACCACTTGCACGTGCACAAGGAGGAATTGGTGGCCTATGCCGTGGATATGGTGAAGGGCCGTATGGCGCAATTTGGCCAGCAAATGGATGAGAAGCAAGCCGAGCAATTGGCCCTCAGCGTGTTGCAAAACCGCGAGCAGTCGGAGCAGCTTTCGGAACAGCTTTTGCAAGACAAAATGATGAAGTTCTTTAAGGAGTCATTCAGCATGAAAGTCAGCAAAATGAGCTATGCGGATTTCCTTAAATTGGCTTCTAAGAACCAATAAGCTTTACGCACCATGGATTTAGGGAAAGAGTTTCAGCGCTATGCCATGCTCGACAAGGGCATTAGTAGCTTGACGATGCAGCACTATGTGGAGAGTTCATTGACGCCGTACATTATTGAGGAGCGTCAGTTGAATGTGGCCCAAATGGACGTTTTTTCGCGCTTGATGATGGACCGAATCATCTTCTTGGGCACGGGCATTAACGACCAGGTGGCAAACATTGTCCAGGCGCAATTGCTCTTCCTAGAATCTGCGGACAGCAAGAAAGACATACAGATTTACTTGAACAGCCCCGGTGGTTCCGTGTATGCGGGTCTGGGCATCTACGACACGATGCAAGTGGTTAGCCCCGATGTGGCGACGATTTGCACGGGCATGGCAGCCTCTATGGGTGCTGTGTTGATGTGTGCTGGCACGAAGGGCAAGCGTTCGGCCTTGAAGCATTCGCGGGTTATGATACACCAGCCCATGGGCGGTGCGCAGGGCCAGGCGAGCGACATGGAGATCACCTTGACGGAGATCTTGAAGCTAAAGAAGGAGCTGTACGAGATCATTGCCAATCATTCGGGTCAGCCCTTTGACAAAGTGGAGAAGGATTCCGACCGCGATTACTGGATGACCTCCGAAGAGGCCAAGGCCTACGGCATGATCGACGAGGTGCTCACCGGCAAGAAGCTGAAATAATTCGCGCATGGGAGACGTTTCACAGTGTTCGTTTTGCGGCCGTCCTAAGACGGATGCGGGCTTGCTCATTGCCGGCCTGGACGCACACATCTGTGAATCTTGCATTGAGCAGGCCCATGAAATTGTGTTGGAGGAGTCGCGCCAAGGCGGCGGCGCTTCGGCTGCTGGCGAATTTGAGCTGCCCAAACCCAAGGACATCAAGGCCCATTTGGACCAGTACGTCATTGGCCAAGAAGCGGCGAAGCGCACCCTCAGCGTAGCCGTTTACAACCACTATAAGCGCGTGCTTCAGGGCGGCGTGGACGATTTTGAGATTGAGAAGTCCAATGTCATCCTCGTGGGCGAGACGGGTACGGGTAAAACCTTACTCGCGCGTACCATTGCCCGAATGCTCAACGTGCCTTTTGCCATCGTCGACGCCACCGTGCTAACCGAGGCCGGCTACGTGGGCGAGGATGTGGAAAGTATTTTGACCCGCCTGCTCCAAGCGGCGGACTATAACGTGGAGGCCGCCCAGCGCGGCATCGTCTTCATTGACGAAATCGACAAGATTGCCCGCAAGAGTGACAACCCGTCCATCACACGCGACGTATCCGGCGAAGGCGTTCAGCAAGCCCTCTTGAAGCTTTTGGAAGGCACCAAAGTGAACGTTCCCCCCAAGGGCGGGCGCAAGCACCCAGATCAAAAGTTTGTGGAGGTCGACACGCGCAACATTCTATTTGTCGCCGGTGGCGCCTTTGACGGCATCAACCGCCACATTGCGCGCCGATTGAACACCCAAGTGGTAGGCTACAGCGGCAGTTTGCGTCGTGGCGAGGTGGCGGAAGAGAACTTCCTAAGCGCTGTTGCGCCCCAGGATTTGAAAGCCTTTGGCTTGATTCCTGAACTTATCGGCCGAATGCCTGTCCTGACCTATCTGGAGCCCTTGACCCGTGAAACCTTGCTGGCCATCCTCACGGAGCCCAAAAACGCACTCGTCAAGCAGTACACCCACCTCTTCCACATGGACGGCATCGAGCTGACCTTTGCGCCAGAGGCCTTGGAGACCATTGCTGACAAAGCTCTGGAATTCAAATTGGGCGCACGCGGTTTGCGCAGCATTTGCGAGGCCATCCTCACGGACGCCATGTACGAATTGCCCGAATCCGTGCACGTCACCGCCGATCTGGCGACCGAAAAGTTGGCGAAGGCCGACGGCTTGCGGGCGGCTTAAGGCTGAGCGTCCAAGCAGCCCTCCTGCGGTTGCGGACCGATAAAGGCCGATTTAAACGTTTACTTTTTCTTCACCCAGCGCACAAAGTCGTGCGCCAAGGGCTGTTCCACCGTGGCAGGATGGGACTCGCGGCCTACTTCGGTGAAGGCGTCGCGGTAGTCGGGAAACCATGTGTCGCCTTCGAAGGTGGCGTGTACTTCGGTGATTTCGAGGACGTCGGCATGGGGGAGGCCCTGGGCATAGAGTTCGCCACCGCCAATT
>JAYQOY010000092.1:0-3853 GCA_038145075.1 Schleiferiaceae bacterium | reverse complement strand
GTCCATCACACAGTTCAAGGGTAAAAGAGATTAAGCGTTTAAGCGAAAAGCTACAGCGCGAAGCGCGTGCTCTCTAGCTCTCTAGCTACCTAGCTAATTTGCGAAGCGCGTGCTCTCTAGCCACAGGGCGAAGCCCGAGCCTTCTAGCTACCTAGCTCTAGCTACCTGGCGCGAGGGCAGAGCCCGAGCTCCTATTCCCAATCCCAGCCCAACGCCAAGGAGGCCACGTAAACGTCTGGGCGGACGATGTCCAAGCGAGGGTTGAAAAGAGGGGTTAAGGACTGGCGGGCCGTCAGGTGGAATTTTTTGTAGCCCACACGAAGTTGGACGCCTGCGGAGAGAGGGTTGGTGTAGTAACGGGAGGTGACGCGTTCGCGGGTCCAGCCGTTGTTGCTGTCCATGTACCGGAGGGTGCGGGTGGTTGCGCCCGCGCGGATGCCCCCGTAGAGGCCGGCGGCGGCGCTGAGTCCTTTTCGGCCTGTTCGGCTGCCGTTGAGGTAAAACCAAAGCGGAACGGTGAGGTAGGAGGTGGAAAGGGTGCTATTGCGGAACGTGATGGACGGATCCTCCACGAGGTAAATGCCGTTGGCGCCGGGAATGAGGTCGGTGGTCAGGTAGGTATGGGTGCCAAAGTCGACCGTATAGAAATCCCATGTGAGGCCGGAGCGCAACCACAGGGGGGTGCGGCCTAAGCGGCGCTGGTGAAAGAAGACGTCCCAGCTGACGGTGCTGACGCTACCTGTTTCGGGAAGAAAATTTGAGGGGACAAACTCTTGGTTGGCATCCAGGGCCATCAGGTAGGGCGCGTAGCCGATGTTCATGCCGCTGCCGGTGAATTTGCGCTTGCGCTTCTTCCAACGGCCTTTGGGGTCGTTCTCGGGTTCGCCGACTTGTTCGATCCACTCGCCTTGGGCCTTGTTGGCTTCGCGCACGGCCGCATAAGCGCTGGCGGTGTCTTCTTCAGATTCGACCACGACTTCGTCACCCGCCTCTTCGCTGTCCGCTGCCCAGAGTTGATCGCCGGCATCGACAGCAATTTCCATTAAGCGCTCTTGGAAGTTTTCCATGAGTTGCAGTTTCCACGCCTGGGCGCTGTCTTCCGTGATGGCGCCGGCTTCGAGGGCTTCGTTGACGATATCGAGGCGCGCTTGGTAGCTGTAGTAGGCGTTTTCGATGTTGGCAAAAAGATGCACTTTGGCCTCGCCGTCGTCGGAGGATTGGGCGTAGCTGGTGAGGGCCAAAAAGAAGAAGGATGCGAGGGTAGCTAGTCGTTTCATGGGCACAAAAGTGCGTTTTATACAGATTTAAATACTTAACCCTTTGCAAGTTCGGTGCCACTCTTAACGCAGTGGTAGCATCAAGCGCGTGAAAAAGGGCGACCTTTGTGGCAGCTTTTATGAAGAAATCCAAGAAAAACAAGGCCCACCGTTCGATGGATGCGGCCTCCCTCGCCTCCCGCATTTTACGTACGATGCAACGCCGACCGAGTGTGGTCTTTCCACTTTCGGACCTCGCCTTAGAGATGGGCATGATGGAGCGCAGCGGGAAGATTTTGACCAAGGCCGCGATGGATATTTTGCGTTCGGCCGGTCATGTGAATGAAATTAAGCCCGAGCAGTACCAGCTCGCCATGGAGGAGAATCTGGTGGAGGGCATTCTGCAGCTCACGTCCAGCGGTACCGGCTATGTGGTTCCGGGCGGCGGCGCGGATGACGTCTTTGTGAAAGAAAGCAATTTAGGCACCAGTTTTGGCGGCGATAAGGTGCGCGTTCAGCTCTTTCCAACCCGAAACAAACGCAAGCTCGAAGGGCAAGTGGTGGCGGTCGTGCAGCGCGCACGAGACCGCTACGTGGGCACCCTCCAAGTGACCCCCCAGCATGCCTTTTTAGTAACGGACACCCGCAAAGTGGGGCCCGATTTTTACATCCCCCTCAAGCAACTCGCAGGCGGCAAAGACGGCGACATGGTCGTGGTCGAACTGACCAAATGGGACGACGCCGAGCAGCACCCGCAAGGCAAAGTGATGGAAGTCCTCGGTGAGCGCGGCGACCACGATACCGAGATTCACGCCATCCTCCACGAATACGGCCTGCCCTACCACTTCCCGGAGGCGGTCGAAAAGGAAACCGAAGCCATCCCAGAGACCCTGGACCCCAAAGAAATTAAGCGCCGCCGCGACCTCCGCGATACGTTGACCTTCACCATTGACCCCGTCGATGCCAAGGACTTTGACGATGCCTTGAGCATCAAAGCGCTGGGCGATGGACGGTGGGAAATCGGGGTGCACATCGCGGATGTGACGCATTACGTTCGGCCCGGCACTGCCTTGGAAGAAGAAGCGCAGAACCGCGCCACCTCCGTATACTTGGTGGACCGCGTCGTGCCCATGCTGCCCGAAAAGCTCAGCAACAAGGTGTGCTCCCTGCGCCCCAACGAAGACAAGTTTACCTTTTCGGTCCTCTTTACGATGGACGAGGAGGGGCAGGTCTTGGACCGCTGGTTTGGGCGGACGGTGATCCATTCGGACCGTCGATTCACCTACGAAGAGGCCCAAGCCGTACTCGACGGTGAAGCGGACCCCCTCAGCGCCGAACTCCTCACCATGAACCGCATGGCCCAAGCCCTGCGCAAAGGACGCATGAAGGCCGGTGCCATTGCCTTTGACCGCGCGGAAGTGAAATTCCGCCTGGACGCCAACAACGAACCCATCGGCGCCTACCTCAAGCAAGCCGGTGATAGCAACAAGCTGATCGAAGAGTTCATGCTCTTGGCCAACAAGCACGTCGCCCATTACGTGGGCCGCCAGGGCGATGGCAAGCGCAGCACGCGTACCATGGTCTACCGCATTCACGACCAGCCTGATCCCACCAAGCTGGAGACGCTCTCCCTCTTCGTGCGTCCCTTGGGCTATGCGCTCGCTACGCAGGGCACGCAAGCGGTCCGAAAGTCCATCAACGACCTCCTCTCCCGCGTGAAAGGCACCCCCGAAGCCAACATGCTCGAGACCCTCACGGTCCGCACCATGGCCAAAGCCGTTTACAGCACCCAAAACATCGGGCACTACGGCCTCGCCTTTGACGACTACACGCACTTCACCTCCCCCATCCGTCGCTACCCCGACATGATGGTGCACCGCCTCCTCCAAGGCTTCTTGGACAACGAAAAGAACCCGTCCGCGGCCGTCTTTGAAGAGCTCTGCGAGCATTCCTCCTCCCGCGAACAAAACGCCTCCGAAGCCGAACGCTCCTCCATCAAGTACATGCAAGCCAAGTACATGGAAAAATACCTGGGCGAAGAATTCGACGGCATCATCTCCGGCGTCACCGACTGGGGCGTCTTTGTCGAACTTCCCCACATGGGCTGCGAAGGCCTCGTGCGTCTGCGCGAGTTCACCGATGATTACTACTACGTGGAGGCCGAAAGCTTCCAAATTGTAGGCGAACGCACGGGCCAAACCCACAGACTGGGCGACCCCTTGCGCATTGTGGTGAAGGAAGTAGACGTCCTCAAAAAAACCATCGACTTTGGCGTGGCCGGCAGCCGTTCCGCCGGCGCCTTTGGGCGTTCTTCTTCGAGCACCCGCGGCCGTTTCTCCGACACCCGCCCCTCCGAATCCGGCGAGCGCTGGTCGTCCGGAGGCTCCCGCGGCGGAAGTTCACGAGGTGGAAGTTCACGAGGTGATTCCCGCGGCGATTCTCGCGGAGGCTCCAAAAGCTCAAGTGGCCGAGGACCCAAATCCTTCAAAGCCAAAGGCCCAAAGACGACGCCGAAGAAGAAGCGACGCTGAGGGTTTGGGAGTTCTCTTGGTTGAAGAGTGAAAGGGTTTAAGGGTAAAAGGGTTTAAGGGTAAAGG
>JAYQOY010000091.1:0-4020 GCA_038145075.1 Schleiferiaceae bacterium | reverse complement strand
CGGTAATTGGGGCCGCCAACACCGGGCCCGAACGCATGCCGGGTCAAATAAATGTCCAGCGCCTACAGCCCGACGACCTCGTGGACGCCGCTGAATCTCCGGAAAACGACGGTCGCGGCGACGTCCTTCTCAATGGCTACCTCAACCAAGGCGGCCGCTTTGAATTCAACGAGGCCTATGGAGTGCGCCTCAACGACAAATGGATGCTTGCCAGCCTCGGCCATTTCAGCGGTCGCCAGCAAGGCACCGACATGAACGGCGACGGCTTTTTGGACAATCCCCTTGGCTACCAAGTCAATGGTATGCTGCGTGCCCGGTATTTTGGCCAAAACGGTTGGGAAGGCATCTACACTTTCCATGCGTTGGAAGATGTCAAACAAGGGGGCCAAATGCTGTCCGCCTTTGCCCCCGGGACCTCTGCGGAGGATCTTTGGTCTTCAACTATGAAGCAGGGCCGAGTGGCTTTCACGGCGAAAACGGGTTGGGTCAATCCCGACCTCCCCGATCAATCCATAGGCACCATTCTTCAGCTCTACTCCAATGAAATGGATGGCGCCATGGGAAATTCGACCGTCGATCCGGTTCATGCCAGTTCCCTCTACGGCCTCCAAAACGGGGGCATGGCCCAATTCCTCTTCCGCCACGGTTGGGGCACTTGGAGTCAAACTTCAGGCCTGCTGCTAACTGCCGACCACTACGACTTCGACTTTGTGCAAACGGACCTCGGTACGACAATGGGCTGGATGGAAGTGGATTTGGGTCTTTCGACCGAATGGACCTATGCCCCTTCCGATCAGTTCACTGCCGTTCTAGGCGCCCGCTACGATTGGAATTCCATCGTATCGCATCAAGTCTCGCCCCGTATGCACCTGCGCTGGGAGCCCGTGGAAAAGCACACACTTCGCCTGGCCGCAGGCCGAGGCTTTCGCAACGCATTGCCCTTGGTGGAGGAATGGGGCCGTTTAGCCACAAACCGCACCTTGCGCAGCCAGCCCTCTTCGCTGTATCACGTACTAGGCGGATCCTACCTCAACATGGAAGAGGCCTACAACACGGGGCTGAGCTATGCCTGGAATTTCACGTTGAACTACATGCCTGGATCCCTCCAGCTCGATGCCCACTCTACCGTATTTGGACAGACGGTTGTTCAAGACTATTGGACGCCCGGACAGCGCTACCTCTACACACAGTTCACCTCTTCCGTGGAGCCGATTCGGCCCATGACCTCTAACACGGCAGGTGCCTCTATGACCTACCAGATCAACAAGCGCACCGAAATGCGCCTGGCCTACCGCTACCAAGACTTAAGCGTGGTCTACCGGGATGAGTCCGGCATCGCGGCCCAGGACGTTGCACTACCGGCCCCCTTTGTGCCCAAACACCGCCTCATGGCTCACCTCAGTCGCGAATTCAAAGGCGGTTGGACGGTGGACGCTACCCTTCAGCGCTATGGAGAGCAGCCCATTCCGGGCACCGACCCTAGCGCGTATCCCTCCGTGGAGATGGCCCCCGCGTTCAACTTGCTGAATGGCCAAATTCGCAAGGCCTGGGCAGGCGGCGACGTCTATTTGGGCATCGAGAACGGGCTGAACGTCCGGCAAGTCAACGCGATCGATGGCGCCCTGAATCCCCAAACGGGCGAGGCCTTCTTGCCTTCGGCGGCCTATTTCCAAACCTACTTTGACGCCACGCGAATTTGGGGGCCCATTTTTGGCCGGATGGTCTACCTTGGCACCAATATTGTGCTGTAAGCCTCCATGGTATCCAAAAGCGTCATCTCCCTTCGCGGCATCACCCGAGACTTTCAGCTCGGCGCCCAGACTGTTCACGTGCTCAAAGGCATTGATTTGGACATTCAGCAAGGGGAATATGTGGCGCTGATGGGCCCCTCTGGAAGTGGCAAGTCGACTTTGATGAATTTGCTCGGCTGTTTGGATACCCCCACGGCGGGCAGTTACCATTTGGCCGGTCGCGACGTGAGCCGAATGGTCGACAACGACCTCGCCGCTGTCCGCAACAAGGAAATTGGCTTTGTCTTCCAAACCTTCAACTTGATTCCTCGCCAAACGGCTTTGCAAAATGTGGCTCTGCCCATGGTCTATGCAGGCGCCAGCAAGGAGGTCCGCACCGAGCGTGCCGAAGAAGTCTTGCGTCAAGTCGGATTGGAGGACCGAATGGACCACCGGCCTAACCAACTTTCGGGCGGTCAGCGTCAACGTGTCGCCATAGCACGCGCCTTGGTGAACACGCCGTCGATGATTTTGGCCGACGAGCCTACCGGAAACCTCGACAGCACGACCTCCGTAGAAATCATGAAGCTGTTCGATGACATCCACAAAGCGGGAAACACCCTCGTCGTCGTCACTCACGAAGAGGACATTGCGCAGCATGCCCACCGCATTATCCGACTCCGAGACGGTGTGATTGAAAGCGATACGCCCAACCGCTGATCTAAAGTGAACTTGTTGGGGTAAATTGGGTTAGCAGAAAGCATGGAAAGCCAGACCCTTACCGCCGTTTTTAAACGTTTAGAAGCCTCCGCGCCCGCTGTGGGTCGTCACAGGGCTCTGCAGCGCATTGCGCGACTACGCGCCCTGAAAAAAGCCTTGCTCGCTCGCCGAGCCGAGGCCCTAGCTGCTTTAAAGTCGGATCTCAACCGCGCGGAACCTGACACAGATCTCAACGAGCTCCTGCCCGTCACCTCCAGCATCGACTACGTGGTGGGCCAACTCCGCCAGTGGATGCGCCCAGAGCGCCATGGGCTACCCATCACCCTCATCCCAGGCCGGGCCGAAGTGGTCTACGAATCCAAAGGCGCCGTTCTCATCGTATCGCCCTGGAACTTCCCCATCAATCTTTGCCTCGTTCCCCTAGTCTACGCTGTGGCCGCCGGTAATTCCGTGGCTCTGAAACCCTCCGAACTCTCTCCTGCTACCGCCGACTTCCTCGCGTCTTTGATCGCGGAGGTCTTCCCGCCTGAAGAAGTTTCCGTAGTCCTAGGAGGCGTAGACGTGGCGGTGGGCATCTTGGACCATCCTTGGAACCACATTTTCTTTACCGGCTCGCCTAAAATTGGCAGCCAAGTCATGGCGGGCGCGGCCAAATACCTCACGTCAGTCACCTTGGAATTAGGCGGAAAGTCACCGGTCTTTGTGCATCCCAAATTTGGGCCCGAAGCCGCCGGCGAACGCGTAGGTTGGGCGAAAGGCCTCAACGCAGGCCAGGTCTGCATTGCCCCCGACTATGCCTTGGTCCGAAAAGACCAACGCGACGCCTTTATTGAAGGCTTCAAGCGCGGAGTCGTCAAACACTACAGCTCAAGTCCCGCGAGCAACCCCGATTTCTGTAAAATCGTCCATCCTCGTCATTGGGACCGTTTGGACGCTTGGTTCCAAGAAGCCGTTGCTGGGGGTGCCCAGTATTGGCAAGTGGATGCGCCCAACCGCGATGCTTGTTATTATCCGCTGACGATTGTTTGGGACGTTCCGGAGCACATGGATTTGGTCTGTCACGAGATCTTTGGCCCCATCCTGCCCGTCAAAACCTACATCGAAACCGTAGACGGCCTCGCCAGCATCAACGCACAATCGCGCCCGCTGGTCCTTTACCTCTTGAGCCACGACGAAGCCTGGTCCAACGGGGTCATTGCCGAAACCCGTGCCGGCGCCACCGTCGTCAACGATTTCTACCTGCACTACATGCACCCCACCCTGCCTTTTGGCGGCGTGAACACTTCCGGAATCGGAAAATCACACGGCCTCTGGGGATTCCGCGAATTCACCAACGCCCGAAGCGTCTACCGCCGCGGCCGCTGGTCTCCCACGATGCTTTTGGCTCCTCCTTACACCGACTGGAAGCGCAAGCTGATTGCGGTGGTGGCGAGGTGGCTTTGAGCGCCTGCGGCGCGCTAGAGGGCTAGAGGGCTAGAGGGCTAGAGGGCGAGAGAGCAAACCAACAAGCGGGCGAGCGGCCTCGCTCAGTAGAAGTGTATAAGTGTTTAAGCGTTTAAGCGTTTAGGCG
>JAYQOY010000090.1:0-4200 GCA_038145075.1 Schleiferiaceae bacterium | reverse complement strand
TTTCTAGGAACAGCTCTTTGCTTTCATTCCAAATTCTAAGGGAGCTAGGATCAAACATGCCCCAAAGGGAAAGCTATGAAGCGTCGTAGCCGTCATAACCGCGGTAAACACACCAACAAACGAGCTCACACGAACTAGCTAACAAACGAGCAAACGGTCTGACGCCTTGGCGTCAGTACAAGACTTGCACATACCCATACACATCCCCGTCTTCCGTTTCAAAGCGGTAGACATAGGTGTCTTGCTGTACGGGCTTTCCATCGTACTTGCCGTCCCAAAATTCCTTGAAGGGCTCGTCGGTTTCGAACATGACGTTGCCAAAGGAATTCAGAATGACAAAGTGGTCTCCCGGGAAGCAGTCGTTGCCGGCGATGGTGAGGACTTCGTTTCGGCCGTCGCCGTTGGGGGTGAAGGCGTTCGGTATCCAAAGCCGTTGGTCCATTCGGGTTACTGCTGAGGTGAAATCGTAGCCATAGACCGCATTGCAAATCGTATCGACAAGGTCGAGGTGCACCGTGTAGGTACCCGTGGCAGGTAGGCGGTAGGTGGCCACGCGGCCCGTATCCTTGACGCCATTGTGGAAGGTCCACTGGTAGATGTAGCCGATGGTGTCAGTATCGTAGGTGACGTTTACGCGAACACGCCCGTCCTTGCAGGAATCGGGGGCAACGCTAACCTCGGGTCCGGGCCAGTCGGGGTCAAATTGGACGACTTGGAAAGTGGTGTCTGACGTGCCGCAGGTGGTGTCGTAGGCCACAAGTCGAATGCTATGCGGGCCAGGGGAGGAGAAATTGAAGGACAATGTATCGCCAAAGACGAGACCGCTATTTCCAAAGCGCCATTCGTGGATTTCGCTGTCGATGCTTTCATTGAAGACCTTGACCTCAAAGAGGCGGTCGCAGGAGAAGTATTCGGTGCTGAATTTGGCTTCCGGGAAGATGCCCTGATTGTGTGTGATTTGTAAGGTGGTGCTGTCCAGGATGTCACAGACCGTGTCGATGGCGATAAGCTTAATGTCCCAAACGCCCTTCGTGAAAATGACCGTCGGCTCTTTGGCGGTGGAGGTTTGACCGTTGCCAAAATTCCAGAAGTACTGGTTGGCGTTCTTGGAATTGTTGGTGAATTTGACCCGAAGGTTGTCGCACAGCGTGTCCACATCGGCGTCGTAGTCAATGGAGGCGTCGGCGGTGACCGAAGTTTCGAAGTCGATTTTGATGACGCCGAGGTTGCAGTTGTTGCTCATTCGGGTCGGTGAAATAACCCCAGAGGTAGTGGGGAAGGAGCCGTTGCTACAAGCGGCGCAAACCGCCTGGTAAATCGTGCCATCGGGCGCAAAGCGGGAGGTGCCGCCATCGACGTGTTCGGCCGCGGTGCCCCCAAAGAAGGTGGCGTAGAGCACGGAATTGGCATTTTGCTTGAGGACCAGGAAGTAAAAATCACTGCCATCCGTGGTCTGCTGAACCGCATCGGTAGTGACCGGCAAGTTGTTGGTGTTGCCGCCCAAATTGCCCCCATTCACGGCACCGCCCCAGCCAGAGAGGAGGATGTTGAGGCATTCGTCCACGTTAAAGGCTGTGGGGACCAGATTGACAAAGTTGTTGGCCGAGCCAAACTTGCTGGAGAAAATCAACTGGCTGAGGTCGGCACTGAGCTTGACCACGAATTGTCCGCCCGCAGTCGTGGACCAGGTACCGGGCGTGGTAGGCCAGAGGCCCAAAGTTTGGCCGTAGGCATAGACCGCACCGTACTTATCGATGTCGATAAAGAAGCTCATGTCCATGTTGCCTGTGCCCAAATAGGTCACCCGTTGCAACACGCCACTAGGGTTCAAACGGGCAATAAAGCCATCCGTGCCGCCGTAGTAGGTGGGAAATTTAGCACCCGAGGTACTGGGCATGTCGTTGGAGGTGGTTCCGCCCGTGAGGTATACATCTCCATTGCCTGCGACTTTCACGCCCAGCCCGGCTTCCTTGCCTGTGCCTCCAACCGCCGTTGCCCAGCGCTGGGTTTGCAGGTTAGAGGTGAAGGAGGCAACGATGGCTTGGGAGGGATCGGTTCCTGCCGGGGCCGTCGTAGCGATGAAAATGTTGTCGTTGTCGTCCACAATGACTTCGCCGCGTGCGTGGTCGCCGTAGTTTTTGGCCAAACCAATGTTTAAGCCTTCGTTCGCGCTGGCCGTCCCGTAAAAGGTGCCTGCTGTGATGGCGGTTCCTGTCGGGTTGAGTTTGAGAAGAAAAATATCTACACCCTCGTCGTAGTTGAAGGAGGTAGAGGATCCTTGAGAGGGGCCGTAGGCGGGACCTCCCTGGAATTGGGATATCAATCCGCTTGTCGGAATGGGGAAGTCGTCCGATCCCGTGGTGCCCAGCATCACCAATTCGCCCGCGTTGTTGACCATCATGGAGTGGGGTTGGTCGGGCGAACCGCCGCCGATGTACGTAGAGTACAGACGGGCCGAACCATTCGCACTAAACTTGGTCAAGCCAATGTCCATGCGCGAATAGCCCGCAGAGGTGACATCGTTGTAGGTGGGATCGATGGCCCCTGCAGTGGTCGGGTAGCCTGCGTCAAAAACGATGCCTCCACCATAGAGATTGCCCTGGGCATCATAGGTAGCGGTATAGCCCCAGTTGTCCGCCAGAGAGCCACTAAACGAAGAGAAAACGAGGGTAGGATCAATGACCAGCGTTTTGCCCTTGGAGTAGTAGCCGACTTTGAAGCCAACGCGGCCGTTTTCCAAGGTGTATTCGCAGCGTACGGGTTTGCGCGTTTCCAAGATGTAGGCGTAGGGCGCTGTTTCGGTAATGGTGCCCAAGGGGGTTTCGAGAACGAGCTGTCCTTCCGCGTCTAGGAGTGGTTGGACGCCTTCGTAGGCGATTTGGATGTCGGCAGGGTCTCCACCGGGCCGAACATACCACGCGTTGTACAGTTCGCCGTCTTTTTCAACCCAGTATTGATCGATAGAGGGATAGAGGGAAGGGCGTTTAAACCCCTGGTATTCAGGCACATTGGTGACCCACTTGGAAGGGTCATTTCCGAGCAGGTAATGGCGGGGACTCGCCGTGGCGTCCATGCCCTCGAAGGGGGATTGGGCTTGCGCGCCCACATAGGTGCAGATGAGGCCAAAGGCATCGGGGCCGTCCGGGTGGAGGTTGGGTTGGTGATGTGATTCGTCGCTGTGGCCGTGTTCGGGCATTACGCGTTCGCTCAGGAGCATCATTCGGTAGCCGGTGGGCTCCCAATACACAGCGCCGTAGCTGAGGGGAGTTTTGGCGAGAAAAGGTTCGGGCCATTGACCCAAATTGGGAATGAATAGCGGTTGCGCCTGGCTCCAAAAAGCCATGCACAGCGCGATAAATAACCCTAGTCGTTTCACTTCTTAAATCTACGGGGAATTTTTAGGCCCCTAGGCGACGCGCTGCAATAAAGCCGCGCTCGTTTTCTCCCCAAACAGTAGCGAGCAAATAATGTTCCGCATTTTCCTTCAGCTTCATGCGCTTGCGTATGTGATCGGCTTTTTCGGGATAGCCGCGCACGACGACCGAGGCACCGAAAGGCCAATCGCCTTTGAAGGGGGCGTGAAGGGCGTCGACCTGAAACACGCGACCGGGGAAGTCCAGGTGCAGGCTGTCGCTCGTCAACAAGCGGCATTCTGGGTGGAGCTGCTGCAAGCCATAGCCCGCTGCCAAGCTGGGGATGGCGCGTCCCGCAACCAGTGCCGCGTCCGCATCGTAGAGGTAGGTTCTGGGCACGGACAATGAGGGTTTGGAGGCTTGCGGATCGATGGCGACGCGGTAGTGTTCGGAACCATCTGCATGCAGGTCCACGGCGACGCGCTGTGGATTTTCGCTGCGATCGTCTTGAACATGTAGGAAGACCTCCTTCATTTCTCGGCCGACGCTCAGCAAGTAAATCGTTCGCGTACCGGGAAACCATGCGAGAGCCTCATCCGGATCGACCATGGGGGAGAGCTTGATCCATACATCGGGCGCCAGGCTGAGCCAGCGGGGAAGTTCGGTCAGCGCGTTGGGGAAGCAGTCCGCCGGGTGGTACACACGCTTGCCCGATTCGTCGAGGCGAGAGGGATCCACGTAGATGGCGTCTAGGGCTTCTGAAGGCGTGAAGCTCTCACTGGCGCAGGCGTGGACTTCGCGTGCTGTGCCTAAAATGGACGCGTTGTGCACATGAAGCGCGGCGAGT
>JAYQOY010000089.1:0-4370 GCA_038145075.1 Schleiferiaceae bacterium | reverse complement strand
CTTTGAACGCGACGACTACCGCGAGATAGTTTTTCAGCGGGTTGCCTTACCGTAAGGACCTTAAAAAAACCCCGCCGGACCAACCGACGGGGTTTTGATCTCTAGCACTCTAGCCACAGGGCGCAGCCCGAGCTCTCTAGCCCTCTAGCTCCCTAGCTTAACGCGCAATGTGCAAGGTCTCGCTGCCTTTGTGCGAAGCGCTGCTCCACACAACGAAGTACAAGCCAGGCGTGAAGCTGGAGGTGTTCACGTTGGGCAGGCGTGTCTCGTTCAAATCCAAGACCCCTGCGGAGACCGTTTGGCCCAAAGCGTTGATGATGCGGTAGTCGGCGCTAGCATCTTTGACGCCGCGGAAGTCCATGGTCACGAAGTCGTTCGCAGGATTGGGGTAGAGGCCAATTCGGGGCACGAAGGTCTCATCGAGGCCAACCGCACTCTGCGTGAGCTCCACCGACTGGTAGATCTCTTTGGTGCTATTGTCCTGAATCCAAACCATGACGGCGAGGTCGCTAAACTCCTCCACGGTGTGTGCCACGGCGTGGTTGACGGGAGCAGTGGCGTTGGCGGGAAGGGTGTAGCTGCCGTTAAACGTGTAGCTCATCGTGTAGTTGATGGGCGTGCCCTCGGTCATGCCGTTGATGCTGGTGCCGTTTTGGTCCGGTACGAACTTCTTAAACACGTTGTGGAAAGAGGTCTCGCCGTTGGACTTGACGTTGTTGGAGGTGGTGCGCTCAAAAATGCCCACGTTCAGCGTTAGGTTCTTGTTGGTCGATACGAGCGGATCGATCGTGAAGTCCATGTGCACGGTTTGGCTATCGACGTAGTAGTAGCCGCCGAGTTCTACAAAAGCGGGTACGGCTTTAAAGTCGTTTAGAATCGTTTGGGTGATTTGACCTGCGTGGCCGTTCCAGCCGCCGTCGATTTGGGCATTCGGGACCGAATTCACCCCATAGTACGTGCGCTTCGTACCAGCTTCCGTCGTGTAGTAGGGGTCGCCGCTACCGGGCCAAGACATTTGGTACTTGATGAAGTTGTAATCGCCGGCCGTCTGCTGACCCATGAGGGCCGTAAACGTGGTGTTCGCTGGAGCGCAGGGGCCACAGGTACTGGAGGTAAAGACCTCAATCAAGGGAGCCCGAACCGCTACCGCATTCACCACCACAACTTGCTTAACCACCGTGTCGTTGTTGGGAACGTCGTCCGTAGATCCGTTGGGGTTGCTCGTCCAGAACGTGACATCGTAGGTGCCCACAGAAGAGGGCGTCCACGCTGTGGGGTGCGTGATGGTTGCGGACGTGCCGGAGGCAATATTCAAGCCGCTCACTGCCGCACTCACAGGGGTGCCCCCGTTGATGCTGTAGTTGGCCGTGGCTGACGTCACGGCATTGGAACCGCCGTTCAAATACTCAGCCGTCATGCTGAAGGGGGCATTGCCCAAAATCAAGAAATCTGCCACCGTGACGGCATTTCCGACCAAGTTATTCGCGGGCTGAGAGCCGGGGATAAACTCGTAGTAGTGGTTGTCGGCGGGCGTTGCGTCCGTCGTCGCCAAGGGGGATACGTTGGGAGAGCCGGCAACCGTGTAGGCGGTGCTGCTATTGACCTGGATGCCAATCGAGAAGGACGCTGACGTACAGCTGTTGCGCTGGTCCACGACGTAAATCTTGTTGCTCGTCTCTTCCAGGACGATGCTCCAGTAGGTCCAGCAGCTGCTGCCGTAGGCATCGTAGGAAGCAAAGAAGATCCAGTGCTGGCGGTTAGGGGCGGAACCAAAGGTCTTCTTCACGATAATGTCATTGGCGCCAGGGCCGGCAAGACCCCAAATGCACACCGACTTGTCGGGAATGCCACTGTTGGGCAGAGTGCCCTTGGTGTAGGAAGGAGGCGTAACCGCTGAGGTGTCAAAGGTCAAAACCCCAGAGGTGCTGACTTTGTAGTGCGTTACTGCCGAACCGTTGAAGTCAAAGCTGAACGGGATGGCGTTGATGCTCGACCATTGGGGGGTGCTGGCGCCAGGGCTAGAAATCGACGTCCACGTGGTGGATAGGCCACCGCCGACGGGGTATTCCGAATCGGCATTCAAGCCGCCGGGGTTGCCATTGGTGGTACTGGGCAAATAGTAGTACTGCGCGTTCAAGGTAACTGCGCTAAGAACTACCGTTAAAAGGGTAAGGATGCGTTTCATGCGTTTAGGGATGTGTTTGAACCAAAGGAAGGTACAACGAGATGGGAGTTAGTGATTCTCAGTGCTCAAAAGTTCCGCCACGGCTTGGTAGGCCTCGCGGCTTAGTTTTTCCGTCCAAGTAGTTGGCGAACTGCCATAAATAGCCACATAGGAAACATCCTTTTCTGCGGAAGAGCTGTGCCAGTGTTCCACCCCTTTTTCACAGCGAATGACATCGCCTTCCTTCATGAGAATTGGGTCTTTGCCTCGTTCTTGGTAGTAGCCTACCCCGTTAACCACCACGAGCACTTGAGGGGTAGCATGGTAGTGCCAGTCCAGGGTAGAATTGGCTTTGAAATGGGCATGGGTGAGGTTGTAGACAAATCCCGTGTCGGATTGCAGGACAAAATTGAGCCAAGCCTCCCCTTCGTAGTTGGTGTTTGGCGCTTTAAATCCTTCAGCGAGGTAGCTGGAAACTTTGTATTCGGAGGATTGAGCGGCCATTGGAGAAGCAAGCAGCGTGAAGAGACTGATAGTGAGGAGGTGTTTCATGGGTTCAATAGATAAGTCATTTTCGACCGATATATGGGTGGGCCACTATTGGCGAATTCGGTCCGCCGGCTGTTCAGAATACGCCATTTTGGAGCAGATGGGTATTAATGGTGGCTTAAGCAACTGGCTCTTTTAAAGTTTCATCAGCCTGAGAACCTGTTGACCGCTTGACGTGGTCCATTTGGCGAGATAGGCTCCTGAAGGATAGGCGCTGGCATCTATCTCCAAGCGTTGCCCCCCCTGAGCGTCCAACACCTCCATCAAGCGACCGTCTAGGTGGAAGATCTCCACGAGGTTGAGCGGGTCCTCTTGCTGAACGAGGGTCCAGCGGTCCGTGGTTGGGTTGGGGAAGGCGTTTGCCGGCACGCGCACCATGGAGGGATCCGTACTCAAAGCCACATTGGCAAATTTGACTTCATCGAAATAGAAGGTGGACGAAGCGCCCCCATTGCCCACATTGGTGCTGCCCGCCGTAAAGTCAAAGAGGAACGCCAATTTGTAGAGGTCCGTTGGGGCATTGGTGAAATCAAAGGAAAGCAACTCCCATTCGCCTGATTTGGTCGTTTGAACGCTTCGCTCCTCGCCCCAAAAGGGTTTTTCGGCCTTTAGGGTAACATAGGTGCCAATGGGCGCCGAGGTCCAAACCTTCATGGTGATCACTGGGTGGTTGACAAAGTCCAAAGTGTTGGAAAATTCAATGACGCTTCCCCCATAGGGCGCGCCCAAATAGCGAACCAACTTGCCAACTAGGGCACTTGAATTCAAGGGCGAGACATCCGGATTGGCCACGACCAAGAGCGTGGCACTTTCAAAGCAAAAGAAATGGTCAGCCGTCGTTCCTGTTTCAAACGTGATGGGCAAATTGGGCCGAAGGGGGGCAATAGGCGCGGCGACTTGTTTGATGTCGTCAAAATAAAAGGTTTTTCCGCCCCCGCTGGTAAATGGTTGTGGCATGATCACGAGGTCTGCGCTGCCAGAGGGGGCAGGAATGCCGAAATCAAACTCCAAGGGTTCCCACATCCCGCTAACGGTGGTGACCGCGTCCACCTCGCTGGTATAGGGGCTTTCGAGCTTCACCTTGATCACCGTTCCAACAGGCTCCGTGGTGTACACCATCATGGACAGGACACTGGTGGCTGCGCTGTTAAAGTTGAGCGAGGTTACGTTGGTAATTTTTCCGCCGGCAAAAAGGTCTCCGGCAGTCACCTTGACAATTTTTGCCACTTGCGCACTGGTGTTGCCTGTGGTACTGGGGTTGCTGACGATCGTGAAGGTGGCATTGTCGTACCCAACCATGCCCGGAGTGGCAGATTCAAAGTTGAAAGGCAAGGTTTGGGCCGAGCCGGCGATTGCGCCAAGGACTAGAAGAGACGTCAGTACGTGTTTCATAGGTGCGGTAAGATCCATTCAGATGGGGCCACAAACGAGCAGTGATGGGTCCACACTCGTTTCAAGCGGTTAAGGAGAAAATGCTTTGGAACACATATACTTCGATCCGTTCCTCTGAATCGAATGTAGGCTTTTTAGCGGCGCCTGCGACAAAGCATGCCACATACCACATAGGGGTTTAAAACCAAAAAAGCCACCTATTTCTAGATGGCTTTTGGTGCTCCTCCTGCTGGACTTGAACCAGCGACCCTCTGATTAACAGTCA
>JAYQOY010000088.1:0-4496 GCA_038145075.1 Schleiferiaceae bacterium | reverse complement strand
TCTCCAAATCCTCTGGGCTGTCCACCCCAATGCCTGCAGCTTTGACTTCCGCGGCATAGATGGCGTAGCCGTGGTCTAGCCAGCGGACTTGTTCGAGGCGTTCGCGGAGTTCGCTTTCAGTTTCGGGTAAGGCAACGAGTTCGGGGAGCAAATGGGTTTTGAATCCGTACATGCCCACGTGGCGCCACGCTTGGATGGCGCAGCAGGCGGGATTGCGTGAAAACGCATGGCAGCGGCCGTCGGGGGTTTTGTCCGCAAAGGCGTTGGTGCCGGACTCGGCATCGCCAGGTTTGGCGGCCGTGACGAGGGTGCCAATTTGGACTTCGTCGCGAAGCATCAGATTGAGCAAGGTGATAATGTCCTGTGGGGAGACGAGGGGTTCGTCGCCTTGAATGTTAAGAACAATGCCGGGGAGGTTTTGGCCCTGTTCGGCCAAAATATGAAGGGCCTCCGTGACGCGCTGAGTGCCGTTTACGCAGTTGGGAGAGGTTAGAATGGCCATGCCGCCAGCGGCTTCAACGACTTGGGCGATGCGTTCGTCGTCCGTGGCCACAAAGGTGGGCAGCACTTCAGAAACCCGCTCCCAAACGTGCTGAATCATAGGCTTGCCAGCGATGTCTGCAAGGGGCTTGCCGGGGAGGCGGGTGGAACCCATTCGGGCCGGAATGATGGCCCAAGCTTTATGCGGAGGCATACTGCGCGTCGTAATAAGCTTGGTAGGTGCCGCTCGTGACGGATTTTAGCCATGCTGAATTGGCGAGGTACCAGTCGATGGTTTTGGCCAAGCCGGTTTCAAACGTTTCCGCGGGTTTCCAACCGAGTTCGCGGTGAATTTTCGTCGCGTCAATGGCGTAGCGCAGGTCGTGCCCGGGACGGTCTTTCACAAAAGTGATGAGGTTCCGGCTGGTCCCGGCTGGCTTTTGAAGTCGAGCGTCCATCAAGTCGCAGAGCAACCGGACCAAATCAATATTCTGCCACTCGTTCCAACCGCCGATGCAGTAGGTTTCGCCGTTTTGGCCCTTCAAGTAGACGGTTTCAATCGCAGCAGCGTGGTCTTCTACGTAGAGCCAGTCGCGGGTGTACTTGCCGTCACCATAGACGGGCAAAGGTTTGCCCTCCAGGATGTTGTGAATCATCAGAGGGATGAGCTTTTCGGGGAAGTGGTTGGGTCCGTAGTTGTTGGAACAGTTGGAAATCACCACCGGCAACCCATAGGTCTCGTGGTAGGCGCGCACAAAGTGGTCGCTCGAAGCCTTGGAGGCGGAGTAAGGGCTGTTCGGGCTATAGGCGGTCTCTTCGGTAAAAAAGCCTTCTGCGCCCAAGGCACCAAAAACTTCATCCGTACTAATGTGGTAGAAGCGCTTGCCTTCCATGTGGCCGGCCCAGAGGGCTTTAGCGGCATTAAGGAGGATGACAGTACCGTTCACATTGGTCTCCACAAAGGCCATCGGGTCCGTGATGGAGCGGTCCACGTGGCTTTCGGCTGCCAAGTGAATGATGGCATCGGGCTGGTACTGCGCAAAGCAAGCTTCGATGGCGGCAGCGTCCCGAATGTCCACCTTCGCGAAGTGGTAATTCGGCGCGTCCTGCACGTCCACTAGGTTCTCCAAATTGCCCGCGTACGTCAGGGCGTCCAAATTGACAATGCGCGTATCTGCATGGTTGCGTACGAAGCGGCGCACCACATGCGATCCAATGAAGCCGGCCCCGCCGGTGATGAGGATGGTTTTCATGCGTTTAATTTCCTGGGAGAACAACCACTTTTTGGGCGACCAATTCTAGGGGTTCGGATTGGTCAGCGCGGTGCGAGCCAAAGAGCACGTGAACCACGTACTGGCCTTGCGGGAGGTGGCCCATCCAAAGTTGGACTTCGTTGCGGCCCTCTTTGACTTGGCGTTCGGCCTGGTAGAGCATTCGGCCCGTTGCGTCTAGGACGCGCACCTCCACAGAACCCGCGGTTGGAGCGTCGAAGGCCATCAGCGCCTCGCCGGGAGTGGGGTTGGGGAAAATGACCGGGGCATCCACGTCCAAATAGGGCATGTAAATGCGGTCGTAGCGTACACAGCCGCGCGCATCCGTGATGTACAGCTCCACGGTATCGCCGGAGCAGATTCCGTCTACGCTGGGGCCACCTGTTTGGTCGTTCCAAATGAAGGTGTAGGGCGGTTCACCGCCCATGACGGTAGCCGACAACGATTGATCGCAGCCGATGCCCTCGGCGGTGAATTCCGCATGCAAGGCCGTGGAATCTGGACTCTGCAGCAAGCCAAACCAGGTCGAATTTCCTCCGTTCAATAGTGCGTAAAAGCCAGCCGCCCAGACTTTTTGGGGATCGTGGTAGACGGTTTGGAGGCCGAAGTAGTCGCCCCAACGTTCGGGTCCGCTCAGCTTGTTGACAACGCCCTCCCCTTCCTTGATAGTTACAAAGTCGGAGTAACTGCCGTCGTTGCCCCGGTAGACCGCACTCACTCCGGCCTTTTCGGTGGTCGAGGAATGGTTGAAGCCGATGAGCAACTCCTGGTCACAGGGCTCGTTGCCAATGGCCACTAAATTGGGATAGCCGAGGTCCCGGCTGGGATGCGCGATGATATGTCCATAGAGACTGTCCGGTACCCAGGGATTGGGGAGCTCGCCGTGGTAGATGGCGCAGCGGTTGGTGGCAAAATCGCGCGTGGTACTGACCACATGGACCGAGCCATTACTCAGCTCCAAGGCACCTAACCAGCGTCCGTCGTTGGTCGACAGATGGTAGTTGGAATTGGTGGGGTCGCTCGACGGTTGACGTGCATCGGGCGGTACGCCATAGGGAATGGTCGTGGGGACATTAAAAATGTCATAGGAATGGGTTCCGCCCACGGCGCTGTCGTTGCGGCGGAGGAAGAACATAGTGTCATTTTGGGCCGAGAAATTTCGGTTAGAGGCCCACATAGGCGTGCTTACATAGCCGTTCCAGCCATTGACCGCGACCAAGTTCCGAATCCACTTCCCATTGTACTGAATGCCGTGGTGCAGTTCGGATGGCAAAGCAGCCGCCCCGCTGTAGCCCGCCGCCTTGTCCATTTCCCAGATGACCGTGCCGTCAAAACCCACCTGCCAGCTGACGCCTGGAATGATGAGGTTGATGGACATCACGAGCTTGTCATCGGTAAAGGCCATGCTGGGAAAGTCGCTCCAGCGGTTGTTGTTCAGGGGATTGCCCGGCAGCGTGTACATGTTCCAGCCGTCGGCGGGATCGCTTGTCTGGCTGAAGCAGACCACAATTTCGCTGGTGCTCGGGGTATTGCCCACAAAGAAGAGCAGGACCCAGCGGTCTTCGGCATGATCGTAGAGCAAACGAGGATCGCTCGCGTAGGCCGAGGTCTGAATGCCCGAAGCCTGCGTCAAAGACAGAAACTGCTGCGGAAAGTGAAAGGTGTCCGTCTTCAGGTCCCAAGCCCAAATGCGCGTATTCACTGCGGCTAAAAGGATGCTGTCCTTGGAGAAGGCCACCGTATTGTCGTTGGGCGTTCCGCCCGCCAAGGCATAGGACACCCCGTTGATGGGATAGACCAGCTTCATACCGAATTCATCCAGCAATAGGGGATCCTCAGCGGTGGTTTTCAAGCGGCGCTGTGCAGGTAGGGCACTGTAGTCTGCGACCCCAAAGCGCGCATCTGCGGCGGCTTTGATCTCGCGCAAGGCGGCTTGCTTGGAAAAAGCGTCGGGGGCTTCCAGGTTTTGCACCTGCAGGTCAAAATCCGCCTCCCCAGAAGTCAGGACAAAGGTTTTGGTCTTGGGGATGGAAAAAGAAAGGGGTTGCGCCCAGAGCGAGCTGGCGAAAACCCATGCGAAGACGATGCCTATCCAGTGTTTCATGCCCCTCTAAGGTACATCACGGCTTTTGGCTATCCGAACCTAAGGCCACCTGCCAGGCCCAGGCATCCCGCATGGCCTCGTCCAAGGACTTTTCGGCCACCCAGCCCAGGACCTCCCGAGCTTTGGTCGTGTCCGCATAGGCCGCGATGACATCGCCCGCCCGTCGGGGGGCATAGGCCCAGCCCAAAGTCTGGCCTGTTGCGCGCTCAAATGATTGAATCACTTCCAGTACCGAGGAGCCCGTGCCCGTACCCAGGTTGAAAACTTCCATGGGGTCTTGGCCCTGGCCGTGTATCAGGCGTTCCAGTGCCACGCGGTGTGCTTCTGCCAAGTCCACCACGTGGATGTAGTCGCGAACCGCGGTGCCATCTTCCGTGGGGTAGTCGTTGCCATAGACGCTCAAGGGGCCGCGAAGGCCTGCCGCGCTCTGGGTAATGAAGGGAACCAAGTTTTGGGGGACGCCCAGTGGGAGTTCGCCGATGCGGGCAGAGGCATGCGCCCCGATAGGATTGAAATAGCGCAAGGCTATTGTTTTCAAGCCCTTGGCCGCAGCGGTTTCCCGAATGATCTCCTCGCCGATTTGCTTGGTGTTGCCGTAGGGGGATTCGGCCGCTTTGACGGGCGCATCTTCGGTGATGGGG
>JAYQOY010000087.1:0-4511 GCA_038145075.1 Schleiferiaceae bacterium | reverse complement strand
TGACCGTCCTGTTGGAGGCGGTGGATGAGGTCGATGTCTTCGGTGGCCAGGCCGGCGTCGTGGACAGCGGTAAGCCCTAAGCGGTAGCAGCGGTCTTGTGCGGCGAGGAGGGCTTCGATGCGCTCGTCTTCGCTGGGCTGGGCGATTTGTAGGAGGCCTTCGGCGTTGTCAATCAGGACGCCGGTGGGCTGCCCTTGGGCGTCGAGGAGCACTTCGCCGCCCTCGATGCGGCTGTCGCCGGTGATGCCGGAAAGCGCCAAAGCCACGCGGTTGGCCACCACAGCATGGCCGTCAATGCGGCTGAGCACGATGGGTTTGTCCGTTAGGCCCTCGAGTTCGTTGGCGGTGGGGTAGGCAGCGCCGGGCCAGTCGTTTTGGTCCCAGCCCCGGCCGCGGATGACTTCGGCATCGGGGTGTTCGGCGATGAAGGTTTGGACGCGTTGAACGCATTCGGACCAGGAGCGGGCGCCCCACAAATTGACCGAATTCATCGCCAAACCCTGGCCTAAAAAGTGGGCATGCGCATCGATAAATCCGGGATAGACATAGGCTCCTTGGAGGTCCACGGTATCGTGCGCGCTGGGAATGTCATTTCGGCCCTCCACGACGGGGGTAATGCCCAGAATTTTTCCATCGCGAATCGCCACGTGGCCGTAGATGTAGTAGAGGCTATCGCCCTCAAATTGGGCAATGTGCGCGTTCATCAAAGTGGTATCCACCAGAAAGGCGGGACCGCAGCCTGCGATACTCACAATGAGCAGTGCAAAAAAGGCGTACAAATGTGCTTTCATGCCCGAAAGGTAGGTAGGGAGGGTCGTACCTTTGCGACAAAGAATTGCACATGGACTCTGCTGCCCTTACTACGGTTGAAACCGCCAAAGAATTAGGCCTCCTTCCCGAGGAATTTGACAAGATTTGCGAAGTCTTGGACCGAACGCCCAACTTCACAGAGCTTTCCGTCTATTCGGTTATGTGGTCCGAGCACTGTTCCTACAAAAACTCCATTGTTTGGCTGAAGACCCTGCCCAAAGAAGGTCCGCACATGCTGGCCAAAGCGGGCGAAGAAAACGCCGGCTTGGTGGACATTGGCGAAGGCTTGGCCTGTGCATTCAAAATTGAATCCCACAACCACCCCTCCGCCGTGGAGCCCTACCAAGGAGCTGCCACCGGTGTGGGCGGCATCAACCGCGACATCTTCACCATGGGGGCGCGTCCCATTGCCCAGCTGAATAGTTTGCGCTTTGGCGATCCCACCACGGCGCGCACGAAGTGGCTCGTCAAGGGTGTGGTTAAAGGCATTGGCAACTACGGCAACTCATTTGGCATCCCCACGGTGGGAGGCGAAGTCTACTTTGACAAGTGCTACGAGCAGAACCCCCTGGTCAATGCCTTCTCAGCGGGTATTGTCGAAGTGGGCCAGCAAATTTCCGCCAAGGCCAAGGGCGTCGGCAATGCCGTGTACATTGTGGGCTCGTCCACGGGCCGCGACGGCATTCACGGTGCCGCTTTTGCGTCCAAGGATTTGAGCGAAGATTCGGCCAACGACATCCCATCCGTTCAGGTGGGCGATCCCTTCCAGGAGAAATTGCTCTTGGAAGCCACGATGGAGCTTGCGAAAACGGGCGCCGTCATGGGCATGCAGGACATGGGTGCCGCAGGCATCACCTGCTCAACGAGCGAAATGTCTGCAGGCGGCGGCGTAGGTATGGACATCGATTTGGACAAAGTTCCGACGCGTCAAGACGGCATGGAGCCTTGGGAGATTCTCTTGTCTGAATCCCAGGAGCGCATGCTCGTGGTCGTCGACAAAGGCCGCGAAGCCGATGTGGAGGCCATCTTTGAAAAATGGGACATTCACTGTGAGGCTATCGGTGTTGTGACCGAAGGCCCCTACGTGCGCTACTTCTGGCACGGCGAAAAACTGGCCGAAATTCCCGCCGAGTCCCTCGTGTTGGGCGGCGGTGCCCCCATCTACTACCGCGAAACCCGCGAGCCCGCCTACTACACGGAGTACCAGAACTTCGACATGGACCTGGTTCCCTGCCCCGAAGATCTTCAAAGCGTCGCCCTAGAGCTGGCCGGCCTGCCCAATATCGCCTCTAAGCGTTGGGTCTACGAGCAGTATGACTCCATGGTGGGCACCAAGAACCGCTCCACCAACGAAGCGAGCGATGCCGCCATTGTCAATGTCAAAGGCTCCAAGCGCGCCATTGCCATGACCGTAGATTGCAACAGCCGCTACGTGCATGCCGACCCCGAAGTGGGCACCATGATTGCGGTCGCTGAAAATGCCCGAAACATCGTCTGTTCCGGCGGCGTACCCTCGGCTATCACCAACTGTTTGAACTTTGGCAACCCCTACAATCCGGAAGTGTACTGGCAGTTTGTCGGCGCCATCAAGGGCATGGGCAAAGCCTGTGAAAAGTTTGCGACCCCGGTGACCGGGGGCAACGTGAGCTTCTACAACCAAACGCAAATTGGCAACCGCATCGAGCCTGTCTTCCCAACGCCCACCATCGCGATGATTGGTCTGGTAGAAGACACGAAGCACGTGACCACGATTCCTTTCAAAGCCAAGGGCGACTTGATTTACATGCTGGGTACGTCTCGCGACGATATTTCGTCCAGCCAGTACTTGGTGCACCACCACGGCATTGAGGCTTCTCCCGTTCCCTTCTTTTCCTTGGAGGAAGAGTACGCCAACCAAGAGCAACTCAAGGAACTCATCCGCAAAGGCGTGATTGCTTCGGCGCACGACGTGTCCGAAGGCGGTCTCTTTAT
Source organism: Schleiferiaceae bacterium (assembly GCA_038145075.1). GTDB lineage: Bacteria > Bacteroidota > Bacteroidia > Flavobacteriales > Schleiferiaceae > TMED14. Next base: position 1,730 of record JAYQOY010000087.1, on the reverse strand, counting down.
CGCCATGTTGGAATCTGCCATGCAAGGCGGACTGGGCTTTGATATCACCACCGATGTGGAAATTCGTCCCGACGCTTACCTCTTTGGGGAGAGCCAGAGCCGAATTGTGGTTTCTGTTACCCCCGAGAACGAAGAGTCTTTCATCGACCTCATGATGCTCAATGGCGTAGAGTTTGACCTCCTCGGCCATGTTACCAAAGGCGCCATCCGCGTAGACGACGAGGATTGGGGCATGGTGAGCGACTACGCCAAGCCCTACCAGAACGCGCTGGGCGAGGTGATTGAGGGCTAGGGCAGTCTAAGGGTTGAAGGGTTAAAGGGTTGAAGGGTTTAAGGGTTGAAGGGTTGAAGGGCCTCTTTTACCTTTCGTTTTGCCCGAAGCCCGAAGTACCAATTCCTTTTTAGGCTTAGCGCAACGTTGCGCCTACACCCTCTTCCGCGGCCTTCAAGAATTTGGCCATGGCGCCGTCCACCTGTGCGTCTTGAAGCGTTTTGTTCGGATCCAAGAAGGTGAAACGCATGCCGTAGGACAGCTTTCCATCGGGCAAATTTTTCCCTTGGTAGACATCAAAGAGCTCAATGCTTTGCAAGGTTTTTTCCTTGACCTGGCGGAGGCAGCTGTAGAGCGCGCCGTAGCTCAGGCTCGCATCTACGATGAGGGCCAAATCGCGGGTGACTTTGGGGAATTTGGACGGTTCGCGGTAGGCAATTTTCACGCGAGAGGCCGCCTTGACAAAACGGTCCCAATCGATGCGCGCCGCCAAAACGGGTTGCTTGAGATCCGCTTGCTGGAGGGCCCAGTCGTCTACCCAGCCCAAAGAGGCTAGGGTTTGACCCCCTACGGTCAAGCGAACTCCGCCGGCAAACTCGCCGCCTTCGGCGTCTAGGGCTTGTTCTTCGACGATCAAGCCAAAGCGTTGGCATAGTCCAAGAACTAATCCTTTGAGGGCAAAGAAGTTAATTTTTGCTTCGCCGGTCATCCAGTGGGGACCGGGGTAACTCCCGGCGAGCCAAAGGCCAAGGGCATTGCGCTCAGACAGGCCATCCGCGGATTGGTGGTAGGTTCGGCCAAACTCAAACAAGGCTACATCGGCGTTTTGGCGCTTGGCGTTGTAGCTCACGGCATCCAGACCGCCGAGCATCAAGCTGGGACGCATCACACCCAAATCTTGGCTCAAAGGATTCAAGACGGGCACGACGCTTTCGGCGGGGATGCTGGGGTGCTTTTCATAGGCTTGCGCGCGCGTCAGCGAGTTGTTCATGATCTCGAACAAGCCCTGGCCCACCAGGTAGTCAGCCGCTTTGCGGCGCAGCATTTCGGGGCTAATGCGGTCCTCGTGGGCCACGTGCGAGCGCATGGCCGGAGGGAAGGAGATAGCATTGAAGCCGTAAATGCGCAATATTTCTTCGGCGATATCCGCTTCACGGGAAACGTCCCAGCGGTAGGCAGGTACCGCAAGGGTCCAAGCACTGCCCGCTTCGGCGGTCACGTGGATGTCCAGGGATTGAAGAATGCTGCGCATGCGGTCCACAGGAATGGCTTCGCCGATGCTGGCTTGGATGCGCTGCGTGTCGATGTGGACGACGCGGTCGCCAAAGGGGGCGTCGGCGGACTCAAAGGCGTCGTAGCCCGTAACCTTGGCGTCTGGGAAAATGCTCTGCAGCAGTGTCCAGGCGAGTTCCAAAGCTTCGGGGCCGAGGCTAGGGTCTACGCCGCGTTCGGAGCGGAA
>JAYQOY010000086.1:0-4746 GCA_038145075.1 Schleiferiaceae bacterium | reverse complement strand
AACAGTCAGATTCATGGATTTTCGAATAATAGCATTGAGATTTTCTATTCCTAAGTTATTGATTTCTAAGATATCCAGAAGCACCTCGTGGAATCTCCCGGGATTCCAAAAGGGTGTTCAGAATTTACTGAACATCTATCGGGAATGGTGAAGGCCCGGTTTGCTTGAAGATTTTGAAATACCTTAACGGTTATCAATCCATAATTTACGCGTACCATGATCAAAGGGATGCTCGCATTTGCACTAGGCTTTTACGTTTTTGCCCCTTTTGCGGGAGGTCAAGAGACCCCACACATTGTTAGCGGTCAAGCCCAAGTAGTTGCAGGCTTTGCAAATCCGGATTCCTGGATTCGGGAGGACCTTTGGGTGGAAACCGAGTTCGATTCGGATGGAGATGGGCTTTTGGACCGTATGTACGTCGCAGTTACCCGCCCGGTGCAAACGAATTTTGGCCTGAAACTTCCAGTTATCTATGAAAGTAGCCCGTATTATGCAGGAACGGCAGGAAATGATCGGGATCTTTTTTGGAACGTAAAGCATGAATTGGGGGAAGTGCCAGAACCGCCAAGGCATACTGAAGTGGAGCGAAAAGGCGAACGCCCGATTCTTTCGAATTCACAAATAAACACGTGGGTTCCAAGAGGATTTGTAGTGGTGCACTCCAGCTCGCCTGGAACGGGGTTTTCGGACGGTTCACCGACGGTGGGAGGAGATAATGAATCCCTAGCGCCCAAGGCGGTGATTGAATGGCTTTCGGGCAAAGACAACGGGTACTCTACGCGCGCGGGAGACGAAAAAGTCTATGCGTATTGGTCCACTGGAAAGGTGGGCATGACGGGAACTTCGTACAATGGCACCTTACCTCTTGCAGCGGCTACAACGGGCGTGGAAGGGTTGAAGGCCATCATCCCCGTGGCTCCGAATACCTCGTATTACCACTACTACCGATCGAATGGATTAGTGCGCAGTCCAGGCGGGTATCTCGGCGAGGATATTGATGTGCTCTATGAATTCATCCATAGCGGTGAGGAATCCAAACGCGCGTTTGGAAATAGAACCGTTCGGGACGAAGTCATGCGGGCGAACATGGACCGAGCTACAGGGGATTACAATGACTTTTGGGCCGGTCGTGATTACCTCCATGACCTTGCGCCGATGCGCGCTGCACTCCTGATGTCCCACGGTTTCAATGATTGGAATGTGATGCCTGAGCACAGCAACCGCATCTACCAGGCGGCCAAGGATATGGGCTTGCCTGTTCAAATCTATTACCACCAAGGTGGCCATGGTGGCCCCCCTCCCTTGGAGATGATGAATAAGTGGTTTACCCATTTTTTATGGGATGTCGAAAACGGTGTCGAGGAAGAACCCAAAGCCTGGATTGTGCGGGAAGGGGATATGCGCTCCGAGCCCACCCCGTATGCGGATTTTCCCAACCCCGCCGCGGAACCCGTCGCCGTGCATCTGCGAAAAGGCGGAAGTGCCGTGGGGCGCTTGAGCTTGAAAAAGCCGCGCGCTGGACGTGAACGTTTGGTGGATGACGTCGCGTATTCTGGGGCTGATTTGGCCAGGGCATCCGTATCTAACCACAGGTTGCTTTACGTTACACCTGTTCTAAAAGAGGCCGTTCACCTTTCAGGTCTGGCGACGGTACGCATTCGCTTGGCTTCATCTAAACCCGCCGCAAACCTATCCGTTTGGTTAGTGTCCTTGCCCTGGGATTCCTCAGATCGAACGCCCATATACCACAACATCATTACCCGTGGATGGGCCGATCCTCAAAACCATGCGAGCTTGCGCAGCAGTGAGCCACTTGTGCCAGGCACCTATTATTCCTTGAGCTTTGATCTGCAACCGGACGACCAGGTCATTCCTGCGGGGCAACAAATTGGACTCATGATTTTTTCTAGTGACCAAGAGTTTACGCTGCACCCAGAAGCCGGTACAGAATTGACCATAGACTTAAAGAACACGGAACTCCTACTGCCCATTGTAGGGGGTAAAAAGGCGTTCAAGTCTGCGTGGTAAGGCCTGCCTTCAAGGAGTAGTCATCCCGTCGTAGACGACCACCTTTTTCCATAAGTGCTGGTAATTTTCAATAAAGGCCAGATGGATGGGGTGCGACTGGTAGGCATCCTGGGCTTCTACCGATGGGAATTGAATCATTTCGGACACGGACCAGTCGCTGACTATCACATCACGCGCAAGCGTTGGAGCAGGGGTACACGTGACTAAAAAGAGGACACCCGGGATGTCGCGTAGGGTTTCAAGCCCCTGAAGAAGGGCGGCCTGGTCTTCAACGGAATCCGGGTGCTCAAGCCAAAAGTACACGTGGTGGATGAGGATGCCTGGAGGGATATCGGGCGTTTCCGTTCTAGTGGTAAGCGCTTCCTGGGCGCTAGCGTGGAGGGAGCTAGCCAGGATGAAACAGAGGAGCAGGAGGTTTCGCATTCGGGTCGGTTTAAAGGCGCAGTGTTAAACTATCTCAGGCACTTTTCAATTGGTTATGTGAGCCGTCGCAGTTGGGCATGCGTTTAGACAAGCCGCAGATGCAGTCGTTCATGCCCTTGCCCTTTAGAATGCGGGGGCGGTATTTGGCAATGCGATCTGCGCGCGTGGCGGACTGTTTTGCGCCAGCGATAAAGAGGATGTAGGCCCTTTGCCGGCCGGGGGTCAGCGCGCCCCAAGCCTCTGCCAGCGGGGCATCAGTTTTAAAAGCCTCCGTGAGTTCTTCCGGCACCTCATAGTCGTCCACCGTCTTCATCTCCACTTTCAGGCCTGCACGTTCTGCATCCATGGCGTCCTGAATGTACTGCTGGAGCATCTTCCGGTCCTTCTGGATAGACGCTAGCGAGGTGTATTTGATCCAGCGCCCTGCCTGGGTGTTTTCGCCCGGCTTGGTCAACACTCCCTCAGGATCAGGCAACAAAGCCCCATTGAAAAAACTGATGGCACAGTGGTTTTTAAACGCACCTAGACCGACCAAATTGGTGCCGCGGTACACATACACGGGCGTAGACCATTTGGTCGTCTCTTCCAGCTCCGTATCGCGAAGGATATCTACGAGGGCCGAAAGTTCTTCCTGCCAGAGGCCTTGGTCTTGGAGGTAGTCGTCTACGTGGGGATAGGTTTTGCGCATGGGGGGAAGGTACAACGCTTCCCCCTGAAGAAGTGCTTAAAAGTGCAATTCAAATCCAGTTCTGAAGCTCACAGAATTGGGCGAACCGTTGCTCCACAAATACCCGAGGTCGGACTGAACTTTAAGGTTGTGACCAGAGATGAACTTGTTCAAACCAAGGGTTACCTCTGTTTTGTTCTTCAGTGCCGTGATGGGATCAAACGTCACCGAGGAGGCACGTGCGGCAACTTCCACTTTGGGCGAAATAAATTGACCTGCACATGCATTCCAAGCAGAACCTATGCCTATAACATCGCCGGTTAAACTTCCATCTTTGTTTGTGGCAAATGGGTTGTTGGAACTCCGAAGTGCCCATTCTCCCATAAAGCTAAAGCCTCCAAATTTGAACATGGCATCAATGAAATGGGTCTCGATGGTGGACTCATACAAAGCCCCATCACTTAAATACATATAGGAGCCCATATTGCCTCTTGTTTTCACTGCGCGGTGATTCAAGTCATAGGTGTACGAGAGCATGAGCTTAGGGGTTTCTTCCCGATGAATGGCGGACATTACGTAATCGCCCTTGTCTGCGAATTCGCCAAAAGGTAAGAGTTCAATGCGCGCAGTGTATTCCAGGCCGCCCTGATTTCCGGTTGCGACATTCCTCCCTTCACCCTGGGATATGGCAAAAATTTCCCGAGTCACAAAGGAATTCCCCCAAGAGGTTCTATGACGGAGCTGCATCCCTTGATCGCGGTCAATGTTGAAGAAACTATTTAAAATAGATCGGTCAATGAACTGCAAATTTGCGGAGGATACTACGCGTTCAATGTTGCCAGGAAGCTTTGTTTGTCCAGCCCAAAGCTCAAATCCTGGCGCAAATTTCCAGCGAATGATAGCGTCCAAAATAAGTCGATCCGTGTTTTTGGTGAATTCACTTCCACCGGACAAATCATCGTTTGAAAGCCCATATTCTAATTTGTAGATAATAGACGGAGAATAGGCCCATCCATCAAATTTGAAGCGTGCCCGACGGATTAAAAAAGTTTGGTCAATCGTTCCATAGTGATCTTTGGCAAATGCCGCAGCATAATAACGAGTTTGAAAACGAGGAGCGAATTTCACACTGAAACTTTTGTCAGCTGCCGTGTAATTGAGCAATCCGTTTCCAAAGCTCTGACCGGCTCCTTGCTGGGCATTTGAGGCTTGACTCAATACGACGCATAGTAAGAAGAAATAATACGAGCGTAACATAGGGGTGATTTTCATGCGGACAAAGGTCATTGCTGTGTGTTAGGGGAATATTAAGGATTATCGAGAGTGTGTTTACTAATCGTTAACAATCAAGTAACGCGTTGAGACTGTTTATGCCTAGCATTTCCCGATTGTTGTAGTTGCACTGAACCTCAGGAAACTACGGACAAATGGTAAATTCAAATTGAGAACATATATTTTTACGCTTGAAAACTTCTGCGCCATCTGCGCGTTTTCCCTAATCAATTCTTCTAATCATAAACCATGTCCAACGACGCTCTTTCTGGTAAAACTTCCTACAACGTGAACAGTTCCGAGGCGAAATGCCCATTTTCAGGCCATAATGCCCCCAAGGCTGCGGGCCGCGGCAC
>JAYQOY010000085.1:0-5006 GCA_038145075.1 Schleiferiaceae bacterium | reverse complement strand
GTCGTAGCCCGTGACTTTGGCGTCCGGGAAGATGCTCTGCAAGAGCGTCCAAGCCAATTCCAAGGCTTCGGTGCCGAGGTCGGGGTCCACGCCGCGCTCGTAGCGGAATGAGGCGTCGGTGTTGAGGCCGTGGCGCTTGGCGCCCTTTCGGATTACGACGGGGTCAAACCACGCAGATTCCAAGACGATGGATGTGGTATCCGCCTGAACGCCGGACTTCAAACCGCCAAAGACACCGGCCATAGCCATGGCGTCCGTAGCGTTGGCAATGACGAGGTCGTCTGCGTGCAGGGTTCGCGCTACGCCGTCTAACGTAGTGAAGGCCTCGCCCGAAGATGCGCGGCGCACGAGAATGGCGTTGCCTTGAATGGCGCGGCTGTCAAAGGCGTGCAAGGGATGGCCCACGCTGTGCAGGACGTAGTTGGTGATGTCCACCAAGGCGTTGATGGGCTTAGCGCCGATAGTCTTGAGGCGACGCTGTAACCATTCGGGAGAGGGGACGGCAGAGACGCCTTCCACCTTTAGGGCGAAGTAGCGGGGGCAAGCACTTGGGTCTTGGATGTCCAAGGTGAGGCCGGAACCAACGCTGGGCCATTCGCTCAGCATGGGGGGGCTCCACAAAACCTCTTCATCGTGGCGCAAAAGGGCGGCGCGCAGGTCGCGGGCAACGCCCATGTGGCTCATGGCGTCCATACGGTTGGGCGTTAGGCCAATTTCCAGGGCGGTATCGCTCTCCAAGCCCAGGTGTTCGCTCAAGGGCTGGCCTACGACCGCGGAAGGGTCAAGGACCAGGATACCGTCGTGGGACTGGCCTAAGCCGAGCTCGTCTTCGGCGCAGATCATGCCTTCTGAAACGTGGCCGCGGATTTTGCCTTTTTTGATGGTCAAGCCCTCTTCGGAGCCGCTGGGGTAGAGTGTGCAGCCAATGGTGGCGACGGGTACTTTTTGGCCGACGGCGACGTTGGGGGCGCCGCAAACGATTTCGAGGGGCTGTTCGCCGCCGATGGTTACGGTGGTGCAACGGAGGCGGTCCGCATCGGGATGCTTGACGACCGTGAGCACTTCGCCCACGACCACGCCGCGAAGGCCGCCGGGTACGGCGTCTACTTCGTGAACTTTTTCAACTTCCAGACCGGTGGCGGTGAGAAGTTCGGCCATGCGCGTGGCGCTGATGGCGACAGGTAAGTAGTCGTGGAGCCAGTCCTTAGAAATCTGCATAGGCGCAAAAATACGGCCTTCGCCGGTTTTGACCTATGGGCGGGAGGGGGACGTTCGGGCCGAAAAAAGGGGCCCTAAACCAGGCCAAAAATGAAGAGCGCGTAGAGGAAGAAGCGTAAAAAGCGGGTGGCGGCAACCCAAAGGAACCAGCGGAAGCGGAAGTTGACCACGCCAGCGACCGTGCAAACCGGGGGAAAGGGAAGGGGTGTCAGCGCGGCGAGGAAGATGAGCAGCCCGCCGAAACGTTTAATCTGGGTGAAATGCGAAGCAAAGCGAACGTCGACGAGTTCTTTGATTTTGGGGACATGATGCAAGCGTTGACCGATCCAATAGCTGGCAAGTCCGCCCGCGTAGGAAACGGTGGCGAGCAAGAGGACCATGGCCCAAGGATGTGAAAACGTGTGCGCCCAGAGGATGAAAAAATCGGGCGGTAGGATGCCAAAAACCACTTCCGAAAGTCCCAATACCAGCACGACAAAGGTCCAGTGCAGGTGGGCGGTCACCCATTCGGTCACCCATTGCAAATCCACCAAATACGTGTTGATGGCCCAAATCGCCACCCCAAAGGCGAGGAGGCCCAAGCCGAGTTTGCGGAAGCCCTCCATCAGGAAGCGGTAGCCGCCCGTGATGCGGTAGAAGCGGTGCGTGAGGTGCAGCGACTTCCAGAAGGGACGGATTTTAGGGGGGCGCAGTTTCATGGGAGGCTAGGAGATCTGAATGTCGCAGAAAGCGTGCCAATTAGGCGATGGTGCCCCAAGCCATTCGGTGGCGGGCGTAGTCGGTAAAACGCATGCGGAGGGCTGCATGTTCAGGGCGCTCCAGGCGAGGGTCGTCTTGGACGGTGGATTGGGCTTTTTGACGGGCCCATTCGATGAGCTGCTGGTCCTGCCCCAAATTGGCCACTTTGTAGTCCAGCATGCCCGATTGGCGGGTGCCCATGACGTCGCCGGGACCGCGAAGTTGAAGGTCGACGTCAGCAATTTCGAAGCCGTCGTTGGTGCGGCATAGGGTTTCGATGCGGACTTTCCCGTCCTCGCTGAGCTTGTCGCCCGTCATCAAAATGCAGTAGGATTGGTCGGCGCCGCGGCCCACGCGGCCGCGCAATTGGTGCAGCTGGCTGAGGCCGAAGCGTTCGGCATTTTCGATGACCATGACGCTGGCGTTGGGCACGTTCACCCCGACTTCGATGACGGTGGTGGCCACCATGAGCTGGGTTTCGCCGCGCGCGAAGCGCCCCATTTCCCATTCTTTGTCTTCGGATTTCATGCGGCCGTGGACAATGCTGATTTCGTACTGGGGGCGCGGGAAGTCGCGGCAAATGCTTTCGTAGCCGTCCATGAGGTCTTTGTAGTCCATTTTTTGGCTTTCCTCGATGAGCGGGTAAACGATGTAAATCTGTCGGCCCTTGGCGATTTCTTCCTTGAGAAAGCCCCAAACTTTGAGGCGGTTGTGGTCGGTGCGGTGGACGGTTTGAATGGGTTGGCGGCCAGGGGGAAGCTCGTCAATGACGCTAAGGTCCAGGTCGCCGTAGAGGCTCATCGCCAAGGTGCGCGGGATGGGCGTAGCCGTCATGACTAATATATGCGGAGCGATGGCGTTTTTTTTGCGGAGCCGCGCGCGCTGGGCGACGCCAAATCGGTGCTGTTCGTCCACGATGGCCATGCCGAGCTGCTTGAATTCGACCGGATCTTCGAGGACGGCATGGGTGCCGACGAGGATGTGCAAATCGCCGCTTTTGAGGGCTTCGAGCAGGGGCTTTCGGGCCGAAACTTTTACCGAACCCGTCAACAAACCGATGCGCAAGCCCAAGGCCTCGCACCAGGGCTGCAAACTGGCAAAATGCTGCTGCGCCAGAATTTCCGTGGGCGCCATCAAACAGCCTTGGAAGCCGTTGTCTATGGCCATGAGCAGCGCCATAAAGGCCACCATGGTCTTGCCCGAACCTACATCGCCCTGCACCAAGCGGTTCATATGCAGGCCACTCGCGGTGTCTTTCCGAATCTCCTTGAGCACGCGCTTTTGGGCGCCCGTCAATTCAAAGGGCAAATGCTCCGAATAAAATTGGTTAAACGCGTCGCCGACGGCTTGAAACACTAAGCCGCCCTGCTGGTTCAAGCTCGCTCTGCGCTTAAAGGCAAAGACCAACTGGTCCAAAAAAATCTCTTCAAAGGCCAAGCGCTGGCGGGCTTTGGCGAGGGCGTTTGGATCGCTCGGGAAGTGCATGAGGCGCAGGCATTCGTTGCGCGAGGCCCAGCCGGCCTGTTGCACGATGGAGGCAGGCAACCAGTCGCCGCCTTGCGCGGGCCATTCCTGAAACAAGCTCTGAATCAGTTTGCTCAGTCCGCGTGCGTGCAAGCCCATGCTGCTGAGCTTCTCCGTAGTGGAGTAGACGGGAAACAAGCCCTGAACGGGACTTTGCTGGAAGGAGGCCCAGGTTTCGAGCTCTGGATGCGCCATGTTTTTGCGCCCCTGAAAGTCCGTCACGCGCCCCACCGCCACATAGTCCTCGCCGGGCTTCAAGGACTTTTCGACCCAGCGAATGCCCTTGAACCACACCAGCTCCACACTGCCGTCGGGGCTGATCAGTTGGGCGGTTAAGCGTTTCTTGGGGCCTCCGCCCTGGGTTTGCACGTGGCTCAGCACGCCTCGAACCTGCACCTCCGCGGGTCCGGCCTCCACCTGGCCCGCCGAATACAGTACCGACCGGTCCATGTACCGAAACGGAAAGTGCTGCATCAAGTCCTCGTAGGTCCGAATGCCCAGCTCGCCCGCCAGCGCCTGCGCCCGTTGCGGACCCACGCCTTTGAGGTAGGTGATGGGGGTATCTGCGTTCCACGATGCCATGCTCAAATTTAGGGTTAACTTCAAGCCCTCATGGACGCAAATCGCACAAGCCCCTCCGAAGCCGGTCTTTTGTTCGGCGATGGCCTGCTGTTGGCCGCCTCCTTCTTGGGCTGGGCGAGCGTTCGCTTTGGCGATCTTCGCGCCGAAAACCCCCTCTACTACGACCAATACGTCACGCTTTTCGCCCTGGTGATGCTGCTTTGGCTGGCCTTGGCCTTGGGGCTAGGGGTGCACCGGCTGCCGGCGGGGGTAGAAATTCGGCGTGTCCTTTCCCGTTTTTACCGCCTTTTCCTCGTGCACGCGGCACTTCTAGCGGTTTGGGTGGTCTCCCTCAAGACGTCCACCTTCTATTCGCGCGCCTTTTTGCTCCTCTTTTTGGGCACCTATGCCGTGTTGGGCACGGCGTTTCGGATGTTCTGGGTCCGAATGCTTCGCGCCCGGTACCGCTCCGGCGTGGGATTGCGCCGAATGGCCACCGTCGGCCTCCATGGCCCCTGGCAACGCGTCCATGCCGAACTCGAACGCCACCCTGAATACGGCTACCGCCTCGTTCAGCACGCCTCCCAGCTCTCCGACCTCAACCCTGAATCCCTCGACGAACTCTGGGTCGCCCCCGACCTAGCCGTCGAAGCCCTCGAATGGACCGATGCCCACAGCCTCCGCCTCCGCCTGGTTCCCGACCTCGGCTTCCTGGGCGCCCAGCGCACCCGCATCCTGCCCCTCGGCGATCTTCCCATTTTGGAACTCCGCCCCGAACCCCTCAGCCAAGGCCTACGCGCCTGGCTCAAGCGCGCCCTCGACCTCCTGGGCGCATTGCTGGGCTGTTTGCTCTTGCTCTCGTGGATGACGCCACTCCTTGCCCTCTTTTTAGCGCCTCGCGGGGGGCTCTTTTACCGCCAAACGCGCTACGGCTGGGGAGGCAAACCCTTTGAAATCTGGAAATT
>JAYQOY010000084.1:0-5112 GCA_038145075.1 Schleiferiaceae bacterium | reverse complement strand
CGCGCTCCAGCCCCCGCGCCCCGCCGCGAGGCCCTGCAGACCAGCGGCCCCGGCAGTGAGGCTCCCGCCGCCCCCACCCGCGGTGCCGCTCCAAGCGCCCCCGCTCCTGCAGCTCCCCGGACTCCCGTTACCACAGGCAAGAAAATTGGCCGAAATGACCTCGTCACCATCGCCAACATTGTTTCCGGCGAGAAAAAACAGGTGAAGTTCAAGGTGGCTGAGCCTCTTTTGAGCCAGGGCTGGACGTTGTTGGAGGATTAAGCTGGAGAGCTGGAGAGCTAGAGGGCACGCGCTTCGCGCTGTGGCTAGAAGGCTAGAGATTGGCAAAACAACGGAAAGTTCCGGCGCGCGGCGAAGGTCCACCACACACTTCAAGCGCAAAAGAGATTAAACGTTTAATCGAAAAGGCTTCAGCGCGCAGCGCGTGCTTTCTAGCTTCAGGGCGCAGCCCGAGCTTTCTAGCCCTCTAGCCTACCAGCTCCCTACCGCCCCAGCCAAGGCTTAGGATCCTGGTTGTTGGTATCCATCCACAGCTCAAAGTGCAGCGTGGATTCGCCCGTTTCGGGATCGGCAGCCACGCGGCCAATGGATTGCTTGGTAGTCACTTTGTCGCCGGTCTTCACGTAGACCTCGTCCAGGTTGGAGTAGACCGTGAAGTAGTTACCGTGGCGAATGAGGACCACTCGGTTCGCTCCGGGAATGCGCACAACGGTAGACACTTCGCCATTGAATACGGCCCGAACGCCCGACTTACTCGGCGTCCCAATGTCCACCCCTGGATTCTTGATGGTCACCCCTGACGTGCCGGGCACGGGGTTCTCGCCAAAGTTTTGGGTGATGATGCCGCGCTCGACGGGCCAGGGGAGCTTGCCCTTGTTGCTGGCAAAGTCCTTGGCCAGGGCGGCGCCCTCGGGCGTTAAGGCGAAGGAGGTGGAGGAACTGCCCGTTTGGGTGGTGCTGCCGGGGTTTTGGGCCTCGGCTTGTTTGCGGGCGGCCTCGCGCTGGCGCTTCAGTTCGTCTTGAATGATTTTCTGGATCTGTTTTTCGAGCTTTTGCAGTTCGCTGCGCTTCTTCTTGATGTCGGTTGCGATTTGGCTCTCCTTCTTCTTCAGTTTGGCGACGGCGGCCTCTTGTTGGCTCTTTTCGGCGACGAGTTCTTGCTTTTGGGCAACTTCTTGGCCCAAGAGTTGGCGTTTGCGGCCCTGCTCGGCTTCAATGGCGGTGATGGCCTTGGCTTTTTCGGCCTGAAGGGCTTTGATTTCTTCCACTTGCGTTTGACGAAAGCCACTGTATTGACGCAGGAAGTAGAGGCGCTTAAGGGCTTGCTGCAGGTCGTCCGAGGCAAAGACAAAGGCGAGCGCGCTGCTGGGCGTGCCGCGCTTTTGGGCCTCGCGAATCATACCCGCGTACTTCTCTTTCAGGGTTTTGATTTCCCCGTCCAAACGTGCAATTTCATTTTTCTGCCGACGGATTTCACGGTCCGAATTCGTGATTTGGGCCTGTACGGTCCGAATCAACTCCTCTCGCGCCTTCACCTTTTTGTCCAGGGCGCGCACTTGGGACAAGGTGAGTTCTTTGTCCTTTTGGGTCTTCTTGAGGATGCCGTTGGCGACCTCAATTTCATCTTGAAGCTGGGTTTTGCGCTGTTCGAGCTTTTCCTTTTGGGTCGGTTGCTGCGCCGTCATAGAAAAACTCACGCCCACCAGGGCGAGCATCCAAAGGGCCTGTTTAGAACTCCACGCGCGCATAGCCCGAAGGTAGGGTAAAGGGGAAACTCAACGAAGCGTCTTGCCAGCCTGCTTGACTGGGCTCAAACTGCAAGCGGCCCTCGGAACCGGCGCCCTTAAACTGGGCGGTCCAACTTCCTGAAACGCCATAGTCCACGCGAGCCTGAGCTTGGATCGCGTCCACCTTGAGCTCTTGGGAAAGCAAGCGGTGCGGGGCCTGCTGCGTGAGGACCAGGGTTAGTTCGCCCTGATGTTCGCCGCGCTGGATGGGATAGCGCACCGTCCACAAGGCCTGCTGGCCATCCGAAGAGGCCGACAAGACCATACCCACCACGGAGGTGGGCAAGGAAATGGGCTCTGCGGTGAGCAAGTGAATGAGGTCCCACGTGCTCACGGGCAAGCCTGCATCTGCGAGTCGTGAGATGGGCTCATTGAGCACCTTGTTGACGATGTGGGCATAGCCTTGGGCACTGTCCGCGTCGACTTGCACGCGCGCCAGTTTGAGTCCCACAAAGGGGTCCGCGATGTCCAACCACACCAGGGGCATGCTGGGTTCTGCGCTGATGCGCACTTCCAAGCGGGCCTTTTGGCTGGAGCCGGGGTAGTCCACTTGGGCGGAGCCTTTGGCGCGGTAGTAGAGGGAGTCCGTCGCAGGGGCTTCGTACTGCCCTTTGAGGGCTTCGAGGACGATGGATTCGTTGGAGCGTGGAGGAGGTGTTTGCAAAGCAGTTTCCGTTGGGGTCTTTCGCCACGCGCCACAGCTGGCCAAAAGGGTGCTGGCGGTAAGTAGTACAAACAGGGAAAGACGGTTCATCGTGCGGTTTCTTGGAGGTCAGGCTGGAGCAGCTGCGTGCGAATGGCGCGGACTTCCTCTTCGGTGGCCCCGTTTTCAAAGGCCTTAGTGAAGTAGGTTTCCATGTCTTCTTTTCGGTCCAAATGGTAAAAAATTTCCGCCGCATGCAGGCAGGAAGCGGATTCCTGGGCGCCTCCAAATTTCAGGCATTCGGCCATGGCAGCAGCGGCCTTGCCCCACTTGCCTTGGGTCATGAAGACAACGGCTTTGGTGTCCCAGTAGTTGGCATTTTGGGGCTGGTCCTTCAAGGCGGCCTCCACCATCGTCAAGGCGTCATCTAGGCGCACCCCAAAGTTGGCTAGGTAGTAGGCGTAGTTGTTTTTGGCCTGTGCGTGGTCAGGGAAAAACAGCAAGAGGCGGTCCATGTTTGCGGACATATTCTCCAAGTCCCCCGCGTGGTAATAGGCGGTGCCCAGGCGGAAGGAGTACTCCGGCGCCAGGGGGCTATTGCCTTGGTGCCGGGATTGGCTGGCCTTCAGGCCCATTTGGAAAATGGTAATCGCCTGCTGGGACTGGCTGTTCATGTCCAGCGCGGTGCCGAGGAGCAGGGGCGCACGTTCGTGATCGGGGAAGGCCTCGTTGGCCGCAAGCGCCGTGGCCAAATAGCCCTCCAAGTCACCTAGCTCATGGCGGGTGACCGAGAGGTTCTCATACACTTCCCAAACCGGGCCGTTCTCCAAGGTAAGGCTGTGTTCGTAGACGTCAAGGGCTTCGCGTTTGTCGCCATGAAAGACCAAGACGTCGCCCCGAACGCGGGCCAGCAACGCGGACTCCGGACGGGCCTCGCAGGCAAGGGCGGAAAGGCGGAGGAGGGCCTGCCAATGCCTGTGGTCCAAGGGTAATTCCGCCCCCTGCAGCTCATCGAGGATGGTCCCAAAGTCTTGGGCGATGGCCTCTTCGGAAAAATCCAGGTTTCGGTAGATGGCCTCAAAGGCTTCCGCCGCTTCGTCCTCGCGCTCGCGGCCTTGAAGAAATTTGGCTCGAGCCAATTGCAGGCCCAAGGCATCCGGGAAGCGCTTGTGCAAGAGCTCCAACGCCACATAGGCCTCGTTGTCCAGCCCAAAGTCGTTCAACAGCAAGCTGTAGCGAATGCCCGCATCGATTTCGTACTCGGGGTATTTAAACAGGCGCGCCATGTTGGCCAAGGCAGAATCGGCCTCGCCCAAGTTGGCGTAGAGGTTAGACACCGCCACCGTGCGATCCATGTTGGGCGGCAAAAAGCGGTCGCCGGCTTTCAAGAATAGAATGGCCCGTTCTAAATCCCCATGGCTGTAGGCCGTTTGGGCACAGACGGAAATGAGCTCTTCGTCCACAAAGTCGCCGCCCAAAAAGAGGCGAAACTGCCCCAGGCGAAGTATCTCCTCGCTGTTCCCCGTCATGCGTGCGATATTGAACAAAACCGCCACGTCGCCGCTGTTGAGTTGGCCGGAATTCAAGCGCTTCTCAATGCGCGCCTTGGCCTTTTCAAAAAGTTTGAAGGGCTTGCCTTTTTGGCCCTCTTCCAAGATGGCCATGCCCTCAAAGTAGAGGCTGAGGGCCTTTAAATCTTGCGAAACAAAACGCGCATCCGTCCCCGCTGGGACCCCTTGCGCCTGAACAGAGGTGCTAAAACATAGGGCCAGAAACAGCCCAAAAATCCACCTCCGCCCCATCTTATCCTTCCAGTCGGCTGTAGTCGCCCAAGCTCAAAGACTGGAAGCTGCCGTCAATGTGGGCGTGCTGGCCAATCATGGAGGTGTGAAGGGTGATGTTCATAATAGAGGTGTTGGCGCCAATGATGCAATCGCGCAAGGTGCTGTTCTCCACGGTGGAGTTTGCGCCGATGCTCACATAGGGGCCTACGGTAGCGTTGACAATTTTCGCGCCAGAGCCAATAAAGCAGGGTTCAAGGATGGTCGCATTCTCCAAAACGGCATCCGGAGCCACCAGGGTTTCTTCGTTTTTGACAAAGTCCAAAATGCGGCCATTCGTCTCCACGGTCACGTCCTTGTTGCCACAGTCCATCCAAGCATCCACCTGGCCGGGGACCATGCGCAGCCCGTCGTTTTTCATGTTCTCCAAAGCGTGCGTGAGTTGGTACTCGCCGCCGCCTTTGATGTCGTTGTCAATGAGGTACTGCAGCTCCTTTTTCAGGCGCGCACCGTCCTTGAAGTAGTAAATGCCGATAATGGCCAAATCGCTAATGAACTCCTGCGGCTTCTCCACAAAATCGGTGATGCCACCATCTTCGCTCAGTTTCACCACGCCAAAGGGGCGGGGGTCCTCCACTTGGTTGACCCAAATGACCGCGTCCGCAGAGGCGTCCAGTTGAAATTTGGCACGGAACAGCGTATCCGCAAAGGCAACCACACAGGGGCCGTCCAACGCGTCTTCCGCGCACAATACAGCATGCGCCGTACCCAAGGGCTTTTCTTGGTAGTGGATGCTTCCTTTTGCGCCCAGACCGGCAGCCACATCGACGAGCATCGTTTCCACTTCGCTGCCAAAATCACCTACCACATAGGCAATGCGGTTCAGGTCACTGCCGACAAT
>JAYQOY010000083.1:0-5209 GCA_038145075.1 Schleiferiaceae bacterium | reverse complement strand
AACCTAGGTTTCAAAGGTACTACTCTCTTCGGCAATCACGCGGAGCATGCAGGACAAAAGCGCATTTTGCTTACCTTTCGCTCCTGTTTAACCCCTGAAAAGGCTTTTTTCTCTTTTATCAACCAAGCACCTATGAAAAAACTTACGCTTGCTGTTGCCTTGATGCTAATCGGCGGAACCGCCTTTGCCCAAGCAACTCGTCTGGTTTTGTTTGAGGAGTTTACCCAAGCGTCTTGCGGACCTTGCGCCTCTCAAAACCCCGCCTTCAACACATTGCTATCGGGCAATACCACGAAGGCCATCTCCATCAAGTACCAGACTTCTTGGCCTGGTGTTGATCCTATGAACGCAGCTAACCCCACGGATGTAGCGACGCGCGTTTCCTACTACGCTGTCAACGGAGTGCCCTGGACGGCTATGGACGGTGTAGCTGCTACAGGCTCTTCGTATTCTGGATCTCCTTCCAACGTAACCCAAACTGCCATTGATACGCGTTACGCCGTTTCATCTCCTTTGGCGGTTTCTGTGTACCACCAATTGAACGCCACCTACGACTCCATTCAGATTGTCGTTTCTGTGAGCAACCCTGGTACGTCTTCGTTCACCTCCGGCTCTGCCAACTCTTTGAAGTTGCACACGGTGATTGTGGAAGAGGAAATCAACTACCCTACCGCTCCTGGTTCGAACGGTGAGACGGACTTCTACAGCGTGATGCGCAAGATGCTGCCCGACGCAGGAGGCACGACCTTGTCGGACACGTGGGCGGCAGGTGCCTCTTCTACCTTCAGCTTCAACGTGGCGCTTCCCACCTACATCGCCAACTTGGGTGAAGTAGCCGTTGTGGCTTTTGTCCAAGACAACAGCTCTAAGGACGTCAAGAATGCGGGCTACTCAGCTCCTCAGGCTGTTTCAGGCTTGGCAGATGCTGGCGTCAATGCGCTCAATGCAAGCACCAACGGACTTTGCGATGCCAACGTAACGCCTTCGGTTGTTATTGAAAATGCTGGTTCAGTTACCATCACTTCTGCCACTGTAGGCTACAGCATTAACGGAGGAACGCCTGTTACTCAAAACTGGACGGGTAATTTGACCTCTGGTCAAACAGCTACCGTGACCTTCCCTCAAACCACATTGTCAGGTGGCACCAATGTTTTGGTGGCGAGCGTTTCTAGCCCCAATGGTTCAGGCGACTACAACGGAATGAACAATAGTTCAGCCCCTGTAAACATTGCTGTTTTGAGCTCAACTCCTCAGGCCGCTCCAAAGAACGAAGGCATGGAAGGTACAGCGAATGGCGCTATCCCTTCTGACATGATTATGCAGTACAATACAGCGACCGCCCCACGTTTGTATGTAGTTGATAAATCTGTTGCTGGCGTTGGTTATGAATTGGGAGGTTATGGACAGTCTGCGAAGTCCCTTCGTTATGACTACTATGCTATCGCTCCTGGTGCCGTCATGTCAGTTACAACCCAGAAGATCAATGTTAGCTCATTGACCGCTCCCAAATTGTTCTTCCAGCATGCCTACTGCTCTTACGCGGGTGAGGCAGACGGTCTTAAGGTATTTGCCTCTACGGACTGTGGAACTACCTGGACGAATATTTTCGATAAGTCTGGTACCACGTTGGCCACATCAGGAAACCAAACTGCACGTTTTTATCCTCAAGCAAGCCAGTGGGTTACGAACCAAATTTCTTTGGCTCAATTCGCAAGTTCAAACCAATTGGTTTTGAAATTTGAAGGAACCTCCGCCTATGGCAACAGCTTGTATGTGGATAATATTTGGGTGGCCAATAACGCTTTGGGTGTGGACGAGCAGGCTGCTGCTTCTTTGGTGGCATTCCCCAACCCTGCGAACACGACGGCTAACTTGGACTTGAACTTGAACCAAGAGGCTTCGGTCGCTATTGCGGTTTACAACGTTGCAGGTCAGCAAATCCTGAACATTCCTGCTGAGGTTCTGGCCGCTGGTCAGCACGTATTGGAAGTTCCCGTTGCTGCTTTGCCTAACGGCTTGTACACGGCTCAAGTGACGATTGACGGCGCGATCCAAACGGTGCGCATCTCTGTCGCTCACTAAGCTTTATCGCCTATTTTTACAATCCGGAGGGCGTCTGCTCTCCGGATTTTTCATTTCTAGTATGAAGCAGCTCACTACCCTCCTTCTCATTTGCGCTACATTCGGCGCTTTCGGTCAAGGTCTTCCAAACGCCGAAATTCAAAACCTCCAAGGCCAAACATTGGACGCCGCCACCTTGAAAAACGATGGCCATCCTATGATTGTCAGCTTTTGGGCTACTTGGTGCAAGCCTTGCATCAGCGAACTCAACGCCTTTCACGACTACTACATCGACCTCGTAGAGGAAACCGGTGTCAAAGTGGTCGCCATTTCCATCGACGACCCGCGCACCATGAGCAAAGTGGCTCCCTTCGTGGCCGGTCAAGCTTGGGACTACAGCGTCTATTTGGACCCCAATTCCAACCTGCGTCGCGCCATGGGTGTGAACAACGTTCCTCATACCTTCTTGCTGGACGGCGAAGGCACCATTGTGTGGCAGGCCAACAAGTACGTGCCCGGCGAGGAGGAAGAACTCGCGCACAAAGTGGAAGCCCTCGCAGCGGGACAACCCATAGAATAAACCATGAAAAAACTGCTCCTCCTTGCCCTTTGTGCCAGCACCTGGTCTGCATGGGGGCAGCAATCCACCTTGCGCGCCATCCTTCAGAGCGATGCCCAATGGTACTTGCGCGATGAAGTCCTGGACCCCAGCGGCGAATTCTACCCCGACGAGCGCCTTCTAGGTCAAGGCTTTGCGCTCTTCACCTACACAGACGGCGATTTCAGCGCTGGTATGCGCTATGAAAACTACCAAAACGTCATGCTTGGCTTTCCCCCAGGTTTTCGCGGGGAAGGTATCAGCTACCGCTACGCGCGCCTCAACCGAGACCGCTGGAACATCACGGTCGGCAATTTCTACGAGCAGTTTGGCTCGGGCTTGATTTTTCGTTCCTACGAAGAGCGGGGCTTGGGATTGGACAATGCTATGGACGGCGTCCGCATCATCACCGACATGGGGCATGGCCTCACCGTGAAGGGCGTTTTAGGACGTCAACGCCTCTACTTTGGCAAAGGGGAAGGTATTGTTCGCGGCCTCGACAGCGAATGGAACCTCAACCAGGTCTTTCCTTCCCTGTCGGAAAAACAAATCTACGCGACGGTGGGCGGCAGCTTTGTCTCCAAGTTCCAAAAGAGCTTTGACCCCGTGCTCAACCTGCCCAATAATGTGGGCGCCTGGGCAACTCGGGCCAATTTGACGTTCAAAAGCTTCGCTTGGAACACCGAATACGCCTACAAGATCAACGACCCCAGTTACGACAACGGGTACATCTACCGCCCAGGCACTGCCTTCCTCAGCACCTTGAGCTTTAGCAAGAAAGGCTTGGGTATCTTGGCCTCGGTCAAGCGCATTGACAACATGAGCTTCCGCTCGAACCGGGACGGCCAGCAGTTTGACCTCTTCATCAACTTCTTGCCTCCTACCACCAAGCCGCATACGTATGCACTTCCCGCACTTTACCCCTATGCTACGCAAGTCAATGGCGAGATGGGCGGGCAGTTCGAAATCAACTACATGATTCCCCGCGGCAGCAAATGGGGCGGTAAGTACGGCACCCAGCTCAGTCTCAACGCATCCATGGCCAACAGCATCGACAAGGGCTTTTTGGAGGACGGCACCCGCGGCCAAAAAGGCACCCAGGGCTATACCTCCAACCCCTTCGCCTTTGGACCCATCGTGTACTTCCGCGACGTAAATGCCTCCGTGGCACGCAAGTTCTCCAAGCAGTTCAAGAGCCAGCTCACCGTCTTCAATTTCCAATACAACAAGACGGTCTTGAACGACGGGGTTGGCGACATCACCCTCTTGGAGGCACCTGGCACGGATTCCATCATCAACGTTCAGGCCGTTGTGTGGGAGAACCAAATCAAGCTTCCAAAGGGTCAGACCTTGCGAACCGAATTCCAACTTGCCCTCGCCGATGGCTTCCGTGGCGACATGGCCATGGGCCTCGCCGAATGGACCCTCTCTCCCGATTGGACCATCGCCGTTCAAGACATTTACAACTACGGCCACCCCAGTGAAAGCCGCCGTATCCACTACCCCATTCTTTCGTTGATCCACTTCAACGGCCCCACGCGTGTCCAAATTGGCTACGGCCGCCAGCAGCAAGGCATCTTCTGCGTCGGGGGCGTCTGCCGCGTGGTCCCGCCCTCTAGTGGCTTGAGTTTCTCCTTAACCACGAGTCTCTAATGCGCGTCCTGCTCCTCATCGGCACCCTCTTGGCCTACTCCCCCGTTTTTGCGCAATCTGCGCAGAAGCTGGAGCCTGTAGGTCAAACCACGGGCACTTCGAAAGGCAGCACATGCAAGGTGGACGTGACGTTTAAACTCACCGAAACGGGAGGCGCCGAAGTCCTTCGCTACAAAGCCAAATGCCGTTTGAACCGGACAGATAAATCGGATCTCAAAGTAGAGGTGTACCGAATTATTGCCGAACTCGATTTTTCCACGGAAGAATGGTGGGATGGATCCCAAGCGGGCCAAACCTACCAGCTTCCCATGAACATTACGCTCCAGTGAAACACCTTCTTTCCTTCCTCCTTTTGGTCCTCGCGTGGACCATCGCACCCAGTTGCGATGTCATCACGGAGCCCTTCAAAGAAAACCCCAACCCCGTGGACACCAGCTCGGTCGTCCGCGGCGACACCCTGGTCCAAACCGCACGCGCAGTCTTCATTGAAGACTTTACAGGGCACCGCTGCAAGAACTGCCCAAAAGCCTCTAAGGCCATCAAGGCCCTCGATAGCATCTACGGCCCAACCCTCATCATCCCCGTCGCGCTTCACGCTGGCCCTTCCAGCTTCACAGGGGTAACCACGGACTATCCCACGGACTTCACCACCACGGAAGGAGACGACATCGCCACCCTCTTTGGCATCTTTGCCCTGCCCATGGGCATGGTGCAGCGCGCCGACTACCCCACCGCCCACCAGAAGACCTATACCGCTTGGGCCGGGCTCGCCGCGCAAGAAATTGCCTCTACACCCGAGGCCTTGTTCACGCTTTCCGCAGCCTACGACTCCGTTTCCCGTCAGGCTATCGTTCACTACAGTGCAGCCCTGCAAAGCGCCCAAACCAACGCCTTAGG
>JAYQOY010000082.1:0-5276 GCA_038145075.1 Schleiferiaceae bacterium | reverse complement strand
GCCGTAGCCTGCAGGATACTGAACTGGCTGTGGGCATGGATATGAAAAAAGTGAGGTGCCACATCCGGAGCCGCAGTAACGGGCATAGGCGCACCAACAGCGGGGGCCGCCTCTGGCTCTCGAGGCCCAGGATCCACGGCACCAGGCGCTGCAACCGCCCCGGGTGCCGTATCGCCCGGTCCAGCAACGGGGACAGGGGCGGCGGCCGAAGGCCCCGCCTTCAGGCGAGCGCTTTCCGCTTTGAGGTTGAGGTGCTTCAGGCCAACGGGCGCGATGGGACTGGGATGTTGCGCTTGAAACGCCGCGAGGGCAGCGCCATCCCAGCCGAGCTTTTCAGGGGCCCAGTGGCCCATTCGGACCAATTCCAAGAAACAGCGCGCAGACGCCTCCACGTCCGCTGAAGCATTGTGCGCCTCCGCAAACTCTTGCTGAAACAAGTGTGCATGAAGCTCACCCAGCTTGGGGATTTTAAAACCACTGCCCTTGCCACCGATAATCTTGGTGACTTGCGCAGTCGCTTGGGTACAGGTATCGAGAACGGGCAACTTCAAGCGGGCAGGATTCCGCGTGGCCCGGATGTACTCCGCCCCCATCACTTGCAAATCAAAGCGCAAATTGTGACCCACCAGATGGGTGGAGCGCGACAGGGCGGATTCAAAAGCGTCGAGAACCTCGGACATGGGATGCCCTTGCGCTTGGGCAAGCTGGGTGGAAATGCCGTGCACCTTTTCCGCACCGTAGGGGATGTTGAAACCCTCTGGATAAATCAGGAAGTCCTTGGCCTCTACCAAAGCCCCCTGGGCGTCATGCAGTTGCCACGCCAATTGAACCACGCGGGGCCAATTGTCGACATCTTCCAACGGCGCATCCCAGCGCTGCGGCAAGCCAGTCGTTTCGGTGTCAAATACGAGGTACATGCGAACTTTAAAAATACCGCCTGCCCCCTAGATTCTCGGGGCCCATTCTAGGTTTTTCCCGAGAAGTTATCAACGATTTTAGACCAGAACGGCCTCTAAATCGTACTCCGTTGCAGCGGTGATTTCCACCTCGACGAAGGTGCCCTTCTTCAGGTGCACCTCGGGTGCCGTGATGTAGACTTCGTTGTCGACGTCGGGGCTGTCGTGTTCGGTTCGGCCGACGTAGGTACCGTCCGCCTCCACGCGGTCAATGATGCAGGTCAAGCGCTGCCCAATTTTGGCCTCGTTGAGTTCGGCAGAAATTTCGGACTGCGCCTCCATGATGGCGTTCAAACGCTCCTGTTTAACCTCGGCGGGAACATCGTCCTCCAAGGCATAGGCATGCGTATTTTCCTCGTGGCTGTAGGTAAAGACGCCCAGGCGTTCGAAGCGCTGGTCCTTCACCCACTGCAGCATGGTTTGGAAATCCTCCTCGGTTTCGCTTGGATAGCCGGTGATCAGAGTGGTCCGAATGGCCATTCCCGGAACATTCGTCCGCATCGCTTCCAACAAGGCGTTGGTCTTTGCCATCGTCGTGCCGCGGCGCATGCTCTTCAGCATGGGGTCCGAAATATGCTGCAAGGGAATGTCAATGTAGGCGCAGACCTTTGGATTTTCACGAATAACGTCCAGCACATCCTCCGGAAATCCCGTGGGGAACATGTAGTGCAAGCGAATCCACGCAATGCCCTCAACTTCACTTAAAGCCGTCACTAAGTCGGCCAAACGGCGCTTTTTGTAGAGGTCCAGGCCGTAGTACGTCAAGTCTTGGGCGATCAGAATGAGCTCAACCACCCCCTTGGCGGCCAGTTTTTGTGCCTCCGTCACCAAATCTTCCATCGGCGTGCTCTTGTGACCTCCGCGCATCAAGGGGATGGCGCAGAACGAACAGGGACGGTCGCAGCCTTCGGAAATTTTCAAATAGGCATAGTGCTGTGGCGTCGAAGTCAAGCGTTCGCCCACGAGCTCCTTCTTGTAATCCGCCCCCAAAGCCTTCAACAGCAAAGGCAGGTCACGCGTCCCAAAGTACTGATCCACATTGGGAATCTCGCGCTCCAGGTCTGGCTTATAGCGTTCCGACAAGCAACCCGTGACGAACACTTTGTCAATGTCCCCATTCTCCTTGGCCTGCACGGCATCCAAGATGGTATTGACCGATTCTTCTTTGGCATTGTCAATGAAGCCACAGGTGTTGATGACCACAATGCGGCCTTCTTCCTCGTGGACTACGTCCTTTCCGGACGCCTTCAATTGCCCCATCAGGACTTCACTATCGTAAACGTTTTTGGAGCACCCCAAGGTGATCACATTGATGCGATTTTTCTTCGCCGAACGCGTTCTCATGTCTTCAATTAAAACTTCAAGTGACGAACCGAAAGTCCTTCACTTCTAATTTCCTCAAGGGCTTCAATACCAAGAGAAATATGCGTGTTCACATAGTTGCTGCTGACCTTCTGGTCGCTCGCTTCCGTCTTCACTCCTTCGGGCACCATGGGCTGATCCGATACGAGCAAAAGCGCCCCGAGGGGGATGCGGTTTTTAAAGCCGGCCGAAAAGAGGGTCGCCGTTTCCATATCAATGGCCATGGCTCGGACCTCTTCCAAATAGGCCTTGAATTTTTCATCGTGCTCCCACACGCGGCGGTTGGTGGTGTACACCGTGCCGGTCCAGTAGTCGAGTTCTCGGTTTCGGATAATGTGCGAAACGGCTCGCTGAAGCGAAAATGCTGGCAAGGCAGGCACCTCAGGAGGGAAGTACTCATTGCTAGCACCCTCGCCGCGAATAGCGCCAATCGGCACGATGTAATCGCCAATTTCTGTGCGCTTCTTCAAACCGCCACACTTGCCCAGGAAGAGCACCGCCTTGGGCTTGATGGCACTCAACAAGTCGCTGATGGTCGCGGCATTCGGGCTTCCCATGCCAAAGTTGATCATGGTCATGCCATCGCCTTGCGCGCAGGCCATGGACTTGCTCGCGTCCACGATGTGACCCCCCGTCATCTCTACAAAGCGGTGGAGGTAGTCCGTGAAATTGGTCAAGAGGATGTACTGGGAAAAGTCTTCCAACGCAAGACCGGTGTACCGAGGCAACCAGTTCGCTGTAATTTCTTCTTTCGTCTTCATGCAAATAGTGCGTTTACGTACGCCGTGGCGTCGAAGGGGACCAAATCGTCCATGCCTTCACCGACCCCCACAAAGCGTACGGGGATTTGAAGTTTGTGCGCGATGGCGAGGGCTACGCCCCCTTTGGCCGTGCCATCCATTTTGGTGAGAATCAAACCGGTCACATCCGTCACCTTAGAAAACTCAACGGCTTGATTTACGGCGTTTTGGCCCGTTGAAGCGTCCAGCACCAACAGCACCTCATGTGGCGTACCGGGCTGAACCTTTTCCATCACGCGTTTGATCTTCCCAAGCTCATTCATCAGATTGACCTTGTTGTGCAGTCGGCCCGCTGTATCTATGAGGACCACATCGGAACCTTGCTTCACCCCTTCTTCCACAGCGGCATAGGCTACCGCAGCGGGGTCCGTGTTCATTCCTTTCTCCACAATGGGTACATCCACGCGCTTGCTCCAGATAATCAGTTGATCCACGGCTGCCGCGCGAAACGTATCCGCCGCACCCAATAAGACCTTGCGGCCTTGCGCCTTGTAGTAATGCGCCAACTTGCCGATACTGGTCGTCTTCCCCACTCCATTGACACCGACGATGAGCGCAACATGTGGGCCAGGGCTGGTGAGGGCTTGGGGTCCCGATTGCTTTCCAGAAAGGGAAGCCAACAGGGTCTCGCGTATCATGGCCTTGAGCTCTTCTTCGCCGACGTACTTGTCCTTAGCTACGCGCTCTTGCAGGGATTCAACCACGGCCACAGCGGTATCAACGCCCACGTCGGCGGCCACAAGGGCCTCTTCGAGCTGGTCAAGCGCCTCGTCATCTACCGTCGAGCGCCCAACGACCGCTCGGCTTAATTTACCGAGAAGCGATTCGCGCGTTTTACCTAATCCAAACAATGCCATACCTACAAGTTAAAAAAAAGCCGCTCGGAAGGAGCGGCTTGAAGTTTGAACGTGTGAGCGTTTCAATCTTAGCTGTTAAAGAAGTTGTTAACGTCGTCCTTGATGATGATTTTCTCTTCAAAGGCGTACGCTCCCTTGGGGGACTTAGTCAACTTGAAGGCCTTGGTGTATGAAACACCACCTGCTTTTTTCAGGGTTGCTACTACTTTCTTTGCCATGATTACTTGATTTCTTTATGCACCGTCATGCGCTTCAGTACGGGATTAAATTTCTTAATCTCCATGCGGTCCGGTGTGTTCTTTTTATTCTTGGTCGTGATATACCGAGAGGTGCCGGGCATGCCCGTCTCTTTGTGCTCTGTGCACTCCAAAATCACTTGGATACGATTGCCTTTCTTAGCCATGGTCTACAACTTAAATGGCAACATTGCCGTTAGCGCGTGCTTCAGCAAGCACAGCCTCAATACCTTTCTTGTTGATGGTCTTCAACGCGGCAGCTGAGATGCGGAGGGTAATCCATTGATCTTCGCTGGGCACGTAAAAGCGCTTGCGCAACAGGTTCACATTGAACTTGCGCTTGTTCTTCTTGTTGGAGAAAGATACATGGTTCCCGACCATCGCTTTCTTTCCAGTGATTTCACAAACTCGTGACATAACTTCTGAGTACTTGAATGAGTCCGTTTCACAACGGGTGCGCAAAGATATGCAAAGTTCCCCACAATTATCAAGGGTTTCCGGGGATTTTTTAAGGCCCAAATTCTGCGCCTACTTGGCCTCCCCGCCGTCCAAGGCTCTGCGCAAGGCATCCAAGGCGGCCAAAACGGATTTTTCCACCGTACGGCTGCGGTTCAGACCCATGCTGAACTTCTTGGACCATGTGCCATTTGGGCCGGCCAACGCAATCCAAACCGTGCCTACCGGCTTGGCTTCCGAGCCTCCATCTGGGCCTGCAACGCCACTCGTAGCCAGGGCCCAATCTGTTTTTAAACGCTTGCGCACTCCCTCCGCCATTTGGCGCACCACAGGCTCACTCACGGCGCCGTGGACCAAGAGATCTGCTTTTCGGACGCCCAATTGCTGCTCCTTAACCGCATTGGAGTAGGCAACCACTCCCCCAATCAGGTAGGCGGATGATCCAGGAATGCTCGTCAGCCGCGCTGCAATGGAGCCACCTGTGCAACTCTCAGCCGTAGCTACCGTTTGACCTGCTGCTTTCAACCGTTCACCCACCACCACTTCTAAAGGCAAAAGATCTTCTGCGTAGCAATCAGCCCCAAGAAGGACTTTCAGGGCGGCTGCTTC
>JAYQOY010000081.1:0-5397 GCA_038145075.1 Schleiferiaceae bacterium | reverse complement strand
ACTTGGCCCAACGCATTTCGGCCTTCCAAGGCGACGCAGGAGAGACCTACAAGGTGAAGACCTTGAACCTAGGCGGGGAAACGCTGGGAGCACTGGAAAAAGAGAGCCCCGAATTCCGCACAGACTTCAAGCTGGAGGGCTTGGAAAAGCAATTGGACAATTTGGAGCGGAACGTCAAGTTTGACCTCTATGTGCACGTCTTTCAATTCGCGGATACAGATGAACTAAACTGGGCCATGAAGCGCTGGCTGCCCGACTTTATGGATGGGGCGTCCATTCGCCCGGGTCGCGATGCCCGAACCGTAGAGCACGTCGACCCCACCATCGTCGTCATCGATGGTACGACTATTTCCGTCCTCACCCTGCCTTGCACCCAGTTTAGCGTCGAATACTTCCGCGATTGGCGCAGCAAGATGCTGACCTACTTCGGCAGTCCTACGGCCGTCATGATTGAAGTGGCGGGCTGTGAAGGCCCTTTGATGTGGACCAAGAACGCTCCGGACCCCAAGGATCGGACCTGGAAATAAGGCCCTGGTTGGACCAATGCCACTGAGCGGCCTGGCGAATGTGCCTCGGCTGCACCCACAAACTGTTTTCCAGGTCGGCTACCGTCCGAGCGACCCGTAGGACGGACTGCACGGAACGCTCCCCCATTCCCATGCGCTGCTGCCATACGCGCAAATCCGACCAGGCCGATTCTTGAACCTGCAAGGCCGCCCCGAGGGCTTCTGCGGAAAGTTGGCCATTGCTGCCGAGGCCGCGCTCGGCTTGGCGCTTTCGAGCTTGTTTGAGGCGGTGTCGGAATTCCGACCATTCTACGGGGACATCCGTGGGGTCCGATTGCACATAGGCGTAGAGGTGAAAACGGTCCAGGAAAGGGCCCGAAAAGCGGCGTTGGTAGGCTTGAATTCGGCCGGGCGGACAGGTGCATGGCCTTGAGGCATGTCCATGAAACCCGCAAGGGCAGGGATTGCTCGCAGCCACGTAGAACGTGCTAGACTGCGCTTCTTCCAGAGGCTTGCGCAAAGCTTCCAGGGCTTTTAAAGGCCACTCCCCGACTTCGTCTAAGAAAAGGCAGCCTCCTTGGCAACTGGTGAGCCAGGATACAGCCGGGACCTTGGAGGACCTAGGGGGCAGGGGTTCCATAAAGGCGCCCTTAGGAGCCGCTCCATCCAGCAGTTTCCACCAGAGTCGCGCCATTTGGGTCTTTCCCGTCCCTGGAGGGCCCATGAGGAAGGTGGGATGTCTGCCGGCGGCGACGACCAAGAAAAGCCAATGCATGTCCTTGGAAAGGCGGAGATTGGGCCAGGTGGCCTCCGCACTTCTTTGCGAGATTCGGCTATCTGCGCGGAGTCCTCGCGCCAAAAAATCACAGACTTCCTGCAAGGTGGAGACTCCCACCACGGCGGGATTTTCCGGCCAGCGCGCCTTCCAATCCATGGGGACCACGAGGCCTTCACAGTGTGACGGAAGATGTTCCGGGATAGGGTCTCCGGAAACGGAAGACACTTTTCCAAACAAATCGACCGCCCCGTAAAAGGCCCAGGACGCCTGGGGCCCTTGGGACCATTGCCCGCTGCCTAAGAGCACCGAAACCGCCAAGGCTAAATCACTTCCTGCATGGAGCTCGACTTCAGAAGGACAGAGGACGGTAAAGCGCTTCCCAGGCCATTTCCACCCGGACGGTCGAAAAGCCGCATGCAAGCGTTGAGGAATTTGGTGCCCGTCTCGGCGGCCAATCCATTGAAATTTATAGCCCGGCTCTATGCTGACTTGCAGCGGAACGGCAGCCCCTTTGGCTGACCATGTTGTGAATTCGTACACCATGGCCGCAAGTTGCACGGCGAAACGGAGGACAGTCGTCTAGACGGCGGTACACGCGTTTAGTCCTCCCAAAGGCCCCAAGATTCGGCCAATTCGGGATTGAGAAAGAGGTAGGAAAGCCAGCGCAGGTCCTTGCCTTCATAGAGTGAAAGCCCCAGCGCATGAACGGGGTATTCAACGTCTGTTGTGACACTTTTGACCACCCAGGCGCCCCCTTGAAGCAGCAAGGCCCCCATGTCCACGTCCTCCCCGGGGATGGGTTCGAACTCCACAATATCCCCCGCATAGAGGTGGGTGTTGTTCTTGTCCTTCATGCCCGTCCAGGCGTCCTTGGTGGAATAATCCACAGACGATCCATTCCACCAAAAGCTGTCTTTGGAGTAGAAGGAGGTTTGGCCCACTATGCGCAGATAGCCCACAATTTGCGCACCTTGGCGCAAGCGAAAACGCTGTTCGTCCATAGGGTGATTAACGCGAAAGAGGGACTTCCGTTCGCGCTACGTGGGTTAATGCGGCCCAAATTTTTTCAACCGGCTGATTCTGGCAGGCAAAATCGCCTCGCGCGCAGGTAGATTGCCCAAAAATGCTACAGGGATGGCAGTCGAGCCCTTCAGGTTGGAGGTCTATGTGCGGGGCAGATTGGACGGGACCAAAGCCCGCTCGTGGGGACGTGCCGGTCCAGAGCGTTACGGAGGGGGTGCCATACAGGGCAGCGAGGTGCTGGTTGGCGGAATCGGTCACCACCGCAGCCGCGGCCGTTTTCCAAAGCGCGCGCTCTGCGGATTGAGGGACCGTTTTGACAGGAGGGCCGGGCCAGGAGGTACATTCGGTGGGGCTGCCCAGGAGGACAACTTCGCCCCCCGCGTCCATCCATCGGCGCGCTAGTTCGGATGCGGTCGAAAGCGGCATGCATTTGGTCCGTTGCGCGGAAAAAGGAGCCAAAAGCAGAACGGGACTGGGCTCGCGCGAAGAAGACAGAGGATCAGCGGGCGGCCACGAAATGGGAAAGCCCACCTCCGCAAAGAGCGCCGCATAGCTGGATTGCACGGGAGGAAGCGCCTCTAGCTCGCCACGCAGGAAGGCTGCGCGCTGGGGGCGGTACTTGTTCAAGCGGCTGATGCGAGCGCCAAATCGCCGCGCCATCCAGGTTGGAAGAGCGGTTCGCAAATGGGCGTGGGCGTCCACCCAAACCTCTGGGTAGGTGCTTCTGAACCAGCCCCACCAAAAGAAGAACTGGGCGCCCAATCCAGCATGGCTGCCGTCAATGTCTAGGCCGACTTTTTGGATGCCAGGGTGTTCGGGCAGATGCGGCAAGAAGGCCGGACGGGTGAAGAGGGTCAATTTGTAGCTCGGGTAGGCCGCAGCGACGGCCTCCAAAACAGGCCAAAGCAGAAGCACATCGCCCAGGGCGGAAAAGCGTGCGACGGCAATGCGTTTTTCCTGCATGCTTAGGTAACGCGGTAGAGGGCGGGATTGGTATCCGGGTCGTTGTAGAGCTTGTGCTGCTCGTAGCGCGCATAGGCTACGAGGCCATTCCGCAGATCGTCCACCAAGCTGTCAATGGCGGCTTCGAGGTGGGCGGATTGGTGGTCCAAGACCTCCAAGCGTGGGGCTACCCGCGTGGCGTGGTCGCCCCCACGTGCCACTTCCTCGGCCATGTGGTAACGCTTGAGCTGAAGAATGCAAAGGCGGTCCAGGGCCCAGCCCAAAGATTCGGTGCGCAAGTCGCTTGCACCGGAAGGCGGAGTAGGTTGGAGCTGCGATTGAAGCTGGCGATCTAGGGCTTCCACCGCATCTGTACGGGCCTGATTCAAAGCATCAATGCGGCGCTTGAACGCAAGCACTTCGGGGCCGCTGAGGTCCGGGCGACGAATCTCATCTTCCAAATGCCACTGCACTGTGTCGATCCAGGCTTTTTGGAAAAACGGACTTTCGAGGCCGTCTGAAGTTTCCGGGCACGCAGGATCCACCTCCGATTGGGCGTGGTAGGCGGCAATGGCTCGTTGGAAAGCGTGCTTGGCAGCGGCAGCCTTCATGCTCAGTGGCGCTTGCGGTATTCCGCGATACCGGCGTTCAACCAGTTCAGGTACTTAGGTACATCGGGATCCCAGGCGGCGAAGCCGTTCAAAGGCGTCCAGTCTCCGTGCGGATCAATAATAACGTAGTAGGGCTGGGTATTGGTGGCATAGGTGCTGGCCTCAAAGTCGCTCCATTTCTGGCCTACGTACTTGATTTTCTTGCCTGTGGAGGTGGTGTACTGTTCCGATTCGGGCAAGGCTACTTTCTCGTCGACGTAGAGGGAGACCAAAACGACCTCCTCCTTGAGGATGCGGTGGACTTCGGGGTCTACCCAAACTTGCTCCTCCATTTTGCGGCAGTTCACACAGCCCCAGCCTGTGAAGTCAATCATGATGGGCTTGTTGACTTGCTTGGCATAGGCCTTGGCGTCTTCCAAGGTATTGAAGCAAGGCAGGCCGTCGGGGCATGCCGTGCCGGTGTAGCTCAAGGCTTGCTCGCCACTACCTCCGCCCAGGTAGGCGCCGCCCGGCGCCTCTGCGTAGTGGGCGGGGGGTGGGAAGCCGGCAACGAGGCGCACGGGGGCGCCAAAGGTTCCGGGCAATAGGTAGAAACCTAAGATGAAGAAGGTCGTGCCAAAGAGCATGCGGGTGACGCTCAGGGATTCGACTTTGTCGTCGTGGGGCATTCGGAACGCTCCAAAGAGGTAGAGAGCAATCAGGAAGGTCAATCCGGTCCAAATGGCCAAGAAGAGCTCGCGGCTCACCCAATGAGCCTGCCACACCATGTCGGCGGTGGAGAGGAACTTCATCGCAAACGCCAATTCCAAGAAGCCTAGGACGACTTTCACCGTGTTCATCCAGCCGCCTGATTTTGGTAAAGACTGCAGCCATCCGGGGAAGGCGGCGAAGAGCATAAAGGGCAGACTCAAGGCGAAGGAGAATCCAAACATACCCATGGCTGGACCGAGCAACTCGCCGGAATTGCTGGCGCGCACCAGCAACGAGCCAATAAGCGGGCCGGTGCAGCTAAAGGAAACCAAGGCTAGCGTGAAGGCCATGAAGAAGATGCCGATCAATCCGCCGCGCTGCGACAGGTTGTCCGAACCGTCTACCCACTTGCTGGGCAAGGTGATTTCAAAGGCACCGAAGAAACTAATGGCGAAAATCACAAAAAGAATGAAGAAGAAGAGGTTGAACCAGGGGTCCGTAGCCATGGCATTGAGGGCATCCGGACCCGCAATGACCGTAATGAGGATACCAAGTGCTACGTAAATCACGTTGATGCTGATGCCGTAGGTGATGGCTTTGGAAACGCCTTCGGCGCGTGTCTTGCTTTGCTTGATGAAGAAGCTCACCGTGAGCGGAATCATGGGGAAGATGCAGGGCATCAACAAGGCCAAAAAGCCCCAGCCCATGCCCTCCAGGAAGACGCCCCAGTGGCCTTGCTTGAGTTCGGTTTCATCGGCTGCGGGAACGGGGTTGGCGTCTGCGGGGGCGCTGTCCGTACCAGCCGATGCCGCCGTGTCTGCGTCTGATGCTACCGTTCCCTCTGAGG
>JAYQOY010000080.1:0-5550 GCA_038145075.1 Schleiferiaceae bacterium | reverse complement strand
GAGCAGTATACAGAGCCGTAGACGTCTTCAGAAAGGACGTCTTCGAGTTCGCGCAATGCGGATTCTTCGGTGTAGGGGTGGAAGGCGAAGCGCTGTGATTGGAATTCGTGGAGGGTCAGAACGAGGATGCCTGTACGAGTCAATCGGCTTAAAAGTAGGTCCAGGGTATGGCGGAACTCCACCTCTGGCAGGTGGGTAAAGACGCTGCCGGCGAAGATGAGGTCGACGGGTTGTTGGTCGTCGGTAAGGGCCCCAAAGTGTTTGATTTGAAAGTCGACAGCAGAGGGCTTGGGGTCGGAAACTAAGCGTTTAGCACTAGGAAAGGCGGCGGAGAGGAAGCGGCCCACGCGGCCGTAGCCGCCGCCAAAATCGAGGATTCTTTCCACTTTTGGGGCGACGGTTTGGAGGTGCCATGCGGCTTTGGCACCGGTTCCGTAGTATTCGGCCAAGACTTTGACGGCATCTCCGCCGTGCACCTGGAAGGGGTAACGGAACATGGGATCGCTTCGATGAATGGCCTTAGGGCTGGCGCCCCAAGCCTCGGGGAGGTCCAAGGTGCTCAAGGTGTCGGACCAGGCGCGCTCCACCAAGGGCTGGGGGATGGGCAAGACCTCGGGGAGGGCCCATTGCTCCAAGGTGGCGAGGGCGGCGATGCGCTTTTCGAGCAAGGCCAGTTTGTCGCGGTTTTCACCGATGCCGATTTTGTCTTGGATCCAACGTTTGAGGTTCATGGCGGGGAGAGGCGGGTGGTCAATATCTTTGAGGAAACAGCCCAATTTACAACGATGGAATTTCCGAACCTGCATTTGGCGATTGAGAATCGCGTCGCCACTCTTACGATTGACCGCCAAAAGGCCCTGAACGCCCTGAATAAAGAGGTGATTCAAGCGCTTCATGACGCAGTGGAATGGCTGGATGGGCAGGCGGACGTTCGGGTTGTCATTTTGACGGGCGCTGGCGAAAAGAGCTTCGTGGCCGGTGCCGACATTGCCGAATTTGCCTCCTTCAACGAAGCACAAGGGGAGGCCTTGTCGGCCGATGGCCACCGTCTCCTGTTTGACCGAATTGCCGCCGCCAAGAAGCCCTACATCGCGGCCATCAACGGCTATGCATTGGGGGGCGGTCTGGAGTTGGCCATGGCCTGCCACGTGCGCATCGCTGCAGATACGGCGCGGTTGGGCCTTCCAGAGACGTCTTTGGGCCTGATTCCGGGCTACGGGGGGACTCAACGCCTGGTTCAGCTCGTTGGAAAGGGCCGGGCTATGGAGATGATGTTGAGCGCGGGCATGATGGATGCGCCCACGGCAGAACGCTACGGACTCGTCAACAAAGTGGTAGCCTTGGATGAGCTCATGCAGGCTGCCCAGAGTATGGCGGCCAGCTTCCTGAAGCAGTCGGGCCAAGCGCAGGCCGCCGTCATTCAAGCGGTAAATGCCGCTACGGAAGGCGGCTCTGGCTTTGCGGCGGAGCAGCATCTGTTTGGCGCCTTGTTTGGAACCGCAGATTTTGCAGAAGGCACCTCGGCCTTTCTCGAAAAGCGCAAGCCCAGCTTTTAAGTGCGTGGACTTCCCTAAATTGGGGAGACCTAAACGCACACGAACATGACTTTTTTACAAATCGAGCACGCGGTGTATGCCATGGGCTCTACCGGCTGGTGGTATGGAATTGGAATTTTTGCGGTCTATGCCATTTGGGTCATCCTGGCGGCTCGCCTGCTCAAAGGCGACGACCAGCTACGAATGTTTGAAAAATTTTGGGGCGGCCTCCTTGTGGCCATTTGGATTGGAAAGCACATCCACTTGGTCAATGAGGGCCTTTGGAACATTATGGACAATCTGGAACTGCACCTTTGCGGTTTCAGCCGATTCTTGAGCATTTTCTTGTTGCTGTTTGGTTGGCGCTGGGCCTATTATCCTCTGTTTTTTTGGGGCATTGTGGGCGGGGTTCACTCCCTCCTCACGCCCGAACTTACTTCCGGAGACACCACCTATATGTTCATTGAATACTATGTGGTCCACGGAGGTATCATCATCATTCCGCTATACTACCACTTTGTGCGCGGTATGCGCATTGGCCGTTGGACCTGGGCGAAAGTGCTCGGGGTGAATTTGGCGCTTATATTACCTATCGGATTAGCCAATTATTGGACCGGCGGCAATTACATGTTCCTATGTTCGCCGCCTAAGGTGGACAACCCCTTTATCATCGGCGAATGGGTAGACGGGGTGCGCGTGTGTGTAGACGGCACCTTTAATGCGTTCCCCACATACATTTTGGGATTCATGGTTGCTGGCGCGCTCCATTACGTGGTACTAACAGCTCTTTTCTGGAAGAGCATTAAAGCTAACGAGCTAGAAAGCTAGGGAGCTAGAGCGCGTTTTAGTCGTCTTGCGTTAAACGGTTAAAACGTTTAAAATCCGTAGCTTCCCCGTCCCCAACCCTTCAACCCTTCAACCCTTTCACCCCGACCCCCATGAACCACGAACAGTATGAAATGGTCCCCATCGAAGTGGGCTCCTTTGTTTGGTACGCAGGCTACGCCATCTTGCTTGGCCTCATTGTCGCCCTCTTCTTTTTTGCTCCCCGCGTGGGCGATGAGAAAATGGCCAAATGGGAAAAATTCTTAGGCTGGTTTACGTTAGCGAATTTGCTCTGGTACCATGGAATGGCGCTGCTGGCGGGCGTTTGGATGAAGGAAGAATCGCTACCGCTTCACATGTGCAGCTTCAGCCAAATTCTACTCTTTATTCACTTGATTTACAAGAAAGATTGGGCGTTCCAATTACTCGCTTTTTGGGGACCGCTTGGAGGCATTCAGGCCTTCTTGACACCCGCGCTGGAGACTGAACCTACGTTTGGTTTTGTGTTGCAGTTCTACCTCGCGCATGGCTTGGTGGTTTTGGCGCCCATTTACCTGATGGTCCATGGGGGTCGTCGGTTGGATAAGGGGGGCGTTTGGCGCGTAATTGGAATCACGTTCCTGACGGGGTATGTGATGATGCCCTTGAATAAACTGCTGGGATCCAACTACATGTACACGAACAACCCACCACCTGTGGATCACCCGCTGGTGCAGGGCGAATGGCCAGGGTATTTGGTGTGGATTCAGTTGTCTGTGATTGTGCTCTTCTTGCTGTTTTACTACGGATTTAGTCGGTATGTAAAGAAGGACTAGTACACACGTACAGTTGACCGGAATTCCCGGGTCCGAAAGGGCCCGGGATTTTTTTATCGAAAATGTTTCAAGGCCTCGCGAATGCTGAGGCCCGATAATTCCGCTCGATGGGCCTCCACAAAGGCGAGGACCCAGTGGGGGTCGCGCGCGGCATGGGAGCGGAGGGCCCAGCCGATGGCTTTGCGCAAGAAAAATTCTTTGGAGGGGATGTGGGGGAGGATGGCCGCTTTGAGGAAGTCGACATCAAGGTTTTTGCGGTAGAGAATCTGGGCGATAATCGCACTGCGGTTGAGCCACATGTTGGTGTCGTCAATCCATGTCTCGAGCACGGGACGGATATGCGCTGGGTAACGTTCCAAAAGCGCACCGACGGCGTGCGTGGCCAAAAAGTCTACGCTGTCCCACCAAGACTTTTCAAGGATCAGGGCCTTAATCCAGGGCAAATCTTCTGGTGTGAGTTGTCGCTCAAATTTGCGGATGAGGTCCAAGGCGACCATTTGGTATTCGCGCTCGGGCAGGGCCCACAGCGCTTCACAGGTCGCTTGAAGTTCCGCTTTGGAAGGCAGGTTGGCGCGTTCAAATAGCGGTTTGGTAAGCGCGGTGCGCAGCGGTTTTTTGATCCCCAAAAAGGGGAAAAGCCCCTTCATGTAGGCGGACATAGCTTGAGCGTCCACAGGAATTCCTTCAGACGCCAAACATGCTTGGGCTTCCTGACACCATGCTGTCATGTTGTTTAATAGTATGTATCTAAACGCGCCAGTAGAGCTTCTTTTTGTCCATCCAATAGCCCACACTCCAGCACAGCATCATGAAGCTGAGGGCCATCAAGAGGGAGCCTAAATCGTTTCCAAGCGGTTGGTAAAAGGTCTCGTAAAGCCAAGGCCAAAGGCGGGTTTCGCGGATGGGAATGAGGTAGAACGTGACCAATAGGATTTCCGACAGCAAATAGACCGCAAGTGGATTTTTCCCGAGCGGCTCAAAGAAGGAAACCCATGCGTTTTTTCGGGCATTTACGGGCAGGAAAAAGAGTAGGACGGCGAGAATAATTAGGTCCAATCCTACCGTCAAAAGCACAAAAGAAGAGGTCCACAATTTCTTGTTAATGGGGAAGGCAAAATCCCAGAGGATGGCCAGACCGCAGGCCAAGGCGCCAACGAATAGGATTTTTATGACCGTATCCGCAGCGCTCCCTTTTTGCTGCAAATGCTTGCCTAAAGCATATCCCGCAATCACATTGGCGAAGGCAGGCAAGGTGCTCAAGAGGCCTTCGGGGTCAAAGGCCATGCCCTCCCCATGGTAGAGGTGCGCCTCGCCAAACAGGGCCAAATCGATGTGCAATCCGGCATTTCCTGTCATGGAAAAGGGGTCGCCAGGCAGGCCGAACGCCAGGAGAATTCCCCAGTAGGCCAAGAGCCCAAGGCCCGCTAGGATATACGTGACTTTTTGGCCCAAAAACCAAATGGAAAGCGCCGCTAAACCATAGCAAAGTGCGATGCGTTGGAGTACGCCGAGGATACGCGTTTCGGACAACGGAAAGGCGGAAATTTCTAGGCTGTCGCTTAAGCGGAAGAAGGGGTACCAGTACATCAAAAAGCCGAGCAAAAACAGCAGGGCGGTTCGCTTGAGAATGTGGAAGGTCACTTCAAGACTTGGATGCCCCTTGAACTTGTCCAAGCTGAAACTCATGGCGGCCCCAACTGCAAACAAAAAGGAGGGGAATACCAGATCCGTGGGGGTAAAGCCATGCCACGCTGCGTGCTCGAGGGGGTCGTAGGCATGGGACCAACTGCCAGGAGAATTGACAATGATCATGAAGGCGATGGTCATGCCTCGGAAGACGTCTAGGGCGAGAAATCTGCGGGTGCTTGGGCTCATAGGGTCAAGTTTCTTCGCTTGAGAGACAGGAAGTTAGTAAATTCATAGAGGAATCTCACTTGATACACTATGAGCAAGCACTATTCGCGTCGCGATGTACTGAAAACATTGGGCCTCTCCATGGGGGCCGTTTTACCCTTGTCGGCCTGGGCTGAGAATGAGTTCGGAGAGCGACTCATCATTCCCTCGTTTGAGAACAAGCGCCCTCTACCTAAAGGCCCCTTGACGGCCATTACGTGCGGGGCGGGAAATCGCGGAAACGTGTATGGCAATTATGCCGTTCAATACCCCGAGGAATTGAACATCATTGGGGTGGCGGAACCGATTGAAATTCGGAACGAACGCTATGCGGAAAAGCACAGCATTGCGAAGAAGAACCGCTTTGATACTTGGGAGCGGGTGTTTGAGCGGCCCAAATTCGCCGACGCTATTATCATTACAACCCCAGACGACTTGCACTATGGCCCTTGTATGAAGGCGCTGGAGATGGGCTACCATGT
>JAYQOY010000079.1:268-5926 GCA_038145075.1 Schleiferiaceae bacterium | reverse complement strand
GGCTAGAGGGCTAGAGGGCTAGAGGGCTAGAGGGCTAGAGGGCTAGAGGGCTAGAGGGCTAGAGGTTTGGCTAAAGTAGGGGCGCGCAGTGAAGTTCTCAAATTTTCAAAGGACAGAAAAGAGATTAAACGTTTAAAACGAATCCCAAAAACCCTTTCACCCTTCAACCCTTCAACCCTTCAACCCTTCACCTCCTGCGTCTTCACCAGGTTCGCATACAACCCGCCCTTGGCGAGTAGTTCCTGGTGATTGCCGTCTTCAACTATTTGGCCCTGATCGAGCACAAGGATGCGATCCGCTTTTTGGACGGTGGCCAAACGGTGGGCGACGACGAGGGTGGTTCGGCCCGAACTTGCCGCGTCCAGCGCCTCCTGCACGAGGCGTTCATTTTCGGCATCCAAGGCGGACGTAGCCTCGTCCAAGAGCAGGATGGGGGCATTTCGGTAGAGCGCACGCGCTAAAGCGATGCGCTGACGCTGACCTCCGGACAGGGACTGCCCACCCTCCGCCAAGATGTGATTCCAGCCGCCGGGTAGGTCCTCGATGAAGGCCAAGGCCTGGGCATCTTTGGCGGCTTTCTTGGCGCGTTCCAAATCGGGCGACGCATCCCCCAAAGCGATATTCTCCAAGGCGGTTCCCTGGAAGAGGATGGGGTCTTGGGTCACGAGGCCCATGGCGGCCCGAAGGTCCTTTAAGGGCATGGGCGGGCGTTGCATTTCGTGCGCCTCATGCGCTTCGCCTCGGTACGGCGCAATGGGATGTCCCTCCAAGAAGATGCCCCCTTGGTCGGGGTCCATGGCGCGCAGGGCGAGGTGGATGAGGGTGGATTTGCCGCCGCCAGAGGGGCCGACGAGGGCGACGGTTTGGCCGCGACGTATAGTCAGATTGAAGTTCTGAAGGGCGGGACTAGAGGCGCCGGGGTAGGTGAAGTGGAGGTTGCGGAATTCCAGGGTTTCGGGGCCGTTGGCCGGGCAGGTCCAGGCTTCCGTGACGTCGGGGTCGCGCAGGGTTTCGGGGAGGTCCAACACCTCAAAGAGTCTCTCTGCCGCCGCATTGCCTTTTTGGAGGTTGTAGAGAGCCATGGAAACCGACTTGAAGGCTGGGATGAGCTGGTAGAAGAAGAGCAAGTAGGCCACGAGGGTAGCTCCCGTCAACCCATGGCCGAGTAGGACTTCGCGGCCACCGTAAAACAGGATGAGCAGCAAGGCGAAGACGCCGATCAATTCGGACAGAGGGCTCGCCAAATCTCTACGGCGGTGCACGTCGCGCGTCGCCGCAAAGGCCCCTTGGTTGACCTGCTCAAAGCGTTTTTGCTGGTAGTCTTCGGCCTGAAAAGCTTGGAGGATACGCAGCCCGCTGATGCTTTCCTCGAGGGCAGAAAGGACCTGGCCCAATCGGTCTTGCGCCACAGAGGATTTCCGTTTTAAATGTTTACTGACCCGGTTGAGGAGCCATGCGGCAAGGGGGGCCA
Source organism: Schleiferiaceae bacterium (assembly GCA_038145075.1). Taxonomy (GTDB): domain Bacteria; phylum Bacteroidota; class Bacteroidia; order Flavobacteriales; family Schleiferiaceae; genus TMED14. The sequence continues at coordinate 4,455 of JAYQOY010000079.1, read as the reverse complement.
CCACCAACAGAAGCAGGGTGAGTTTGGCACTCATCACCACTAAAACCACCAACGAGCCCAGGATAACCAGGGGTTCGCGCACCAACAGCTCCAGCCCCGTGAGAATGGCCCATTCGATTTCCGTGACGTCGGTCGAGGATCGGGCCAAAATATCGCCCTTTCGGCTTTCCTGCATCGTAGCCGGACTCAAGCGCATCACTTTTTGATGGAGCGCCTCGCGCAGCGTTGCCGTAATACCGGTCCGTAGGGTAGCCATATGCCACAAAGCGATGTAGCGGAAGGCATTTTTTAGGATAAACAGGCCAAATGCCGCCACGGATACCCGCCACAAGGTTCCCAGTGAACCATAGCGGCCAACCGCCTGGGCTACATAGTGGGCTATCCAATCTTGGGCATTCATACTGCCCCACCCCGCGGGAAAATGCTGGACTTCCTGCGCGCCTTCGGGCACAAGAATGACATCCAAAACGGGTATGATCATGCCAAGCGAGACCAGGGACACCAAGGTGTACAGCACGTAGAACAGTGCTGCCCCGGAAAAAGCACCGCGAAAGGCGCCCGCCATCCCTAAAATCCGTCGCAATGGGGTCATCCCCACGAAAGTACTGCCTTATCCCGAGTACCCGGCGTACTTTTGCTGCATGGAGAGCACACGTCAAAAGAAAATTGCCAGCCTGTTGCAACGCGACCTCGCGGAGATCTTTCGCGCTACGGCAGCATCCGACTTCCCGGGCACCCTCATTAGCGTGAGCAAAGTGCGCGTTTCGCCCGACTTGGGCCTTTGCCGGGTGTACCTCTCCGTTTTCCCCATTGCCAAGTCGCAGGACGTGATGGCTTATACCGAAGAGGCGGCGCCGCGTTTGCGTTCGGCCCTTGCGCAAAAAGTCAAGAGCCAATTGCGCATTATTCCTGAGCTGCACTACCACTTGGACGACTCCATGGAGTACGAAGCCAACATCGATCGTTTGCTCCGTGAGGGCGGCGAAAATCCCTTCAAATAAACGTTTGTGAATCCGTCCCATCCAGCCAAACTTGGGGGACGCTTCTTGCGGGGGCGTACGCTCTCTACCTACGTGACGTGGGCCGCTGCCGCCGGTGTGGCCGTGGGCACCGCTGCTATGATTGTGGTGCTCTCCGCTTTCAACGGGCTGGAGGCCTTGGTGATGGAGACCTATGCGAGCGTGCATCCGGATGTGACGATCACGAGTACGGAGGGGGGGCGTTTTGCACTTTCGGACCGAACAGCTTCCGCCCTGCCCGATCTATTTCCAAACGGATTTTACCGAATGCAAGAGCAGAAAGCCTTATTGCGTTCGGAAACCCGCGAAGTCCTCGTAAATGTGGTGGGTATTCCCGCCGACCAATGGGCCCAGACCCCCTGGATGGATTCGCTCACCAGCGCAGCCGACCTGCCCTTTGCACACCTCCACGCGGCCGCCCTCGGCTATGGCGTGGGCATTCAAGTCGGTCTACTTGAACTCAGTGGACGCGAAGGCCTCGAACTCCTTTGGCCCAACGGCCAACCCGACTTAGGCATTGACGTCGCTTCGCACTTCGCCCGGCAGCGCATCTCTCCTACCCGCATTTTCCGCGTACATCCGCAAGTGGATCAGAATACGGTGGTGGTGGATTTAGCCACGCTGCAAGCTTGGACGGGGGACGCGCGCATTTCGGCCGTGCACGCTTGGAACGTGGACGATGTGGAAACGGTCCAAAAGCGCCTCAGCGCCCTCGACCCCACCCTGGTCATTCAGCGCCCGGAAGACCGCGAAGCCGCCCTTTTCCGCGTCATGAAGAGCGAAGGCCTCATCACGACCGCCATCCTCGCCTTCATTGTCCTGCTCGCCTCGCTGGGCCTCTACAGCGCTACGGTGCTCTTGGGCATGGAGAAATCGAGCCAGCGCGCCATCCTTCGGGCCATGGGCATGTCCGAACGCCACGTCCGCCTCAGTTTCTGGTGGAGCGGCCTGTGGGTCAGCGGCTTGGGCGCCCTCATCGGTTGGGGCATCGGCGGCCTGCTCATTGCGGGACAAGCCCACTTTGGCTGGGTGTCCCTAGGTACCGGCTACGTCGTAGCCTCCTACCCCGTCGCTTTTAGTTGGGTGCAAGCGCTTTGGGTCTTTGGATTTGTGCTTTTGGTGGGGGGATTGCTTTCCGCCTGGGCCACGCAAGGGTTGAAGACCAGAATGGAAGAACTGCGTGGGAACTAGGGGGCTAGAAAGCTAGAGGGCTAGAGAGCTAGAGAGCTAGAGAGCTAGAGAGCTGCCAACATCGGCCCGTATTCCTCCACAATCTTGTCAAAGGTGGCCATGAGTTCATCGACCTCGTTGGAGGTCACCAGCGTCATTCGGTAGTCCTTAAAGTTGGGGAAGTCGCGGAAGTAGTTTCCGTAGTGCCGGCGCGTCTCTGTGATCGCGAGTCCTTCCCCTTTCCACTGAATGGCCAATTCCAGGTGTCGGCGCGCGGCTTGAACGCGGTCCTCCAAGGAGGGGGCAGCGAGGTGCTGACCGGTCGCCATGAAATGTTTGATTTCGTTGAAGATCCAGGGGTAGCCGATGGAGGCGCGACCAATCATGACGCCGTCGACGCCGTACTTGTCGCGCATTTCGATAGCCTTTTCGGGGCTGTCGATGTCGCCGTTTCCAAAGACGGGGATGGTCATGCGCGAGTTGTTCTTGACTTCGCCGATCAGGGTCCAGTCCGCGTCGCCTTTGTACATCTGCTTGCGGGTTCGGCCGTGGATGCTGATCGCTTTGATACCGACATCTTGAAGACGTTCGGCCACTTCCACTATGTGCTTGCTTTCGTCGTCCCAGCCCAAACGCGTCTTCACCGTGACCGGCTTGTTGACAGCTTTGACAATTTCCGCCGTCATGCTGACCATCTTGGGAATGTCCTGGAGGATACCCGCACCGGCTCCCTTGCAGGCCACCTTCTTGACGGGGCAGCCGTAGTTGATGTCGATGATGTCGGGATTGGCCTCCTCGCAAATGGCGGCGGCTTCGCGCATGGACTCAATTTCGGCGCCAAAAATTTGGATGCCGATCGGGCGTTCGTACTCGAAAATGTCCAATTTCGCCACCGATTTTGCAGCGTCCCGAATCAAACCTTCGGACGAAATAAATTCGGTATACATCAAATCGGCCCCGTGCTGCTTGCACAGCGCGCGAAAAGGCGGATCGCTCACATCCTCCATGGGAGCCAGCAACAAGGGAAAATCTCCTAATTCTATGTCCGCAATCCGCGCCATTTACCCGATTTTAGTCCTGCAAAATTACGGCATCCCTAACTTCCCCTTTCCATGAAGCAACGCGAAGTCCTCACACTCCTTCTAGCCATCCTGGCGGGCACCCTGCTGGCCGGACTTTTCGCGCCGAAAGCCCTTCAATTTTTTGGCTACTCCGCCATGACCATTGAGGACATTGTCGCACGGCCCGAAGCCAGCGCCGGCCGCGCCCTCCTCCTAGGTCAAGCCCTCTACACGCTCTTCATGTTCGCCCTGCCCGGCCTCTACCTCCTGCAACGCTGGCGCGAAAAACCCCTCGTTCCCGCTTTGCCGCAACGACCTTGGTCCTGGATCGACAGCCTCCTCGCATGGGCTATCCTTCCCTTAAGCCTCCCTTTCCTCTCCTGGTGCACCGAACTCTGGTCCACCCTCTCCGCCGATTGGGCCTTCATGGCGCCCCACTTCGAATCTGCCCAAGCCTCCGACCGCGCCGTCGAAAAAATGCTCTTCTTCCCCACCCTCGGCGATCAACTCTTTAGCCTGACCACCTTCGTCCTAATCGCTGCACTTTCCGAAGAAATTCTCTTCCGCGGTGCCGTCCAACGCCTCCTTCACGACCGAACCAGCCCCCTTCCCGCCATCCTGGGCGCCTCCCTCGCCTTTGCCCTAGGCCACATGAACTTCGTGCAATGGCCGTTCTTGCTAGGCGCCGGGCTCATCCTTGGCGGCCTATACTGGCTTTCGGGGCGCCTCTGGGTCACCATGGGCGCACATGTCCTCCACAACGGCCTCACGTACTATTGGACGCTTCAAGCCGGTCCAAATCAATACGGGAGCCTGGAGGTGGATTTGCCTGGCTGGGGGATTCTGGTGTCAACTGGGGTAGCCGTGGTGGTAGGAATGCTCTTATTTAGGAGGAAGCTAGAGAGCTAGAGGGCTAGAGAGCTAGAGAGCACGGGCT
>JAYQOY010000079.1:0-258 GCA_038145075.1 Schleiferiaceae bacterium | reverse complement strand
TTCGGGAGCCTGGATGTGGATTTGCCTGGTTGGGGGGTTGTGGTGTCCACTGGGATAGCCATGGTGGTAGGAATTCACCTATTTAGGAAAGTCACAGGGTATAAAAGTCAAAGGGTTTAAGGGTAAAAGAGAAAAAGGGAAGACAACCTTTCACCCTTTAACCCTTAAACCCTTGAACCCTTGATAAAAAAAAGCCCGACACTCTCGCGCCGGGCCTTTTCGGGTATAAACGTTTGGGACGTTTAGTAGGTCTTGTAC
>JAYQOY010000078.1:0-5935 GCA_038145075.1 Schleiferiaceae bacterium | reverse complement strand
TGTACGAGGTGCTGCGGCAGAGGGGGTAAGGGGCTAAGGGTTAAAGGGTGCTTCACACGGCTTGTTCGTACGTTGGTTTGATTGCTTGTTGGTTAGGATGAGTGATTCACCCTAGCCTCCTGGCGCTCGGGGTGTGCCCGAGCACCCTAGCGCGCCGCAGGCGCTCCATAGCTCTCTAGCCCTCTAGCCTCCTAGCGCTCGGGCTGTGCCCGAGCTCCCTAGCCCAAACGCGCCTGCAAGGCCGCCAATTTGGCTTGGCTGTCGCTGACTTTTTTGCGTTCGATCTCAATGACCGCCGGAGGGGCATTGTTCACGAAGCCGGGATTGCTGAGTTTCTTTTCGATGGATGCAATGAAGCCGGTGTAGTAGGCGATGTCTTTCTCGATTTGGGCGCGGTCTTCATCGCTCAAAGCCGTTTCTTCGGCGGAGAACACGAGGAAGTACTCGCGGGTGCCAGCGAGGAGCGCCAAGGCGCCTTCAGGCACTTCGGAAGAGGCTCCGGGCGCGTTGACCAGCTTTTCTATGACGGCCAAACCGGAAGGTGCTTCGCCTTTGAAGCGAAGGGCCATGGGCTGCTTGAAGGACAGATTGCGCTCCTTTCGAACGTTGCGAAGGGCCACGATGAGTTCTTCGACATGCGCAAAGGCCGCAAGTTGATCGCGGTCGCTGGTACTAGGTTCGGGCCAGTCTTGAAGGTTCAAGAAACGGTCCGAATCCACCTCGCGCAGCACGTGCCAAACCTCTTCTGTGATGAAGGGCATAAAGGGATGCAGGGCCTTCATGAGGGCCTCAAAGAAATCCACGGTTTTGGCGAGTACAGGCGCCGCAATGGGCTCACCGTAGGCAGGCTTCACCATTTCGAGGTACCAGGAGCAGAAATCGTCCCAAATCAACTTGTACAAACGCATCAGTGCATCGGACAAGCGGTACTTCTGGAAATCGTCTTCGAGTTGCACGAGGGTTTCGGAGAGCACTTGCTCAAACCAGGTCATCGCCCATGCAGAGGCCGCATCGACCTCCCCATCTCCGGCTTCCCAGCCCTTGACGAGGCGAAGGGCGTTCCACACCTTGTTGGAGAAGTTTCGGCCCTGGAGGCAGAGGTCCTCATCAAACGGCAAGTCGTTCCCCGCGGGAGAGCTCATCAGCATGCCCATGCGCACGCCGTCTGCACCGTATTGCTCGATCAAAGCGAGGGGATCGGGCGAGTTGCCCAGGGACTTGGACATTTTGCGGCCCAGTTTGTCGCGAACGATGCCGGTGAGGTATACTTTTTCGAAGGGCTTCTTGCCGGTGTATTCGTAGCCCGCCATCGCCATGCGCGCGACCCAGAAAAAGAGAATTTCGGGGGCCGTGACGAGGTCTTGGGTGGGATAGTAGTAGTCGAGTTCGGGATTGTTGGGATGGTTGATGCCGTCAAAAACCGAAATCGGCCACAGCCAGCTGGAGAACCAGGTGTCCAAACAATCTTCATCTTGGCGCAAATCGCTCGCTTGAAGGCTGCTGTTGCCGCTGGCCTGGCGCGCCTTCTCTACGGCTTCTTCGAGCGTCAAAGCGACGACAAAGTCCTCCTCGCCTTCTCCGTAGAAATAGGCGGGAATCTGGTGGCCCCACCAAAGCTGGCGCGAGATGCACCAGTCCTTGACGTTTTCCATCCAGTGGCGGTAGGTATTCTTGAATTTCTCGGGGATGAGTTGAATTTCGTCGCTCATCACGGCGTCTAGAGCGGGCTTGGCCAGATCGGGCATGCGAATCCACCACTGCAGCGAGAGACGGGGTTCAACAACGGCACCGGTGCGTTCGGAGGTGCCTACCGTGGACGCGTAGGTCTCGACTTTGACGAGATCGCCGCGTTCTTCTAGGTGGGCGGCGGTGGCTTTTCGGGCCGCAAAGCGATCCATACCAGCCCATTCCAGACCGTGCTCGTTTAACGTTCCATCCTCGTTCAATACGTCGATGACGTCGAGGCCGTGCTTTTGGCCAATGGCAAAATCGTTCCAATCGTGCGCAGGCGTCACTTTCAAGCAGCCCGTTCCAAAATCAGGCGTCACATACTCGTCCGTGATGATCGGAATTTCCATGCCGCCCAGGGGTACCCGAACGTGCAATCCGTGCAGCGCCGTGTAGCGTTTGTCCTTGGGGTTGATGGCAATGGCGCGGTCGGCCATGATGGTTTCCGGACGCGAGGTCGCTACGGTCAAATACGTGCCAGGCTTTTCCACGACTTCGTACCGAACGTAATACAACTTGGCCTGGACGTCCTTGTGGAGAACCTCCTCGTCGCTCAGCGAAGTCTTCGCCTCCGGATCCCAATGCACCATGCGCTGCCCGCGGTAAATGTGTCCCTTCTCATAGAGATCGACAAATACTTTCAACACGCTTTCACTGCGTGTCTCGTCCATGGTAAAAGCGGTGCGGTCCCAATCGCAGGAGGCGCCTAGGGTCTTCAACTGCTCCAGGATGATGCCGCCGTGCTTGTGGGTCCATTCCCAAGCATGCTCCAGGAAGGCCTCGCGGCTGAGATCGGACTTCTTGATGCCCGACTCTCGAAGTTTCTGCACCACCTTGGCTTCCGTCGCAATGGAAGCGTGGTCGGTGCCTGGTACCCAGCAGGCGTTGTAGCCGCGCATTCGGGCACGTCGGATCAGGACATCCTGAATGGTATTATTGAGCATATGCCCCATGTGCAGAACGCCGGTGACGTTAGGCGGAGGGATGACAATCGTGTACGCAGGGCGCGCATCCGGGACCGACGCGAACGCCTTTTTATCCATCCATCGGGTGTACCAGAGTCGCTCGACGTGGCCGGGAGCATATTTTGACGCAATTTCCATAGGCCGCAAAGGTAGGATGTGGCACTTTTTTTGCCGTAAAGAATATGGCGGTTACATTTGCCGTCCTAGACATTCTTTAAACAAGCCAAATTGCCATGAAAAATTTCATCGCCACCGCCGCTCTGGTATTTGCTTCCAGCTTGGCCATGTACGCCCAAGAAGCCAATCCCAATGCCGCAAACATCGCGTTTGAGAACAAGACCATCGACTATGGTAAGCTCGAAAAAGATGCAAATGGAGAGCGCGAATTCACCTTCAAGAACACCGGCAAAGAGCCGTTGATCATCTCCAACTGCGTAGGTTCATGCGGTTGCACGGTGCCCCAGTGGCCCCGCACCCCCATTGCTCCCGGCGCCACGGCTTCCATCAAGGTGAAGTACGACACCCGCCGCGTAGGTCGTTTCCAGAAGACGGTGACCGTTCAGAGCAACGCCAGCAATGCCACCGAGGTATTGACCATCAAGGGCGAAATCATCGCTCCTGAGGCTACGCAAACGGCCCCAGTGAACACTACCACAGGCACCTCCAAGGTTTCCAAGTAAACCTTTACCCACAGAATGATTCCGACCCGCTGCGCAAGCAGCGGGTTTTTTATTGAAATTTGCCCCATGCCAAAAGTCTCTCAACGCGGGCTGGATATGCCTGCGTCCCCCATTCGAAAACTGGTTCCTTACGCCGAAGGCGCTCAGAAAAAAGGCGTCAAAGTCCACTTCCTCAACATCGGTCAGCCGGACATCCCCAGCCCCAAAGTGGCCATGGAGGCGCTGCAGCACCATGATGTGAAGGTTTTGGCCTATTCGCATTCGGCCGGTTTTGCCAGCTACCGAGAGAAATTAGTGGGCTACTACGCCAAGCACGGCATCGGCCTGACCGCCTCGGACATGATTGTGACCACCGGCGGTTCGGAAGCCTTGGCCATCGCCATGGGAAGCATTGTGGACCCAGGTGACGAAATCATTATTCCGGAACCCTACTACGCGAATTACCTAGGCTTTGCGACGGCCACGGGTGCCGTAGTGGTGCCAGTCGTGAGCCGCATTGAGGACGGCTTTGCCCTACCCCCGATGTCTGAATTGGAGGCCCTGATTACCCCAAAAACCAAAGCCATCCTCCTGTGCAATCCCGGCAATCCCACCGGTAAATTGTACAGCCGTGAGGAATTGGAGTATGTTCGGGACATGGCCCTGAAGCACGACCTCTACATCGTGGCGGATGAAGTTTACCGCGAGTTTACCTACGATGGCGCTACCCACACGTCGGTTCTGAACTTGGACGGCATGGAGCAGCACGCCATTTTGATCGATTCGGTCTCTAAGCGCTACAGCATGTGTGGGGCCCGAATTGGCCTGCTCGCCTCCAAAAACCAAGCGTTTATGGCCGCCGCGATGAAGTTCGCCCAAGCGCGCCTCTCCCCTCCCACCTTTGAGCAGATGGCCGCAGAAGCCGCATTAGAAACCCCCGACAGCTACTTTGAGGAGGTCAACAAGGAGTACTGCACCCGCCGCGATTACGTCATTGGACGGTTGAACGCGATGCCCGGTGTCTTCTGCCCGAAGCCTTCCGGCGCTTTTTACGCGGTGGCGAAATTGCCCGTTCAGGACGCCGATCACTTCTGTCAGTGGATGCTCGAATCCTTTGACCACCTAGGGGAAACCGTCATGATGGCCCCGGCCGCCGGATTCTACACCCACGCCGAGTTGGGCAAGCAGCAAGTGCGCATTGCCTACGTCTTGGAGGTGGCTGATTTGGAACGCGCTATGAATGCCCTTGAAGCGGGCCTCAACGCCTATCCGCAGCGCGCATGATTTGGGAGGAGCATGCATCGCTGGCGCCCTACAACACCTTTGGCATTGATGCCAAGGCGGAGCGCTTGGTGCATTTGGAGTCGGAGGCCTGCCTGGCTGACTACCGCCTCCACCCTCATGGATATGCGCAGCAGTCTCTTCTTTTGAGCGGTGGTAGCAACATGCTGCTCTGTGCAAATGTGCCCGGCACCACGGCCCGAATTGCATGGACTGGAACAGAGATCCTGCGCGAGACCGACGATCACATTTGGCTAGAAGTCGCTGCCGGCGAAAACTGGCACAGCACCGTCCGCTACACGGTCGAGCGCGGTTGGGGCGGCCTGCAAAACCTGTCTTTGATTCCTGGATTAGTCGGAGCTGCTCCCGTGCAAAACATCGGCGCCTACGGGGTCGAGGTTGCAGACAGCATAGAATCCCTTCGCTTCTTCGAATGGGCCAGCGGGGAAATTCAGGTCATGACTTCTGTCGAATGTTCCTTCGGATACCGAGACAGCATCTTCAAAGGGGCCTTAAAGGACAAGGGGGTCATTCTCTCGGTCACTTTCAAGTTGACCAAGCATTCACACGCCCTCAAGACCAGCTACGGTGCAATTCAAGATGAATTGGCCGCCCGTAACCAGGAAGTCTCCGTGGCGAGTATTTCGGAGGCCGTGATCGCTATTCGCCAAAGTAAACTACCCGACCCTAAGGTGCTGGGCAACTCAGGCAGCTTTTTCAAAAACCCCGCATTGCCTGCCGAGCAGGTGGCAGCCTTAATGGAAATCCACCCTAGCCTTCCTCAATATCCCCAAGCCGACGGCACCGTGAAAGTGGCTGCAGGTTGGTTGATTGAACAGGCCGGATGGAAAGGCAAACGGGTTGGAAACGTCGGCATGCACGCCCAACAAGCCCTGGTTTTGGTAAACTATGGCGGTGCATCCGGGCCCGAACTCTGGGCACACGCCCAACGCGTACAAGCTTCCGTAGAGGAACACTTCGGCATTCGATTGGAACCCGAAGTCAACCTGATTGGGTGACGCAAATCATCTTGGCAATTGTAGCCAAGGCACTACCTTTGCAGCATGGCAGCAACGTTGAAATTGATCTTGGTCGCAGCAGCCCTTTTAGGATTGGGTTTGTTGGGTATGGCCGTGAAAATTTGGGGCAAAAAGGACGGTGAATTCGCTGGTACCTGTGCCTCTAATTCGCCTTTCTTGAACAAAGAAGGTGAGCCCTGTTCTTTCTGTGGCGCGTTGCCTGAGCAGCAGTGCCAGAAAGAGAGCTAGAGGGCTTGAGGGCTTGAGGGCTTGAGGGCTTGAG
>JAYQOY010000077.1:0-6009 GCA_038145075.1 Schleiferiaceae bacterium | reverse complement strand
ATGAAATCTGGATCACCTTTCCAGACCCTCAGATCAAGTACCAGCGCGCCAAGCACCGCATGATTGGCCCCGCCTTCTTGGAGGTCTACCGCTCTTTGCTCGCCCCTGGAGGCTCGGTGCACCTTAAGTCCGACAGCGAATTCCTACACGGCTACCTCCACGGCATCATTGAGTGGTGGGGCTTGGAGGTCCAGGAAACCTACCACGACATCTACGGCCAAATCATCGACAAGCCGGACCACGTGGTCTTTGCCTGCAAGACCTACTACGAGAAGATGTGGCTCGAGCAAGGCAAGACCATCACGTATTTGAAATTCGCTTTTCCCACGAAGTAACATGGCCGAATCCAGCGATTTCTTCGAACGCGTCTACGCCGTCGTCCGCCAGATTCCCCGCGGACGGGTCACGTCGTACGGAGCCATCGCCAAGGCCGTAGGCGCCGCCAAAGCCTCTCGAACGGTGGGCTACGCCATGAATGCCAGCCACTTCCTCCCGGATGTACCCGCACACCGCGTCGTGAACCGCCTAGGCCTATTAACGGGCAAGCACCACTTTGGGGGCATGAACGCCATGCAGCAGCTTCTAGAGGAGGAGGGAGTCGTCGTGATCGACGACCAAGTACGAGACTTTAAATCCCTTTTTTGGGACCCCATGCTGGAAGGCGCCGTCTTGCCCGAATAAACCATGAACCGCGACCAAGCCATCTCCTTTTGCGAATCGCTGCCCCAGGCGGAGGCCACCTTCCCCTTTGATGAACACACGCTTGTTTTCAAGGTTGCGTCGAAGATGTTTGCCATGCTCCCCTTGGAAAAGGAGCCTCAAATCGCCCTGAAGTTTCCCCCCGCCACCCTAGAATCCTTGCGCGAAAGCCATCCGGCCATTTTCAAGGGGGCCTACCTCAATCCCGTGCACTGGGGAGGCGTTTACCTCGACGGCTCTGCCACTTCCTCCGAATTAAGCCACTGGATCAAAACCAGTTATAATTTGGTAGTTGCTAAATTGCCGGTAGCACAACGCCCCCTTTACCCTCCCGTACCATGACCAAACGCCTCCTCAACTACTTCATCCAAGGCCTCCTCTACACAGCACCTATCGCCATTACGGTCTATGCCGTCTTCGCCCTGCTGCGCACCTTGGACCAAATCATTCCGGTGGATTACCCCGGCGTGGGCCTGCTGGCACTCTTGGTTCTGATTACACTCGTGGGCTTCCTGGGCGAATACGCGTTGAAGTTGCGTATCGTTAAGCTGGTGGACCGAATGCTCGAAGGACTTCCCCTGGTTAAACTCATCTACACCTCCGTCAAAGACGTCATGAAGTCCTTAACGGGCAAGAAAAAAGGCTTTCAACAGCCGGTATTGCTGCGCTTGTCGTTGAACGAACAGGTGCGCCGGGTGGGTTTTGTAACGGATGAGGCCTTGCGCGACTTGGGCACGCCCAACGACGAACTCATCACCGTCTATGTGCCGCATAGCCTGGCGATTTCGGGCCAAGTGTTTGTCGTACCCAAAACCTATGTGGAACCCCTGAACGCCAAAGCGGCAGATGTCATGAAGTACATCATCGCCGGCGGGGTGACTGGCTCCTGAACCGTTTAGCGGCGCTTGAATTTGGCCCGAACATTTCCCTCCAAAAGACCGGAAATGAGGGTTAACACCATGCTAAACCCCAGGGCGGACCAAAAGCCTTGAACGCTAAATCCATCCACCCAGTCGCTCGCCAGCATCACCACCATAGCGTTGATGGCCAAGAGGAAGAGGCCTAATGTAAAGAGGGTCAAGGGAATCGTAAAGAGTATAAGCAAGGGGCGCACCGTCACATTGAGTACCGCCAGTGCGAGCGAGACCCAGATGGCTGTCGTAAACTGTGCTAGCTCCACTCCAGGTAAGAGGTAAGCCGTAGCAAAAACACTGAGGGTGCGGATCACAAAGCGCGTTCCCCAGCCCGGGCGACCAACCTGAATGGATGCAGTTGTTTCAGTCATGCGTAAAATCTGAACAAAAGTCGCACCATTTGCCCGAGATTAGCTTAAAATTTTGCCGTTTTCCATGAAAATTCCCGTTTTAAGCGTTTGCGCCAGTCTCTTGCTGAGTGCCTGTCAACTTTCCGAAACCGCCGTAGATCCCGTCCCTATGCCCTTAGATCCTCATTCCTATGCCGACCCCGCAGAGGCGGTGGTGACTCATTTGAGCTTGAACATCACGTCGGTGGATTTTAACGCCCACATGCTGCAGGCCTTAGCCACCTTAACCTTTGACTGCCACCAGGCGGATACGTTGCGTTTGGACACGTATGGCTTGGAGATTCAGGACGTTCGGGCCACGGGAGAAGGTTTTGGCGAAGAGGTATTGCGTTTTGCAGCGGGCCGTCAGGATGAAATTTTGGGAACCGAACTGCTCATTTTCCCCGACCGAACCGTGGATGGCTCCTACACCATCACCATTTGGTACAAAACCAGCCCCGACGCAAAGGCGCTGCAATGGCTGAGCCCCGAACAAACCAACGGCAAAACCCACCCCTTCCTGTTCACCCAGAGTCAGGCCATCCTCGCCCGCACCTGGATTCCTTTGCAGGACAGCCCGGGCATTCGCTTCACTTACGATGCCTCAGTTCAAGCTCCCGAAGGCTTGCTAGCCGTCATGAGCGCATCGAATCCACAATCGCTTTCCGAAGATTCCCGCTACAGCTTTGAAATGAAGCAGCCCATCCCCTCCTACTTGATGGCCTTGGCGGTCGGCGATTTGCGTTTCCAATCTACGGGTCCACGCACCGGTGTGTACGCCGAACCCGCCATCCTTGAAGCTTCTGCTTGGGAATTTGGCGAGACAGAAGCCCTCATTCAGGCGGCCGAAGCTCTTTATGGGCCCTACCAATGGGAGCGCTACGACCTGCTCGTCCTGCCTCCCTCCTTCCCCTTTGGCGGCATGGAAAATCCTCGCCTGACCTTCTTGACGCCTACCGTCATTGCGGGCGACCGCTCTTTGGTCGCCTTGATCGCCCACGAGTTGGCGCATTCCTGGTCGGGCAACTTGGTGACCAACGGCACCTGGAACGACTTCTGGATCAACGAAGGCTTCACCGTCTACTTTGAGAACCGCATCATGGAGGCGGTCTACGGCGCCGAGTATGCCGCCATGCTCCAAGCCCTCTCCCATAGCGACTTGAGCGCCGAGGTAGCCGACTTCCTAGAAAATGCCCCCAACGATACCAAACTAGCCATCGACCTCGTCGGCCGCAACCCCGACGACGGCGTCACGACCATCGCCTACGATAAGGGCTTCCACTTTTTACGCCTCATCGAGCACACCGTCGGACGCGAAGCGTTTGATGCTTTTCTGAAAGACTACTTCGCCTCCTACACCTTCCAGTCCATGACCACCGATCGATTTATCGGCCACCTTCGCGCTAGCCTGTTGAGTGACGCCCAGTGGGAAGAAATCGGAGGGGACGAATGGATTTTCGGGACTGGATTGCCTGCCAACTGTCCTGTAGTGGAGCCCGCCTACTTCACGGTCGTGGATGCTGCGGCTACGCGCTTTCTTTCAGACGGCACCCTGCCCGCCGAAACGGACAAATGGAATACCCACCAGTGGTTGCGCTATATGAATGCCTTGGAGGGGCTCTCTGCCGACCAGGTTATGGCCTTGGACCGCAGCTTTCACTTTACCCGATCCGGCAATTCAGAGATTTTTGCCGCATGGGCGGTGCTAGCCACCCGCTCAGGTTTCCGAGACAAGGCCCTGGACGAAGAAATGATGCAGTTTTTGGTCCGAGTGGGTCGCCGGAAGTTCTTGACCCCTATCTACAAAGCATTAGTGGAGGCGGACCGAAAAGACCACGCCCAGTACATCTACCAACAGGCACGCCCCGGCTACCACGCGGTCGCTCAGGAGACCTTGGATAAGCTGTTGGGGTATAAGGGTTGAAGGGTTTAAGAGTGGAATGGCGCTTTGCGCTGTTTGCTGGGCTGTTCGTTCGTTGGTAAGCTAGTTTGCGAGTTCGTTCGTTTGCTGGTTTGCTTGGGCGAACGGGGTAATGTCCCGGCGCGCGGCGAAGATCCTCACCCCGGTTGAGGACAAAAGAGATTAAACGTTTAGAAATACGCTTCAGCGCGAAGCGCGTGCACTCCAGCCCTCTAGCCAACTAGCCCTCTAGCCGCGAGGGCAAAGCCCGAGCGCTCAATGCCCAAGAAACGCGAAGCCCAGGGGGCTTCGCTTACGGCCGCGCCACCCACACCTTTCCAAGGCGCTGGCGGTAGACGTCGAGTTCGGCGTCGTTGGGGCGTTCGGGTAATGGAAGGACGACGCGGAACATGCCGTTGACTTCCATCGTTTGGGCCGAATAGCCTTGGCCGTTGAGCTCCAATACGCGTTTGACCGCAAGGGCCTTCGTCTTGAAGGAGCCCGTTACCAGATAGCACGCCACAGCGCCCGAAGTAGGTGCGGTCATCGGCTGCGCCTTCGCGGGAGCGGCCTTAACCGGAACTTCATTAGCCTTAGGCTGGGCAGGCACCAAAGGAATCATTGCCACGGAGCTTTCTTCTTTGGCAGGAGCTGGTTCTCGTACAGAAGGAGCGGCGGGCAAAGAGGGCGCAAAGGCCTGGGGCTGGTTGGTGACGATGAACTCGGTGCGACGGTTCGCCCAACGAATGTCATCGGGGCAGACCGAGCACTCCATCTCACAGGGCATCGCAGGCTCGGATTCGCCGTGGAATTCGCCGTGGAATTGGGCCGTGGTGATTCCCTGGCTGGCGAAGTAGCGCTCCACCGTGCCCAAGCGCTGCTTAGAGAGGGACAAGTTATAGGCTTCCGTTCCTTTACAGTCGGCGTGGGAACGAACGATGACATGGAGTTCGGGCTGTTCGCGTAGGGTTTGGGCCACAAAGGCGAGTTTGGCCTGCTCTTCCACCGTCAAATCTGCGCGGTTGTAGCGGTAGTACAAGGGAGGCAGGGTCAGGGTGAGGGATTTCCCACCGGCTTTCTTCCACTGGCCGGCCTTTTCGGGCAAGCCAGGGTAGTCCACTTCGCCTTCGACGGCGATGCTGGCTTGGCGCGCGGCATCTTCGGCAGCCAGGGCCGAATCTTTTTTCGCCTGCTCTTCCAACAAGGCGGTCATGTCGATTTGGAAGCGGAAGATGTTGTCCCCATCGAGGGCGGCCTTTCGATTCGATGCAAACCAGCCACTACCGGCAGCGTCCAAGAAGGGGCTGAAATCGTCCGCCGTGGAGTTCACGTCGTCCATCATGAACCACTCTTCGGTCTCCAAATTGAGCATCAAGAGGTCCAAGCCTCCTTGGCCTGGGAAACCGTTGGAGGCGAAGAAAAGCGTATCCCCGTGGATGCTGGGGAACATTTCCTTTCCTTCCGTATTGGCGATGCGCAAAGGCTGCGCGGCTGCCCAACTGGAATCCTTCCAATCGGCATAGTAGAGATCTGTTCCTCCTAGGCCACCGGGCATATCCGAGACGAAGTAGAGACGCTGGCGCTTGGCATCCCAGGCCGATTGCCCCACATTAAAGGCGTTGTTGTTTAGCGGAAAGGCTTGCTCCGCACCCCATGTGCCATCGGCCAGGCGTTGACGGTAATAAAGCTGCAGGCGGAAGAGGCCGTCCAGCTTTTGCAGTTCGTTCTTGGTGTAAAACACGCGCGTCTCACCAAACGAAACGGGCCCTACGTGGTATGGCGACGCATCAGTCAAAGGCTTGTCGCCCATTTCGAACAACCGCACTTTCGTAGAATCCCAAATCCAAGGCTTGATGTACGGATCGTTGCTTCGCTTGTCCGTCTTTTCAAAGCCTTCTTGAGGACGAGAGGACGAGAAGATCAGGCGGTTTTCCCAGAATACCGGGGCGAAATCGTCGTTGTCCGAGTTAATGCCTTTGGCCAACTCGATGGTCACCCCACCGGGCAATTCCAAGTGTTCAATTTCCCCGCGGTTCTCCCAGAGTTCCGAACGTCGGTGCGCCGGATAGGCACTGGAATAATCGTCCATGCGCTTTTGAGCTTGCTC
>JAYQOY010000076.1:0-6426 GCA_038145075.1 Schleiferiaceae bacterium | reverse complement strand
ACAACTTTGGCTTAACGGGAAGTTCATCCAACTGGGTGGCCGGCGCTCCGCTGGCGGGCGGCAAAGACACAACCATCAGCGCAAGTGCCTGTATTTCTTTCACGGACCCGCTTGGAAATACGTACACCAGCAGCGGAACGTATACCTACGCCTACCCCATGAGCAACGGCTGTGATTCTGCCATTCACCTGCAGTTGACCATTGACACGGTTAATACAGGCGTTACGCAATCAGGCACCATGCAAACGATGAACCTCTTGACCGCCAATGCCAGTAACGCGGCCTACCAGTGGATCGATTGCGGCAATGGCAACGCAGCCATTTCAGGGGCAACGAGTCAATCCTATACAGCCACATCCAATGGCAGCTATGCCGTGGTAGTGACGCAAAACGGATGCACAGATACCTCTTCCTGCTACACGGTGGCTGGCATCGGGGTTCGAGAGGTCGCTCCAGCAGACATCAAGCTCATGCCCAATCCGTCCAAGGGGAGTTTCACGGTGGATTTGGGGCAGGTTGCGCCCAAAGCGAATGTGGAAATTTGGGACGTCATGGGGCGCCGCGTGCTGCAGAAATCTGCGGAAGGCGTTCAGCGCATTCCCGTTCAGACCAAGCTTTCTCCGGGCGTCTACCTGGTGAAGGTTCAGGCCAACGGCCAGAGCGTCACGCGCCGAATGGTCATCGAATAATACCGCCCATTCCCCAGGATTCACCGACCTTTGCCGCATGCGCAAGGTGATTCATATCGTCCGCATGTGGCCCTCGGCCCACGATCCGCAACACGGCAGTTTTGTGGTGGCGCACTTGCGCGCGCTCGCGCCGCACGTCGAACAGCGCGTGGTCGTTTGGGACGGGCAGCCGGAAGCGGAGCACCTGTTTGCGGAGGAATTCGACGTGCACGCGCCGAGCGCGGGCGGGTTTAGCGCCAAATGGCGCCTCTTGAAAGGACTTATAGACGCCGATCAACCCCATGTGCTGCATGTACACGGTGGAGGAAAGGACAGTGCCTTGGCCTTTTTGCTGATTCACATGCTCCACGGATCGCGGGTGAAGCGCGTGGTGACGGAGCACCAAAGCCAGTGGGCGGACCAGCCCAACCCCGGAGCTATTTGGACCCTTCGCTTGGCGCATAGCCGAACGGCCGTTTCCGGATGGCTGGCCGCCTTGATGAAGCCCTACAGCGCAGGTGCTGATGTGGCCGTGGTCCCGAATTGTTTGGTCGCCCCAAAGTTGCCCCTGGAACGAAGCGAGTCGACGCATCGACGCTTTTTGTGGGTGGGCGATTTGACCCCCTTGAAGGGCCTGCAACAAGTGCTAGAAGCTTGGACGGAGCACCACAAGGGCCATCCGAGTGATACGCTGACCCTGGTAGGAGGAACGGAGACGGCGGGGCTGCATTCGGACCATGTGCCGGAAGGAGCGAACTATGCCGGACCAGCGACCCCAGAAGAGGTGCACCAGCGCATGCTGCACCACGATATTTTGGTGGTGAACAGCGAACGCGAAACGTTTGGCATGGTCATCGGAGAGGCCTTGGAACGCGGCATGCGGGTCCTATGCACCCCAATCCCTGGGCCGCAAAGCGTCTACCAGGAGGCCGGAATTACCTACCGCAAGGATCATAGCCTGGAAGACCTGATCGCCCACTTGGCCCGTGCGGAAAAATGGAGCGATGCGCCTGCGCAGCTCGAACGCTTCCGAGGACCCCGCGTAGCGGAGGCCTTTCTAGCGCTCTACACGCCTACCAGAAAAAAAGGGAATTAACGCAAATCCGTCAGGAGGTTCACCCCGGGTCGGCGCTCCACGAGGAAGCCTTCCGCATGGGTGACATACATGGCGCGGCCCCATTCGCGGGAGCGCGCTTCGATGCCTGCTAGAAAACCTTTAGACGAAATGAGGGTCTCCGGCTCTTGGCTGTTCGCGTCAAAGAACTGGGACGTGTGGGCCAGAATGCTGGCCATCTTTTGGTCCATGAAGCCGGTGATGTCCACGGAGAAATCGGGAACCAAATCGTAGTACTGGATGTAGTGGTAGACATGCTCGGGCCGGTGCGCCGACTGAGGCTGCCCCTCCCATTCGGTGGCCAAGGCCTGGAGCCCGGCCTTGAAGCAGGCGTCTACAATGAGTTGGGACGCATGACCGTGATCCGGATGGCGGTCCCGCGGTGCGGTGGCCAAAACGATGCGCGGTTGAAAGGCACGCAAATAGGCGATGAGCAGCCGCTGGTTGGCTTCGGAATTTTCGAGAAAGCCGTCCCGCATGCCTGCATTGACGCGCTGGGAAACGCCTAAGATTTTTGCAGCCTCCAGGGCTTCGGCGTCGCGCAGTTCTGCGGTGCCGCGGGTACCCATTTCCCCCCGAGTGAGGTCAAGAATGGCCACACGATCTCCGGCTGCCACATGCTTCGCGAGCGTGCCCCCACAACCCAACTCCACGTCGTCTGGGTGGGCGCCAATAGCAAGAATGTCAACAGGAGAAAGGCTGGGCATAGGGTAGGTATTAGGCCGGCAAAGTTACTGGACCCCGGCAAACTCCTTGATTTCCTTCGTCAGGGGCGACGTCGTCATCAAGTAGGAAGCGGTCCACTGGCCTTGGTCGTTCACTAAGAATTTGCAGAAGTTCCAGCGGACATTGGCATTGCTGTTGCCGTTTTGCTCTTTCTGGGTCAACCATTGGTACACGGGGTGCACGTTGTCTCCTTTGATGGCGACTTTCTCCATCATTTGGAAGGTTACCCCGTAGTTCTTGCTACAGAACGATTGGATTTCGCTGGCACTGCCGGATTCCTGACCGCCAAAGTCGTTGCAGGGAAAGCCCAAAATGACAAACTCTTCCTGGTTGGATTGCTCCCAAAGGGCCTGCAAATCCTTGTACTGAGGCGTAAAGCCGCATTCGGAAGCCGTATTGACAATCAAGACGCGCTTGCCGCGAAGCTGTTCAAAGTCAAAACGCTCTCCGTCCAAGGTGTTGGCGGTAAGGCTGTAAAAATCAACGGGGCCATTTACGGGCTGTGCGACACTCTTGCCGCAGCCCAACAACATTCCAAGTAAACCCATGGCGAAGAAAGAGGCGATTTTTTTCATGTTTAAACAAATTTAGGCAGAAGTCTAAGAACCTCCACGGAAGTAACCCCGTTAACCGTTTAAAGTTTAAACGAGCACTACCTTTACGCTATGGTTCGGGCAAAAATCCTTGCACAGTTTATCCGCTGGGAATGGGCGCTGGAATACCGCCGTTCCAACGGATGGTTCCTGCCCGTGCTCTTCGCTGCCATGGTGGGCTACCTCGTGAGCCTCTTGGTGCGTCAACCCAATCCCGTACAATGGCTGAGCCTGCTCTGGATCACTCTGGTGTTCAGCGCCTTGCAGACGGCAACCCGGAGTTTTTCCGCCAGCCCATCGGAATGGCTCTACCTCAATCAATTGGCCCGGCCCAGCGAATTGCTCCTCGGCAAATCCATTACTACCGCCTTGAACACGGTCTTCGTCGCCTGGACCGGCGTGTTTTTATTTGGCCTCTGGCTGGGCTGGCCCCGTCCGGAAGGCCTCGACGCTTTCCCCATCTGGACGTTTTTGACCAGCATCACCTTGGGCGCCGTGGCCATGTCCACCACCTTGAGTTTTACCGCGGCCCTCTCGTCTAAACTCTCCCGCAACACCGGCGTCATGGCCATTTTGAGCCTCCCCCTCCTCTTGCCAACCCTTTTGGTCGCCATGCGTTCGAGCAAACTGGCGCTACTGGGCGAGCCTTGGACCGTTTTATACCCCAATTGGTTGGGGGAACTGGCACTTTCTGCCCTTCCGCTCGCCCTTGGGGCCTTGCTGTTTCCGTACCTTTGGCGCTCCTAATGAAAGCTTGGAAATTACTCGGTTTAGCGCTGGTGGGTTACTCCCTCTATGCCGGTCTTATGTTTGAGGTTCCCCGTTTGGTCATTCTGAACGAAACGATCCGAAATCTCTACTTCCACGTCCCCATGTGGTTCACCATGATCGCCCTTTTGGGAGGATCGCTGGCCTACTCCATTCGCTTGCTCCGCTCAGGCGACGCCGGTCAAGCCCTGGACTTGGACCGCGACCGCCAAGCCAAGAACTTTGCCGAAGTGGCCATGGTGTTCGCCCTTTTGGGCCTCTTCACAGGCATGGTTTGGGCCAAAGCCACCTGGGGCGCCTACTGGACGGCCGACCCCAAGCTCAACGGCACGGCCGTAACGCTGCTCATTTACGCAGCCTACTTTGTGCTGCGCGGCAGCGTGGACGACCCGGAAAAGAAAGCACGCCTGGGAGCGGTGTACAACGTCTTCGCCTTTGTCTTGATGATCGTCTTCATCGGCATCCTTCCCCGAATGACGGACTCCTTGCATCCGGGCAATGGCGGGAATCCCGCTTTTGGCAACTACGACCTCGACAATGGCATGCGCCTTGTGTTTTACCCCGCCGTGTTGGGCTGGATTTTCACCGGATGGTGGATCGCCACGCTGCGCGTGCGTTTAGCTCGATTGACTTCTTAATGCATTGAACTGCCTCGGAATGACTTCACTCTTCTTACAAGCCCCTCCCGCTGAAATGGCGGACCTCTTCCGCAGCGAAGGCAAGATCTACGTCGTCCTCGCCGTCTTGGGCATCCTCTTCGTAGGACTAGCGGCCTACTTGATTTGGATGGACCGCCGCTTGGCCAAACTGGAAAAGCAGAAATGAAACGCAGCCACGTCATAGCGCTCATCGTCATTGCGGTCCTGATTGGTGCCCTGCTCGTGACGCTCCAGGACGCCAGTGTGTATGCGACGTTTGATTTAGCTGAAAAGCAAAAGCCGGAAACGGTCACCGTCGTCGGCACCCTCGACCTAGAGGCTCCTATCACCTTTGACCCGCAGACGTCCATGCTGCGCTTCACAGCGGTGGACAAGGAAGGGGGGCGTTCGGTCGTCCTCTACAACCAGCCCAAGCCTACGGACTTTGAGCGCTCGGAAGAAATTACCCTGACGGGCCACGCAACGGACTCGCTGTTTGTGGCTACTGAAATTCTCATGAAATGCCCCTCCAAGTACACCAACCAGGAGGAGGTCGTAGCGGACGCTAGCTTATGAACTACCTAGGAGAACACACTTTTTGGTCCGAACTCGGACGCTTCTTCGTCGCCCTCTCCTTTGCCGGAGCCCTGCTCTCCGCCTTTTTTTACGGCTTTCAAGCCTTCCGCAGTCCCGCGGAACGCGCCGAACGCCCCGTGCTCCCCTTGCGCAACGCCGGCCGCTGGTCCTTTGCCCTCCATGCCTTGGGCGTATTGGGCACCATTGGCGTCTTGTTTGCCGCCCTCTTCAACCATTGGTTTGAATTTGACTACGTCTGGCGCCATTCCTCGCTGGACATGCCCATGGAGTACATCGCTTCCTGCTTTTGGGAAGGCCAAGAGGGCAGCTTCCTCCTGTGGATGACGTGGCATGCGGTCCTGGGCCTCATCCTCATCAAAACCGCCAAAACCTGGGAGTACGGCACCTTGATGACGCTCTCCCTCATCCAGCTCTTTCTAGCCTCCATGCTCCTTGGCGTTTACATCGGCGACGTCAAGATGGGCTCCTCCCCCTTTGTTCTGATTCGCGAACTCCCCGACAACCTCGGCTTGCCCTGGACGCAACTCAGCGACTACCTGCTTCGCATCCCGGCCTTCCGCGACGGCCAGGGCCTCAACCCCTTGCTCCAGAATTACTGGATGGTCATCCACCCCCCTACGCTCTTCCTGGGCTTTGCATCGGTCACCATTCCCTTCTTGTTCGCCATCACGGCCTTGATCGAAAAGCGCTACACCGAATGGGTCCTCCCCGCCCTCCCCTGGACCTTCTTTGGGGTGTCCATCCTAGGCACCGGCATCCTCATGGGGGGCGCTTGGGCCTACGAAGCCTTGAGCTTTGGCGGTTTCTGGGCCTGGGACCCCGTCGAAAACTCCTCTCTGGTCCCCTGGTTGACGCTCGTGGCCGCCGGACACTTGATGATGATCGTCAAGCACAAGAATTCCTCGCCGGGTACCACGCTCTTTATGACCGTGCTCAGCTTCCTCCTTGTGCTCTACTCCACGTTTTTGACGCGCAGCGGTATTCTGGGGGACAGCTCGGTGCACGCCTTTGTGGATCTGGGGCTGAACGGCCAGCTCCTCGCCTTCCTGGGATTCTTCACGCTCTGCAGTTTGGCCGTATTCTTCTGGCGCGCCCGCTTCCTGCCCAAAAGCGCCTCCGAAGACGCCTTCTCTTCACGCGAGTTCTGGATGTTCATTGGCGCCTTGACGCTGCTCCTATCTGCCGGTCAAATCACCTTCTCGACCAGCATTCCCGTTTTCAACAAGCTCATTGGCCCCGAAGGTCTCCTGCCCCTTCTGGGGAATAAGATGGCGCCGCCGGCGGATGCCGCGGCGCACTACAACAGCCTGCAAATCCCCTTT
>JAYQOY010000075.1:1325-6771 GCA_038145075.1 Schleiferiaceae bacterium | reverse complement strand
GTTCTAAGAAGTAGTGCTGCATGCCGGCTTGCTCGCGGGCAGCGAAGATGCGAAGCCAATCGATTTGGCCTTGACCTACAGGCACTTGGAGGGTGGAGTCGATGGGATCCATGTCTTTTACGTGCCAGAGCACAAAACGACCAGGATGCTGGGCAAACCAGGTCAAGGGATCGTGGCCGGCTTTGGCGACCCAGTAGAGGTCCATTTCAAAGTCGACCAGCTCGCTCGGGCAATTCGCGAGGAGGTAGTCGTACATCGTGCTACCATCGGCCATGAGCGTGAGGAATTCAAAGTCGTGGTTGTGGTAGCCTGCGCGCATGCCGCGTGCATTGGCTTGGCGTCCTAGGGCATTGACGAAGGTGGCCACTTCGGCGGCACCCGCTTCGTTGCGCCATTCGGGCATCATCCAGGGCACAATCACCCAGTGCTGGCCCATGGCTGCTGCTGCATCGAGCATACCGGGAATGATGGCGGTGTCGATGGCCTTGACTTCGTTGCCGAGGAGTTCAAACGGCATGTAGTGGCCGCTGATGGACGTTTGGCCGTGGTCGTGGAGCATAGACTTCCAATTCGCGCCCGAAATGCCCAAAAACTTATTGTCCATGGGATTCCAGCCAAAGCTTTCGGCCAAGGTGAAGCCCATCTCGCCCGTTTGGGCCAAAGCCGCATAGATGGCGCTAGAATCGCTTAGATTTTCCCGAATGGTGTACACTTGGTAGCCCAACTCCGCGGGAGCTTCAGCAGCTTCTTCAGCCGGAGCAGAACAGGCCACTACCGCACCGAGCGCAGCAGCCAAAAGGATAGGATAGTTTTTCATGGGGTGATTTTGAATCCCGAAAAGTACAGCGAAGATGAATACCCTTCGTTGCTCCTTCTTTTTTCATGCATCCCAAGGTCGACCAGCCCGGAGATCACGCAAGGCCTCATACCGGAGCCGAACCGCCCAAGCCGCATAGGCGCTGACTTTGTAGCCGACGTAGCCGTCTAAAATTCCGCCCCGCAAAATGAAATGCTTGAAGAATCGAAATCCCGGCTTCAACCACCAATGGTAGAAGGTGATAGCCCCCGTTCGACGATCGTAGTCGCGTGACTGCCAAGCGGCATAGCGACGCAACTTTCTCTCCCATGCAGGAATGCCCTTGAACGTGTCGTGGTTCAGCTTCCCTCGTAGTTTTTCAACAGGACCATCGGCTAGGATTTCCGCATGCACGTGCTTTTCCTGGTAGCGACAGGCATCCCGCTTGAAGAGCCGAATCACCTTGTCCCCCTGCCAGCCACTGTAGCGCACTCGCTTGCCAAGGAAATGGTTGGCGCGGTACATCCAGAAACCGACTTCCGTAGGTTCACTAGCCGTTTTTATACGTTGCAACTCTTTTTGAAGTCCCGGAGAGAGCCATTCATCCGCATCAAGCAGCAAAATCCACTCGTGACTCGCCTGAGGGATGGCCCAATTCTTTTGGGAGGCCGAATTTTCATACTCCCGCTGCAGGATTCTCGCTCCGAATTTCTCCGCAATAGCGAGCGTCCCATCCGTGCTAAAGGAATCCACCACCAAAATTTCGTCTGCCAAGTCCACCGCCGAAGCCAAGCAGCGCTCAAGCACAGCCTCTTCGTTAAACGTGGGAACGAGCAGCGTCCATTTCATTAGACGAAGGTAAACAAAGGGCGTGTGAGCGAGAGAGCTAGAGGGCTAGAAGGCTAGGAAGCCCGCGCTTCGCGCTCATTTCGTTTGTTGGCTGGTTAGTTTGTTGGCTAGTTAGCTAGCGCGAAGGCGAAAGCCTGAGCTCCCTAGCCCCCTAGCGCGAAGGCGAAAGCCTGAGCTCCCTAGCCCCCTAGCGCGAAGGCGAAAGCCTGAGCTCCCTAGCCAACCGTACCTTTACCCCATGGACCCCGCCCCTTACCTCCAAGTCGCTCAAGACGGCGATGCGCTTTTCAAGGATCGGGCGTCCAAGTTCTACGCCTATGCCTTCCCATGCACAGGCATGGACAAACTCGACCAAAAACTCGCCGAACTCAAAAAACTGCATCCGACGGCGCGGCATTTCTGTTGGGCAAGCCGAATGGGACACCCGCTCGAAGAGCGCGCCAACGATGCGGGCGAACCTGCGCATTCGGCCGGGACCCCTATCCTTCACGCCTTGCAAAGCATCCATGTGGAGCAGAGTGCGGTGGTGGTCGTTCGCTACTTCGGTGGCACCAAGCTCGGCGTACCCGGATTGATTGCGGCCTACCGAAGTGCGGCAGAAATGGCCCTAGAAGTCTCGAGCCAAAAAGAGGTTCACCCCATGATTTCAGGGAGCTTAACGGTGCCCTATGACCTGATTGGGACGGCGGAATTGCATTTGCGCCAATGTGAAGCGCAGATTTCGGAGCAAAGGTTTGGGGACGATTGCAGCTTCCATTTCACGCTAAAATGGGCGGAAAAATCCAATTTAGAAGGGAGATTGCACGCTTTACACCAGGCAACGCTCAACTGGTTAACGACCTAAACCTCAATCACAAAACCCTTCTTATCCTTCATCATATCTTCGATGTAGGGGTATTTAGCGAGGAGGTAGCGCGTTTCCGCCACGGGCATTTCCATGAGCACAGATTCGGCGGTAAAGAGGACTTCACAAGGAGCCTGGGTGCCCGCCATGGATTCATGCCAGCCGATGATGGCGGGCGCTTTGTAGTGGGATTCGACAGAGCTGCCCTTGCGGACGAGGAATTCGCCGCGGGTCACGAGGTAGTAGCATTTCAGGGCATCCTGGGGAACTTCAAGCGCATCCAAGGCCTCAAAAAAGTCCAAATGCACGGCAACCGCTAGCTGCTGGAGCGCTTGCATCGGGAGTTTCTCAAAAATCTGGATGCCTTTCAATTCCTCTGCCATGCGGTGAACAGCAGAATCGAGGGTCATCTCATTCGGTGTATTAGGGAATCCTAAGTTACCAAAATGCTTTGAGTCCTTCTAACCTTAAGTGGAAATCTATTATCCCGCGTACACCAACAGGACCATAAGTATGCCATATGCGACAAAAAAGCCCATGTAGCGCCAATCCAATTTTTCGCCAAAGCGCAAACGAAATGCAGTTACGTTGATGAGCGAATTAAAATTGGTCAAAATGCTATGCAGCACTACCCCGCCCCAACTGATGCACAGCGCAGAAAGACCTTGCCCAAGAATGCTTAGGAAGGCTTGTTCGCCCATTTGACGGTAGTGCAGGGCGACACGCAGGCCGTGGATTTGGCTCTTGAAGTGCGCTAAAAATGCGAGTCCGATCGTGAGGACGACACCGTATTCGGTCAGGATGAGGGTGTTCCAGACGCCATGTTCGGGCTGTACCAAACCAATCAGCGGATAGTAGGTGCCCCATACCACGCCGACCACGAAGGGAATCCAACGTTGGGCCTTAGGGAGGTTCCACCAGGTTTTTCGGTCCGAAAACAGCAAATAGCCCTGCGACACCGCTAGGATGGCCATGACCACCAAACGGGTAGAATTCAGGGATTCATTCAGGATAAAATAGCCCATTGCCCCTCCAAAAAACAAGTGTACCGTGCCGCCAAAAAACACCAACCGCGAAGGCAAGACGCTGAGACTCATAGCTAAAAGCAACAAGCCAAATCCACCAAACATGCCCAGAAAAACGGTCATGCTTTGCGAGAAGGTCCAGGCACCCCACCCCGGCAAACTGCCGCCCATCAGCAAGGTAACGAGCACCAGTAGGCTAAGCGCCACCGCTGAACGAATTAACAACATCGCCAATGGGGCATGCGTCATTCCCTCTGAGCGCCAAAGGGTATTCGCACGCGCAAACAAAAGCAAGCTGGCTAACTCCGCGCTGGCGGCCCAACTAGGCCCTGAGGCGGAAGAAAAAAGGGATTCGAAGGGAATTTCCATGCAGGCCGCAAAGATGAAGCGATTTTTTGAGGTACATTGTCTGTACCAAAACCCATTCAAACGCGACCCCTTTATGCCCTTCGGTCCCTTTCAACGCGCTATTGTCCAAAAGTTTGGCCGCCCCATCTTGACCAAGGCAGATGCTGTGGACTTGGAAGGTGCCATTTATGAAGAAACGGGGGAACTTGTCAGCTACAATACGATACGCCGCTTTTTTGGGCTGGCCGCTGGAGGCGAACCGCGTGTAAGTGTTTTAAATATTTATGCGAAGTACTTAGGGTACGAGAGCTACCAAGCCTTCCATCAAAACCTTGAACGTCACCGCTTCTACAACTTGTGGACAAACATCATTTTGAAAACGGAATGGACCCAAGCGGAACGTGAAGAATTGGTCACTGCGGCAGTAGAAGAAGATCGTTTTGCGCAAAGCGTTTTGCTCCACGTATTGCGCGATATTATTCGCGAGCAACCTTTTCACGATTGGATTCCTTGGCTAAAATGCGATGCTTGGGTTCGGAACGAAGAAGCCAACGGTGTCAAGATGTTCTATACCAACACCTTAGGCCCTGTACTTCGCGCCCGCGTCACAAGCCACGAGGAGGCCCAAGCCTTCGTCTCCCACCCCGAAATTGTCAACTGGGCCGTTCACTTTTTCACGGACTACAGTAGCCTCCAAGAGGGTTATTTTATGTACGTGATGTCGGCCCTTTTGGAATCAACCGGGCCCGACATTTATCCCTCCGGCATGCACAGTATGCGCGCCCTTTTTATGGGCAATTATGAAGCGGCTTTGCCCCATCTGGAGTACATCATCGATTTGGGCTACGATGGTTCGCGGTATCCCGTCTTGAATTCTCGCTATTTCGCATCCATTTACTACAGACATTGGATTCTAGGAAGCCAAGTTCCCGAAGAACTTGAAGGCCAAATTGAAGAAGCCTATGAAGTGGTGCCACCCTTCATGCACCACTTGTTGGGGATGGAACTCTTCCCAATGATGGCGCTTTTGGGCCATGGAGAAGCGGTGATCCGGATAGCTAAATTTTACCGCGCTTTCGATTCCGAACGCATCCACTGGACCGCGGCGCTAGACCTCGATTTAACACGTTTGGCGCTTATGATTTCCTTTGCCCAAACGGGCGACCACAGTGGATTTCACGACATGGAGAACCTCATTCAGCCCGAAAACTGGTACGCCTCCTACCGCGACTACCAGGAATGCCTTTACGCCATTGCCGAAATTCGCTACGGCCGTTCAGACATTCGTTTCCGAAATACGTTGGACCGCTTCCCAGGCCTCAAGCGCATCGCTGTAAATCCGAATATTCGTTCATGAAAAAAGCCGGCAGGTGCCGGCTTTCTGGTTGGTGCGAGGCCTGGGTTGATACCCCTAGGCGTTTCGTTTGAACCAAATTAAGTACAAGAATTGTACTCCGCGGGTACAAAGTGGGTACATTTTGGATTAAGAGCTAGGGAGCGCCTTCGGCGCGCTAGGGGGCTAGGAGGCTAGGAGGCTAGAGAGCTGGCAAAACAACTGAAAGTCCCGGCGCGCGGCGAAGGTCC
>JAYQOY010000075.1:0-1315 GCA_038145075.1 Schleiferiaceae bacterium | reverse complement strand
GGTACAAAGTGGGTACATTTTGGATTAAGAGCTAGGGAGCTAGGGAGCTAGGAGGCTAGAGAGCTGGCAAAACAACGGAAAGTCCAAGCGCCCGACGAAGGTCCAATTCAAGGTTTAAGGGTAAAAGAGATTAAACGTTTAAGCAATAAGGCCTCAGCGCGCAGCGCGTGCTTTCTAGCTACAGGGCGAAGCCCGAGCTCTCTAGCCTCCAAGCTTTAGCGCGAAGCGCAGCCCCCTCTCCCCCGCCTCAAAGTCCACCGCGTCCCAGGCAATCAAAGTGGCAAGCGCTTGCTCCACTGTTCTTGACGACAATCCAGACTTCTTTATGATTTGAGAAACGGAGCAGGAATCAACAGCATCCCGCAGAACGGCGAGTACCGCCTGGTCCGATTCTCCGAGGTTTTTGGCCACCTCGACGGTGCGCCAGTATTCCATGAGGACGCCGTTCGCTCGAAAATTCGCCGCACCCTGGCGGAAATAGGCCGTCCACTCACGCGGTCCATCTGCCTCTTCTTCGTGGGCTTCGTGAGGCGGAGAGATTGATTTCGGGACGTGAATGGCTAAAACCACCTTGCCGTCCACATCGAGCGCCTCTGCGGTGAAGGGCACGGGAGGACGCGTGTGCAGATCCGCAGCGCCTTCAATCATGTAGAGCTCTTCCTCGCCGCGAACGCCCGCCACCACGCCATTGTCCTTGACGCCAATGTAGATGGTGCCGCCGTCGGTATTCGCAAAGGCCACCAGCGTTTTCGCAATCTTACGCTGGCTATCGACCCGGAATTTAAACTCCCGCGTTTGGCTCTCCCCCTGCCGAATTTCCTGCATCGCATTCATACCGCCCGAATGTACAACCTCCTCCTACGTATCTTTAAAGTCATGTCTTTTCTATCCGAATTCAAATCCTTCGCCCTCAAGCGCAACGCCCTCGACCTCGCCATCGGCGTCGTCATCGGCGCGTCCTTCCAGTCCATCGTAGACGCCATCGTCAACGGCCTCCTCATGCCCCCCATCCGGGCCCTAAGCGGCACCCTCCCCGGCGAAGCCTGGATCCTTCAGGTCGGCGAACTTAGCTTCGGTATCGGCGCCGTCATCAACGCCATTATCCAATTTGTATTGGTTGCCCTCGCTGTCTTCTTCCTCGTAAAAGGCCTGAACGCCTTGCACTTGCGCGAAGAAGAGAAAAAGCCGGCTGCAAAGGCCGACCCGAACACCAAGTTATTGGAGGAGATTCGGGACTTGTTGAAGTCTAAGGGTTGAAGGGTTAAAGGGCTAACGCACTCTAACCTTCGAGCCTCTAGCTTCCTAGCCCTTTAAC
>JAYQOY010000074.1:0-6966 GCA_038145075.1 Schleiferiaceae bacterium | reverse complement strand
TGAACTTGTTGTACAACGCACCGCCGCCATCGGGGGTCAAGCTGTAGTTGGTGTAGCCACGCAGGCCAATGATTTCACGGCCGTCCAAGACGAAGTTCTGCAAGCCGTCCCCGCCCAGGTAGTAGCGCTCAAAGGGTGGCAAGCCATAGGCCTTGTTGTAGGAGCCCAAGAGGCCAAATTCTGAATACGAACGCACCACGAAGTTTTTGAAGATCTCTGCGTAGTAGTCGCCGGTGAACTTCCACTTGTGGTATTCGATGAATTTGAACTTTTCTTCCGTGCTGAGCTTGGTGTAGTCGCGGCCATCCAAGAGAGATACGGGAGGGGTAGCTTCCAAGCTAAATGCGATGCTGGAGCCACGCGTGGGGAAGATGGGCAGGTCGCGGTTGTCGCGGCGCAAGCTCAAGGTGTAGGCGACGGAATTGGCGATACCCGTCGTGAAGTTTCCGCCCACAAAGGGGTAGTTGTTGATGTCGAAGCGGCGGTACTCCAGCGCGTGGTAGAGCGTGAAGTAGTCATCGGGCCACTTGAGGCGCTTGCCCTGACCCAGGGTGACACCTGTGATGGCGATTTTTTGGGCCGTGCTGTCCGTGCGGCCGTTGTAGTTCATGGTGTTGTGGTAGGCTGAGAAGGTCACCGAATTGGGCTTCTTGCCACCCCACCAGGGCTCCGTAAAGCTGAAGTTGTAGGAGCTGTAGTAGGTTCCGTTCGTCTGCGCGCGGATGGTGATGGTTTGGCCATCTCCAGCGGGCAAGGGCTGCCATGCCTTCTTGTTGAAGAGGTTGCGCGAAGAGAAGTTGTTGAAGTTCAAGCCCAGCGTACCCACTACGGTGTAGGCCCCCCAGCCGCCCTGAAGTTCCAGCTGACTGGTCGACTGCTCGACAACGGTGTACTCCAGATCCACGGTTCCAGTCACGGGGTCGGGGATGGGCACAGGCGTGATTTGACGGGGGTCAAAGTAGCCCAGCTGGCCCAATTCACGCACCGTACGCATGATGTCCGCCTTGGAGAACAGGTCGCCGGGACGCGTGCGGATCTCGCGGTAGACCACGTGGTCGTTAGTGCGTTCGTTGCCGTTTACAATGACTTTGCGGACGGTGGCTTGGCGGCCTTCCCGAATGCGAATCTCCATGTCAATCGAGTCATTCTCCACCTTCACCTCCACGGGGATGACGTTGGCAAAGAGGTAGCCGTTGTTCAAGTAGAGCGATGAGATGTCGTTGCTGTTGGGGTCGCCGTTGATGCGGGTATTGAGGGCCTTGGCGTCGTAGCGATCGCCGGGCTCAATCTTCAAGATAGACTGAAGCACCTCCGTGGTGTACTTGGAGTTCCCGTAGAAGGAAATGCTGCGGAAGTAGTAGGGGCGGCCCTCGTCAATGGTCATCTCAATCATCAACTTGTCCTCCACACGGTAGACCGTATCGTGGGTGATGCGCATGTCGCGGTAGCCCGCTTCATTGTACGCCTCCACGATGAGGACCTTGTCCGCTTCGAGCTTCTCCTTCAGCCACTTGGAGGTGGTGAAGATGTTCCACTTGCGGTAGCGGTGCGTATCGTCCATGACGCGGCGCAGCTTGGCATCCGTCAGGGCGGTGTTGCCATGGAAGACGATGTCGTCAATGCGCAAGCGGGGGCCAGGCACGATGTCGATGCGAAGGACCACGGCATCCAGCAAAAGACTGTCGCGCTCCGTGCTGATTTTCGCGGTCGCATCAGGGAAACCTTTGTCGCGGAAATGCTTGAGAATGGCGTTGGTGGACGTGATTTTCAGGTTTTCCGAAACCACCATACCGCGGTTCAATTCCAAGAGCTCGCGCAAGGCATCCTGCTTGCCCTTTTTGATGCCCGTGAAGTAGTACTTGCTGAGCTTGGGAAGAGTGGTGAGGCGGAATTCGAGGTAAACGGTGCGGTTGATTTTTTGCGTGACGAAGAGCTGCACATCGGAGAAGAGCTCCTGGTCCCACAAGTTGCGAACGGCCTGAGCCACGCGCTCTGAAGGGAACTGTACCTTATCGCCCACATTCAGACCAGAGAGCAGAGCCACCATCGTGGGATCCAGCTGGTCGGCGCCCGATACGGTGATGCCGCCAATCTCGTAATCGACCTCCGGTTTGATGTCAATTTCTTGACCCAACTGGATTTGGGCCTGGGCGGCCACGGGGGCAAACGCCAAGCTTACAGCCACGAGGAGGAGGCGGAATAGGATGCGGTTCATGAGGCGGTCTCGTTCAATTGTTCGCTGGTCTTGCCCATGCGGCGTTCGCGTTGGGTATAGCTGGCGATGGCTTCTTCCAGGTGTTCCTTGGAAAAATCGGGCCAAAGTACGGGCAAGAAGACCAATTCTGCGTAACTAATTTGCCAGAGTAAGTAATTGGAAATGCGCTGTTCGCCGGAAGTCCGGATAACTAAATCCGGGTCGGGCATGCCGGCCGTGTACAGGGCTCCGGAAAACGCCGCTTCGTCGATGCTGTCCACACTTCGGGTGCCGTCCGCCACTTCTTGGGCCAGTTGGCGCGTGGCGTGGAGCATTTCCTGGCGGCTGCCGTAGCTCAGCGCGAGCGTCAGCACCAATGTCGTATTGCCGGCTGTGGCGTCTTTGACTTCCTGGAGCTCGCGTTGGGCGCTCTCCGGGAGGAGGTTTAGCTTACCAATCGCCTGGAGTTGAACCCCTTGCTTCATGAGCGTGGGCAGTTCTTTTTTCAGGCTGCTGACCAAAATCTTCATCAAGGCGTTGACTTCAGCTTGAGGGCGGGCCCAGTTTTCTTCCGAAAAGGCGTAGACCGTGAGGTAGGGGATGCCCAGCTCGCCACAGGCTTGAGTCGTGCGGCGCAAGGCCTCTACGCCGACTTCGTGGCCGCGGATGCGGGTGCGGAAGCCTTGCTGCTTCGCCCAACGGCCGTTGCCGTCCATGATGATGGCGATGTGTTTGGGTAGGCTCATCGGTGCAAGAAGCTTGAACATTTTTCCATGAAGGCCTCCAAGTGGATGCCCAGCCCCACATTCAGGGTGAAGTAAGCGTCTTGGGTTTGGGCGTTTCCGCGGGCCATGCCTACGGGCAAGCTCAAGCCGGAGGGGTCGGCAAAGAAGACCGCGGCATCGCCGTGGGATTCCTGAATGCGCGCGGGGTCAGCGTAGACGCCGTGCGTGTCGTCGAGGTAGTCGGTGGTGGTGAGGACCCAGGTGGCTTCGGTTTTGACGACCCAAAGCGCATTGAGCTGGGCGCGCCAGCCTAGGCCGAAGGGCAGGATGCGCGCACGGGTGCCGTAGAGGCCTTCGGGGGAGGCGGAGGAGCCTTGACCTTCGGTGCCCAGGGGTTGGAGGTTGATCCAGTCGCCTTGGTAGTAGCCTTGGGGCTCAAAGGCCATGAGGCCCCAGCCGGCGAAGAGGTAGGGACTGTGCTGGAAGTCAAAGGAGGGGATGCGCTGCTCGAAGTAGTCGACTTCGATGCGGGCGGAGAGGGTGCGGTAGGGCGTTTGGACCGTTATGTTGCGCTGCTGACGCTCCTTCCAGGCACTTTGAGCGTCCGAGGCATAGAGATCTCCCTCGCTGTAGCTGAGGTGAAAGGCGTAGTGGGGATGGGCCTGAATGCGGTAGTCGATGTCCCAGTTGCTGCGCTGCGGAAGCGAGGCCCCTGCGGCGCCAATGTCGGAGAGCAGAACCGTGCCGCCCCAACCGAAGGTGAGTTCCTGCGAACGCTGCCCCATGGCCGCCACAGGCAGCAGGAGCGCAAATGCGAGGATATGTAGGAACTTCTTGCCCATAAACAGCCGCCAAAGATACGATTTGGAGAGGGATCAGTTCCGGCGATCCAGGCCCCAGAGCAGTTTGTTGCGCAGGGTGGACGAGAAGTCGGAGTAGGCCGTTCGGACCAGTTTAAAATGGAAGTCCGCCTTCTTCAATGTCAACTCGGTTTCGCAGTCCAGGGTGAACACGCGCGAGTCCAAAGACGCCAGGTAATTTCCCTCTCGTGCCTCCACTTTCAACGTGATCGTATCGGCATTGGGAATAACGAGCGGACGCACGGTTAAATTGTGCGGCGCAATGGGGGTAATGATGAAATTATTGCTGCCCGGCATCAGGATGGGGCCGCCGCAGCTCAAATTGTAGCCGGTCGAACCCGTAGGCGTCGAAATCATCAGCCCATCCGCCCAGTAGGTGTTCAGGAATTCGCCGTTCAGGTAGACATGCACCGAAATCATACTGGTCGTGCCTTTGCGGCTGACGGCAATTTCGTTGAGCGCAAAGTTGGGCTGGACGATGTCGTCGCTCGCGGTGTGCACTTCTAGGGCATTCCGCTCGTCGAGGGTGTATTCACCGGCCAAAATCGCTTTGAGGGCCAGCGGCGCTTCATCGCGGGTAATGTTGGCCAAAAATCCAAGGCGGCCCGTATTCAGACCAATGATGGGAATGCCCGAACGCTCCACCAGCGTAGTGGCGTCCAAAATGGTCCCGTCGCCGCCAATGGACAGCAAGAAATCCGGCTGGCAGGCTTGAAGTTCTTCGGCGTTTTTAAATTCCGGAAACGCCCAGCCCAGCTGCCATTGCTCGTTGATTCGGTTCTGAAAACCGCGGTAAACCACCAACTCGCAGCCCTCCTGTTGCAAGGATTGAATGGTGCGCTCGACGAAGGTTTGGACCTCGTCCGGGATGCGTTTGCCAAAAATCGCGATGCGTGCCATGCTCAAAAGTTCAAATAATGCATCAAGTGGTCCAAGTGGTCTTCCGCTTCCTGAGCGCGCTGGCCCTTGGGGTAATAGCCCAAAATCGTGGCGCCCAAACGCTCCAAAGTCGCCAAGGCCGCCGTGGGATCGCGCTGGTCCAGGCGCGCAAAAGAACTAAAGCTTCGGCGCTCCTCCACAAAATCGCTGGCAAAGGCCACCACACGTATGCCCTCAGCCTCCACGGCACGTATCCAATCGCCGCCAAAGGGCTTGTCGGCCGGATGCTCAAACCAAATGGTCGACCCCGGCAGTTGGAAACTCCACTGCTGCCCGATGTGTTCCGCGATGTCGCTGCTTTTGTAGACGCCCTGGTAGGTGTCCCCTTGACAGACCGCCACACAGTCCATATTCCACGCACTGGCAATGGCCAGAGCGTCAATGGGGTGCTGGGCGTCTTGGAGGGCGGGGACGTTTTGGACCGAACCGTCCGGCCCCATCATGCCAACGTAGAGACTTTCCTCCACGACCGGCCAAAAGCGGGTGCGGCTCTCCTGGCTCGCAGCGAGGTAGGCCTCTTCTGAAGCGTCCGAAACCAAGGGCGCAGGTTGCGTGTTGAGTAGATTGTTCCAGTCCAAAGTATTACGAAGTTAGCCCGGATGCCCGAACTTTGTACCCTCAAACCCCTTGAATCCGTGGAAGCGACTCGCCTTAGCGTCAACATCAACAAAATTGCCACCCTCCGAAATGCCCGCGGCGGCCAAACCCCCGACGTGCTCGAGGCAGCGGTGCGCATCCAAGAATTCGGCGCCCAAGGCATCACCATACACCCCCGCCCCGACGAGCGCCACATCCGCTACGCCGACGCACGCGCCCTCCGCGCCCTGGTCCACACGGAATACAACATCGAAGGCTACCCCTCGCGCGATTTTATCGACCTCGTCAAGGAATGCCGACCCGAACAAGTAACCCTCGTCCCCGACGCCCCCGATGTCCTCACCAGCAACGCCGGCTGGGATACGTTGGCGCATGGCAGCTTGCTCCGCGAGGTCTTGGACGAGTTTCGTGCCGCAGGTATCCGGACCTCGCTCTTTATCGAATGCGATGCCGCCCGCATTGAGGCCGCCGCTGCCCTCGGGGCCGCCCGCATCGAACTCTACACCGAGGCCTACGCCACCGGCTATGCCAGCAACCGATCCGCTGCCGTGGCCCCCTATGTGGAAGCCTCCCGAATCGCCCACGCCGCCGGCCTGGGGGTGAATGCCGGCCACGACCTCAACGCCGACAATTTGGCCTACTTCGCCCAAAGCCTGCCCCACCTCGACGAGGTGAGCATCGGTCACGCCTTAATTTCTGACGCCCTCTACTTGGGCCTCGAAAACACGGTACAGCGCTACCGCCAACAACTACTTCGCTAATGGCTGCCCTGCCGCTTGCCAGCAAGATCATGGGCAACGGGGGAGAGCCCCTCGTGGTCCTTCACGGCTTGTTTGGCATGGGCGACAATTGGGCCAGTCACGCCCGCGTATGGGGTGAAAACGGCCTGAATGTGCATTTGGTCGATCAGCGCAACCACGGCCGTTCGCCGCACGCCGCTTCCCATACCTATGCCGATATGGTGGAAGACGTTCGGGCCTATGCCTTGGAGCATTTTGGCGAGCGCCCCGTTCGTTGGCTGGGCCATAGCATGGGCGGCAAAACCGTCATGGCGCTGGCCGTCAAGTACCCCCAGTTGGTGGAGCGTTTGGCCGTTATCGATATCGGTCCAAAATCCTATCCCCCGCACCACCAAGTCGTCGTCGATGCCATGCACCAGTTGAATTTTCCCCAACTGAAAAGCCGCACGGAAGCCGATCGCGCCCTCGAATCCCATCTGCCCGACTGGGGCATGCGCCAGTTCCTGCTCAAAAACCTCGAATGGAAGGACAACGGCCAACTCGGCTGGAAATTCAACCTTCCCGTCCTCGAAGCCCAAATGAGCCGCATCGGCCAAGCCTTGGCCCCAGAAGACCGCTACATCGGGTCCACCCTCTTTGTTCGAGGCGCCCGCAGCGGCTATATCCTCGACGAAGACTGGAGCGGCATTATGGACCACTTCCCCCTGGCCCGCCTGGAATCCATCCCCGACGCGGGCCACTGGGTGCACGCCGAAAAACCCGAAGCTTTTCAGGAGGCGGTTTTGCCGTTTTTGCTAGAGAGCTAGAGGGCTAGAAAGCTCGGGCTGCGCCCTGAAGCTAGAGAGCTAGAGAGCACGCGCTTCGCGCTGTAGCCTTTTCGCTTAAACGCTTAATCTCTTTTACCCTTAATC
>JAYQOY010000073.1:0-6980 GCA_038145075.1 Schleiferiaceae bacterium | reverse complement strand
GTATGCGCCTCGTGTCCCAGCGCGCTCTGGGCATGCAAGCCGCCTGTGAAGCTGAGCCCTCTACCATGGCCGCCATCCTCGGCTTAGACGATGCGGTGGTCGAAAAGATTTGTGCGGAGACGCCTGGATTAGTCGTCCCCGCCAACTACAACACCCCCGGCCAATTGGTCATTTCGGGCGCTACGGCCGCGGTAGAAGCCGCCTGTGAGGCCTGCAAGGAAGCTGGAGCCAAACGCGCCCTCCTCCTTCCCGTGGGCGGTGCCTTCCACAGCCCCTTGATGGCGCCCGCCGGCGAGCAGTTGGCTGCGGCCCTCGATGCAGTCACCTTCCAAACCCCGCGCTGTCCCGTCTACCAAAATGTAGTCGCAGCGCCTGTGACGGACCCCGAGGAAATTCGGGCCAATCTCAAAGCGCAGTTGACCG
Source organism: Schleiferiaceae bacterium (assembly GCA_038145075.1). Taxonomy (GTDB): domain Bacteria; phylum Bacteroidota; class Bacteroidia; order Flavobacteriales; family Schleiferiaceae; genus TMED14. The sequence goes on along the minus strand of JAYQOY010000073.1, from coordinate 6,557 downwards.
GATCTGTCAAATGGACGCAAACCGTGCAAGCCATGGTCGCGGCAGGCGCTACGCATTTCTACGAAGTCGGTCCTGGCCGCGCCCTCCAAGGCATGGTCAAGAAAATTGCTCCCGAAGCCGAAGCCGTTTCCGCATGAGTATGACCTTTGGGTGGCAGAGTCCATCAAACATTGCGCTCGTCAAGTACTGGGGCAAGCGCGACCCTCAACTGCCCTCCAATCCGTCCATCAGCTTTACGCTCGACGCCTGCCATACCCAGACCCGCGCCACCTTTGAGGCAGGCAGCGGCGTCCAAGTGCTGCTCAACGGGGTAGATACCCCCAGCTTTGTCCCCAAGATTGAGCAGTTCATAGGCCGCATCCAGCACCGCCATCCCTGGTTAGCGGAGTACCGCTTGACCGTGGACACCTTTAACAGCTTTCCGCACTCGAGCGGTATTGCCTCCTCCGCCTCCGGCCTCAGCGCTTTGGCCTTGTGTATGGTAGATGCCGCCCAAGCCCTAGGCCACGCCCTCCCGGAATCGGATGCGCGCCGCGAGGCGTCTATTTTGGCTCGGCTAGGTTCTGGAAGTGCGAGCCGATCCCTCTATGGCGGTTTGGTGGTGTGGGGCGAGACCCCTTCCGTTCCAGGCAGCCATGACGAATACGCGATTTCCTACCCCCATGCGGTGCATCCTGTTTTCCAGGACTTCCGCGACATTGTGGTGTTGGTGGATGTCGGTCAGAAGGCGGTCAGCAGCACAGCCGGCCACGCCTTGATGGACGGACATCCCTTTGCAGCGCAGCGTTTTGAGCAGGCGCATACCCACATGAAAGCCTTGGAGTCCATTTTGGCTACCGGCGATTTGCCTGCCTTCTTGGATTTGGTCGAAAATGAAGCCCTCACCCTGCATGGGCTGATGATGAGCTCCAATCCGAGCTACATTTTGATGCGCCCCAATACCTTGGCCATCCTGGAGGCGATCCGTCGCTTCCGCCTGGAAACAGGGACTCCGATTGGCTTCACCTTGGATGCGGGCGCCAACGTGCATGTGCTTTTCCCTGCTTCGGCCGAACAAAGCGCCATGCCTTTTGTTACGGATGTATTGGCACCTTTTGCTAAAAACGGTCAATTTGTGACAGACCGAGTTGGCTCAGGACCAGTACCTTTGTAACACCAAACTACCCATGCGCCCATCCTACTTCGCTAAAATTTTGCTCTTCGGAGAATACGGCATCATCAAAGATGCCATGGGTCTGTCTATTCCGTATCGGAACTATTCAGGCGCTTTGCATTTGCCCGAAGAGGAATTGACGGAAGCGCAGCGCCTCTCGAATCAGGCCCTTCAGCCCTACGCCGAATACCTGCACACGCTCTCGTTGGCAGGCGAACTCAAGGCGGACTTGAATGTGGCCCAGCTCAACCGCGACGTTGCCAATGGCCTCTACTTTGAGTCCAGCATTCCTCAAGGCTATGGCGTGGGTTCCTCCGGGGCCTTGGTGGCTGCCCTCTATGCACAGTATGCGAAGGAGCCTCTGAATTTGGATGCACCTTTGGACCCCAAGGCTATTGCGGCTATGAAGGAGGCTCTTGGCCAAATGGAATCTTATTTCCATGGCAAGAGTTCGGGTATTGATCCAACGATTTGCTACTTGCAGCTTCCCTTGTTGATTCGGTCCAAAGACGATTTGGGCACCGTGGATATGCCCGCCGTAGCCACGGAAGGCAAGGGCGCGATCTTTTTGCTGAATTCGGGCAACCCAGGCGAAACGCAGCCCATGGTGAACATCTTCATGGAGAAGCTCAAGGAAGAAGGCTTCCGCAAAATGATGAGTGGGCAGTTTAAGAAGTACAACGACGCCTGCGTTCAGGCCTTCCTCAAGAGCGATTGGGATCCTTTGTTTACCAACTTGAAGAGTTTGAGCCGTGTGGCCTTGGAGCACTTCAGTCCCATGATTCCCAGCGCCTTCCACAGTTTGTGGCAGAAGGGCATCGACAGCAATGCCTACTACCTGAAACTTTGCGGTTCAGGCGGTGGCGGCTACATCTTGGGCTTTACCAAAGATTTGGACGAAGCCAAGGCAGCCCTGGCACCGCACAAGCTGGACGTCGTACTCCGATTCTAACGCCGTGGGCAGACGTCAAAAGCTGCTGCACCGGGCCCTTGCCTTTCTATCATTAGTTCGATGGACGCACTTGGCCTTTCTCGCCTTTGCCCAAATCGTTGCCTACTATTTTCTCTTTCGATTGGAAGACGGCTGGTTGCCCGATTTTCAACTGCTCGCGGTATTGCTCGCCACGGGGGGTATTGTGGGCGGCGGCACCTTGATCAATAGCTTTTACGACCTCGAACGCGACTTAGTTCAGCGCCCCTGGCGCACTCTGTTTGAGCGCCCAGTGGCTAAAAAGTACGGCTTGCGCATTGCCGCCTGGCTTTACGGCATTGGACTGGTTACTGCCTGGATCGGCTTGCCCTTTCCAGCCGACGCTGGCTTTGGACTCTATGCCTTGCTCGTGTGGTTGTACTCGCACAAACAATGGGGCCAGCACCGCTTGGGCCCTTTGATGGCCACTTTGTTAGCGTACACGCCTTTGCTTCTTTTGGCCTTTACCTATGCCCCAGATTCCGCGCCTGGATTTTGGCAGTCCTTGCCGCTTGCGCTGGTCATGATTGCCATTGAATGGCGGCGCCAATGGGAGCGCAAGCATATGCTGACCCTGGCTTTGGAGGCACGCAAAGCGTTCCAAACGCGCCAGTGGATCTATAAAGTGCTCCTAGTCTCAGGAATTTTGGCTATCCCCTTTATTTAAAAAGCTTTTAGCGAATCAGCGTAAAGGTGCCGTGCTCTTCCGCGATGTTGCCGAAGGGCAAATAAATCAGCAGCTTGTACGAATAGACCCCCTCAGGCAGGGGTTGACCGCCATAGGTGCCGTCCCAAGATTCGGCCAAATCCGACGTGGAGAAAACCTTCAGACCCCAGCGGTTGAAGATGTCCCATTGCAGGCCTTCAATACCTAGCGCCTCCACTTTGATGCGGTCATTGACAATATCCCCGTTGGGCGTGAAGGCCGTCGGAATGTAGACGTAGTAGTCCATTCGGAGTTCGATGTCTACCGTAACCGAATCGGAACAGCCCAAACTGTCTGCCACCGCCAAGGAAACCCTGTAGGTGCCCGGCTTGCTGTAGGAATGCTGCGGGTTCACCTCGGAAGAGACGTCCCCATCACCAAAATACCAGGCCACATAATTCGTATCGCTCGACTGGTTGGTAAACTGCACATTGAGCGGATTGCTCGGATTGGGATAGTAGGTGAAGGCCGCTCCTGGCAAGGGAGCTACCCCGACCCAAACGCTGTCCCAGGTCGTGAAGCCACATTGGTCCACTACTTTGTAGGGGTACCAGCGGCTCGCAGTGGGCGTCACCGTCCAGAGAGAATCTACAGGACCGGACAGCCAGGTGTAAGTGAGCGGTTCCGTACCGTAGCGGGCACGTGCTTGGATTTCTACGGATTCGCCAGGGCAAATCCACGTGGTGTCCGAATAGGTTTCGACCGAATCATAGGGTAGCACGTAGATGGTGATGCTGTCCATGGCCGCGGCTGTCATGCACTCGTCTATGCCGTAGAAATAATAGGTCGTGGTTGAGAGGGGGGTCACGGTCAGTTGCACACCCCCTGCGGTATCTGATTCCCACCAGCCCGTCGTGGTGCCCTCGCCCGCAGTAAAGGTGCCCAAGAGGGTGGATTGTTGGCCCGGACAAGACAAGGTATCGTTGCCAGCTCCCACCGTCGCATCCACGGTGACAGACACCTTGTCCCGAATGATAAAGGTCTTGTACTGCGCAGGGTAGACCGCACAGTTGGTGGTCACCGGTTGCATGACGATGCTGATGGTTTCGTTGGGTTCCGCCACACCGTCGTCGTAGGCCCAAATTTGGATCGAATCGCGCGTTTGGCCCGGTAAAAGCGTAATGGAAGAAGGCAGCGGCGCATAGTCCGTTCCGGAAACTGCCGTCCCACCGTATACAAAATCCACCACCATGGTATCAAAGACCGCACCCTGACGGTCCAAATAGAGCCAAGATGGCTGACAGCCCTCAATCATCGTGCTGTCGTTGAAGCTGTTTCCTTGGTTCCATGCCTGGCTCAAGCTAATTGTCGGCAATTCAAAGCTTCGGGCACCAATAAAGACCGCCGAATTCAAGGCGCCATCGCTCACATCGCAGATAAACATCTTGATGGTGTAGAGCGAGCCGCAGGAGACCGAAGCCTTTGCCGTGAAGACATCCGTGTAGCCCTCCATGTTGATAATGGACGTGCCACCGCTATTGGCATTGTAGAAGACCGAATTCGTCACATAGTTGGGATTGGCACTGGAACAGTTGCTCGCCGGCCAACTGCCCGAAGGATAGCCCTGGTTGATGGTGTTCACCGCGACGGGCGTCGTCGTCCCGGGAATCACAGCCAAGTTGACGGTATCAATATTGGGAGTGCCGTTGGCATTCCACAAGGGTGCGCCATTGATGCCTTGCCCAATCAAGAAGAAACCAAATACATCGTTGAAGGACGAACAGGTGTAGGAGGTATATTCTTTGGAGGCGAAGATGTAGTCAAACTTGACCGAATCCCCCGGGGCCACAAAGCTGAATTGAATGCTCGCGCGGTCGTACTGGCTGGAACTGCTGCTGCCGATGGCATTCAGGACGGTGGTGAGGTTGGCGGAGGGCGTTTGGGTCGGATAGCTGGTGTAGGTACCAAACTGCCCCGGCACCACATCAATGGCATCGGTCGAAACCATCACAATGCCGCTGTCCAAGCCAAAGTTGGGGTTGTTGATGTTAAACTTGCCAATTTGGGTCGAGGAAGGCTGGCTGATGGGCGTACCCAGAGGGCCAATAGGGCTGAAAACCGTCATGTTAGGCCCCACCATGACGTTCTGAACCAGCCACATAGGTTGATTACGTGGAGACGTGGAATTGACCGTGATATTTTGGGCCAAAAGTTCAACCGGGCCTGCGATCTGAAGAACGAGGCTTGCCGCAACCATAAGACGAGCTAACATTCGGCGCATAAGAGGCCGTTAAGTTACTGCAAACCTTGGGATGGTAAGTATCTTGGGGCTATGGAAAACTACATTGCTGAAAATCGTCAACGCTTTCTGGATGAACTCTTTGCTTTGCTTCGACTGCCAAGTGTGAGTGCCGATCCTGCGTACAAATCGGATGTTTTAGCCACGGCAGAGGCTACAGCCCAATTCTTGCGCGAAGCGGGAGCCTCCGCGGTAGAAGTGTGCGAGACCCCCGGCTACCCCGTGGTGTATGGCGAATACCTAGTTTCGCCCGAACGCCCTACCGTATTGGTGTACGGCCACTACGACGTTCAGCCTGCGGATCCCGTGGAACTGTGGAGCAGCCCGCCCTTTGAGCCCGAAATTCGGGTTACGGACATTCATCCCGGCGGCGCCATTTTTGCCCGCGGAGCCTGCGACGACAAAGGTCAGTTTTTCATGCATGTCAAGGCCTTTGAAGCCATGGTCGCCACCGGCAATGTGCCCTGCAACATCAAATTCATGATTGAAGGCGAGGAAGAAGTGGGTTCCGCCAACCTCGCCTGGTATGTAAAGCGCAACCAAGAGCGTTTGGCCTGCGACGTAATATTAATTTCCGACACCGGCATGGTCGCCCCGGGAGTTCCCTCCCTTACAACTGGCCTACGCGGCTTGAGCTATGTAGAAGTTGAGGTGACGGGTCCCAACCGCGATTTACATTCGGGCCTGTACGGCGGCGCCGTGGCCAACCCCATCAACGCTCTGACCGAAATGATCGCCCGCCTGCACGACGACCGCAAGCGCATTACCATTCCCGGATTTTACGACAAAGTGGAAACGCTGAGCGAGGCGGAACGTGCCGAACTGGCCCAAGCCCCCTTCTCGCTGGACGCGTACAAAAAGGCCCTTGACCTGGTGGATGTGGCCGGCGAAGCCGGCTACAGCACGATGGAGCGCAACAGCATTCGACCCACCCTGGATGTCAACGGCATTTGGGGCGGTTATACCGGTGCCGGTGCCAAAACCGTCATCGCCTCCAAGGCCTACGCGAAGATTTCCATGCGCCTGGTCCCCCACCAAGATCCAGACGAAATCACCCAACTCTTCAGCAACTACTTTGTTTCTATCGCACCCGCCGGCGTGACCGTCAAAGTGACCCCCCACCACGGTGGACAGCCTTACGTTTGCCCCACGGACCATCCCGGCTACCAAGCGGCGGTTCAAGCTTTGAGCGATTCCTTTGGTGAAAAAGCAGTTCCCGTTCGAAGCGGCGGCTCCATCCCTATCGTCGCGCTCTTTGAGCAAGAGTTGGGCGTCAAGAGCATCCTCATGGGCTTTGGTTTAGACAGCGATGCCATTCACTCCCCGAACGAGCACTTCGGCGTCGCCAACTACTTCAAAGGCATCGAGACCATTCCGTTGTTTTACCGCTACTTTGCGAAGGGCTAGAGGGCTAGAGGGCTAGAGGGCTAGAGGGCGAGAGGGCTAGAGGGCTAGAGGGCTAGAGGGCTAGAGCATGGCAAAACAGCGG
>JAYQOY010000072.1:0-7327 GCA_038145075.1 Schleiferiaceae bacterium | reverse complement strand
ACGGCCCTGGTGGAAGCGATGAACGATGAATTGGCACGTCATGACTAGGATTCGCCACCTGCTCATCGCGCTAACGGCCTGCTGTGGCTTGCTGCAGGCCCAGCCTACCGCGGTGAATGCCCTGCCCAACCCCGCACCCATTCCCGCGGGGGACAATACCTTGCTTTTTCCTGCGGGCGACAGTGCCTTCACGCCCTTTTTTGAAAAGATGGACCGCTTAGTTTTTGCGGGTGAAGAAGCCATCAACATCGTGCACATGGGAGGCTCTCACGTGCAGGCGGGGCTGTTGACAGATGCCATTCGCTACCATTTGCAGGCAACGGCGCCAGGACTGATGGGCGAACGTGGCTTCTTTTTCCCATTCAGCTTAGCCCGAACGAATAACCCGTCCAGCTACAAGGTGTGGACCAACAACCTCAACCAGTGGACCGGGCAGCGCTGTTCCGTGCCTAGCCATGAAGGCCCTTGGGGGGTGTCGGGCATTCGGGCCTGGACCCGAGACAGCACGGCGCATGTAAAAATCTACAGCACAGAAGAGCCCTTCGGCTTCACCCATGTGCGCATTTTTGCAGCCCCAAGCGATTCCTCCTACGGCGTGGCCTTTGGGGGAAAGCCGGATACGGTTTGGTACAATTCGGCCCTTCAGGCCTGCGAAGCCCAATACCTCAGCCCGCAAGACACGGTGGCCTTTCAGCTCTACCGTTCGCACCCGGATCAGCACTACTTCTCCTTGGAGGGCGTTCAAGTGATGAATCACCCTGTGGGCCTGCGCTACCACGCCATCGGGGCCAATGGTGCAGCCACACACAGCTACCTAAAGTGCGAACGCTTTGTGGACCAACTGCGTGCCTTTCCGCCGGATGTGGTGATTTTTGGCTTGGGCATCAACGACGCCTACAAGCCGGCTGGACAGTTTGATTCGACGGCCTATGAGCTACAGTACGACAGTTTGATGACGTGGATTCGGAGCGTTAATCCGGAAGCCGCCTTCATCTTTTTAACCAACAACGACAGCTACTACAAGGGCCGCTACAATCCGCACGGTGAGGTGGTCTACCGCTGCATGCTGCGCTTAGCCCTGCGCAATGGGGCAGCCGTCCACGACTTTTACCACCTCATGGGGGGTGCGCGCTCCATGTCGTACTGGATTCGGAAAGGCTGGGCCGCCAAAGACGGTATCCATATGACCCGATCAGGCTACGCCATCCAAGCGGATTGGTTGGCTCATGCGCTGTCAGATTGGTATGTGGAGCGCTATGCCCGAGCCTTCCTTTCTGAGCCTCAAACGCCTGACGTCCCATGATGGATTGGCTCTTGCACCAGGTGCCCATTTGGCTGGCCTTCAGCGCCAAGCAGCCCATAATCTTCACGGAGGTGGGATTCTGGGTCTTCTTTGCCCTTGTGTTAACCATCTACCAAGGCGTGCACAAGCGTTTAGCGCTCCGAAATACCTTCCTCTTCCTCGTCAGCGTGTACTTCTACTACAAGACGAGTGGGACCTTCTTCTTCCTTCTTCTTTTCTCCACGCTCGTAGATTACTCCATCGGCGAGCAGCTCTTCCGAACCTCCACCGAATGGAAGCGGAAAACCTGGGTCGCGCTTAGTGTTATCACCAATTTGGGCGTCCTCTTTTACTTCAAGTACCCGTACTTCTTTGCGGAATTCTTGGCGGATGGATTTGGTATCGAATGGACGCCTGTGGCGCATTACGCCCAACTGAGCAATAGCCTCTTTGGGACCGACTTTGTGGAAGATCGCATCCTGCTGCCCGTGGGTATTTCCTTCTACACCTTCCAGTGCATGAGCTACACGATTGACATGTACCGCCGTCAAATTGAGCCGGTCAAAAGTGTCTTGGACTTTGGCTTTTACGTCAGCTTTTTCCCCCAGTTGGTGGCGGGTCCCATCGTTCGTGCGTCCGAATTTATCCCACAGCTCTACAAACCCTACACCTTGAGCCGCGCCGCCTTTGGCATGGCTTTCTTCTGGATTCTCAACGGCTTGCTCAAGAAGCTCATCCTGGCGGACTACATCGCGAGCAATTTTGCAGACCGCGTATTCTCACAACCCACGCTCTACAGCGGATTGGAGTGCTTGCTGGCCCTGTTTGCCTACTCCCTTCAGGTCTACGCCGACTTTAGCGGCTACACGGATGTGGCCATAGGCGTGGCCATGCTCATGGGCTTCACTTTGACCAAGAATTTCAACTCCCCTTACAAAGCGGTGAGCGTGTCGGATTTTTGGCGCCGCTGGCACATTTCGTTGAGCACGTGGCTGCGCGACTACCTCTACATTCCTTTGGGGGGCAACCGCCAAGGATCGTTTGCGTCCTACACCATTGTTTTTGTGGCCCTCTTTGTGGTGAGCATGATGGCAGACTCCTTCTTGGTGCCCGTGGCCTTTGCAGGCGGAATTCTGCTCCTCTTTGTACTCACGCGTTTCATCCGCGCATTCCGCCAGTGGTTGAATACCAACATCAACGTCATGCTGACTATGCTTTTGGGCGGTTTTTGGCACGGTTCGTCGTGGAATTTTGTCACCTGGGGCGGCTTAAACGGTTTGGGCCTCGTGGTGTACAAGCTTTGGTCCAAAATTCGTCCCTGGAATCCTCGCGCTACCTGGGTAGGGCGTCTCTTTGGGGTGGCCACCACCTTGCTCTTTATCACGCTGACGCGCGCATGGTTCCGCGCTCCCGGTTGGGATGAGGCCATCAGCATGTTGACGCGCACTTGGACGGCCATGGATTGGTCCTTGGCGGACGATATTTTCTTGGGCTTCTGGAAGCCCTTGATCGTCATGGTGCTGGGCTACCTCATCCACTGGATTCCTTCCGCCATCAAGGAGCGCTACCGTCAAGCGTTTGCAGGGGCTCCGTTGGTATTGCAAATGGGTATTGCGCTCTCGGCTGTCCTTTTGATCTACCAAAGCCTTTCAGCGGATAGTCAGCCCTTTATCTACTTCCAGTTCTAACCCCTGCGAGGAGGACTGCCTCGGCGGGTATGGGCTTTGCGCGCCGAATGGCTTCCGTGTAGCCCCGATAAATTTTCGCGAGTTTCAAGGTTTTGCGGGCGTAGTGGGCGCCGGGCCCCTTGGCGACCTGGTCGACGTGGCCGGTCCAGAAGGTGGGGTCAAAGCCTTTTTTCTCGGCGAGGTCGGCGGCCCGCGCCACAGGAGTGGGGCCGGTGTTGTAGGAGGCCAGGACAAAGGGGAGGCGGCTTTCAGCGGGGACGCCGCGCTGCTTCCAAAATTGATCGAGAAAGCGCAGGTATTTGATGCCGGCTTTGATGTTGCTTTCGGGTCGGTAGAGGTTGAGACTGTCAATACCCAATCGACGCGCCGTATTGGGAATCAATTGCATCACGCCAACGGCTCCGGCGGGCGAAACGATGTCGCTGCGGAATCGACTTTCCACATAGGCCAATGCCGTGAGCGTGTACGGATCCATCCAATCGTTCTTGGCAAAAATGGCGTCGTAGGGCGATAGTGCGATGGGCTCCAGCCAGTCATTCACATAGGCCGTCTTGCTGTAGAAGCCCTTGATGCGCGCTGCGCGCTTGCTCTGGAGGAAGTCGTTCATAGAGGTGACCAGAAGACTGTCCTTGCTACGTGCGGCCCAGTGGAAGCTGCCGGGGAAATGGGCAATCACTTCATTGGGGTAGTTTTTCAGGCCCGGCAGGTAGAGGTCGGGGAGGATCCAGCCGTTTTGGGTGGGGTCCAAATGCCGCCACATGGTGTTCGATCCGATAGCTAACGGGAGGCTGTCCGATTGAGAGAGGAATTCCGGCAGTTTGGGGTATTCTGCCAGCCAGCGCAGGCTGTCTGAGGCACCCCATTGGACCCATTCAAAGGTTCGAACAGGGGCTGAGGTCGTGAAGCCCACCCGCTCTAGGAGGGGAATGTTTCCCGCGGCAACGTCGGCACGACCTACCTGCACCCAGGCCAAGGCTTCCTCAGCCGAACGGGCAAAGAGCCATTCGATGCGCTGCGGGATGGCGTCTTCCCAGGCCTCCAACAAGGCAAATTCGTAGCCGATTTGTTTGCCGTCCTCAATCTGCAGGCATCCAGCATCAGGGACAAAAGCGACGCGGACGGTTCCATTGTCGCGGCGGTCGCTGGCTTCCCAGCGGGCCGTCTCGACCATGTCCAAAGGTTCGGCTGGCGACCCTACAAAGAGAATTGCGACTACAACCGGATAGGACCAACGCCAGCGCCAAAGCATGGCCCCAAGGTCGGCAAAATGCGGGTATCTTTGGCGGCATGATGCTCGGACTCCAACTTCCCTCTGATCCGCGCTGGGCACACGCCGCGGAAGATCAAATCGAAGAGATTCTCACAGACCACGCCTACTGCGAACAAAAAGCCGCGTCTACCGCCATTTCGCTCATGATTACCTATCCGGAGTTGAGTGATTTGGTGACGGAAATGGCGGCTTTGGCGCGTGAGGAAATGAGCCATTTTGAAATGGTGCATAAGCGCATTTTGGACCGTGGCTTGACCTTAGGGAAGGAGCGCAAAGACGAATACGTGCATGCCGTCATGGCCTATTTCCCCAAAACGGGGGACCGAATGCTCCGCTTGGTGCACCGCCTGCTCGTTTGCGCCCTCATTGAAGCCCGGTCCTGCGAGCGCTTTAAGGTCTTGTCCGAAAACATTCAGGACCCCGAACTCTCTACCTTCTACGCCCGCCTCATGGCTTCCGAAGCCAACCACTACACCCTCTTTTTGAAGTTTGCCCGCCAGTATGGGGGCCGCGCACCCGTGGATGAGCTCTGGAAGGGCTTGCTCGCGTACGAGGCGGAGATCATCGCCCAGTTTTCGGACGGAAAACGGGTCCACGGCTAGTCGAAAAAAAGCACTTTCCGCCGCGCCAAGGGGAGGGAATTTGACCCGACCTTTGGGCCCATGGAAAGCAACACTCCCTTGCAGCTTACGGCCCTAAATGCCGTGCACAAAGCATTGGGCGCCAAGATGGTACCCTTCGCCGGCTACGAAATGCCCGTTCAATACGCCGGAGTCACGGCGGAGCACCACGCCGTCCGTCAGGCCGTTGGCGTCTTTGACGTTTCCCACATGGGCGAATTTTACGTCGAAGGCCCAGACGCCCTAGCCTTTCTGCAGGCGGTCACTTCCAACGACGTGTCCAAGCTCTTTCCAGGCAAAGTGCAGTACTCCTGCCTGCCCAACAACGACGGCGGCATAGTGGACGATTTGCTCGTCTATTGCTTTTCAGAAACCAAGTACTTGCTGGTGGTCAACGCGTCCAACATGGCCAAAGATTGGGCCTGGCTGGTGAGCAAAAAAGGCGACTTCAACGTGGAGATGCGCGACGAATCTGCCGGCACCTCCCTGCTGGCGGTTCAGGGGCCTTTGGCGGCTAAAGCCCTCCAAAGCTTGACCGACCTCGACCTCGACAGCATGAGCTACTACACCTTTGGTGTGGGCAGCTTTGCGGGCTGTGACGACATTTTGGTCTCTGCTACGGGCTACACCGGTGCGGGCGGCTTTGAGATCTACATGCCAAATTCCTGTGCCCAACAAATTTGGAACGCCATCTTCCAACACGGCGAAAGCTTGGGCATCGTTCCCGTGGGCTTGGGTGCGCGCGATACCCTCCGCCTGGAAATGGGTTTCTGCCTCTACGGCAACGACATCAACGACAGCACCTCGCCCATCGAAGCGGGCTTGGGCTGGATCACCAAATTCACGAAGGACTTCACCAATTCGGTGGCCCTCAAAGCCCAAAAGGATGCAGGCGTCGCGCGCAAGCTCGTTGGCTTTGAACTGATTGATCGCGGTGTGCCCCGCCACGACTATCCCATCACGGATGAGGCCGGTACAGTCATAGGCATCGTTACGTCCGGCACCATGGCGCCCTCTGTAGGGAAAGCCATTGGCATGGGCTATGTTCCGACCGAACTTTCGGCTCCTGGAAGCACTATCTATGTGGAAATCAGAGGCAAACTTTTGAAAGCGGAAGTCGTTTCCCTACCTTTCTGGAAGGCCAACTAAGACCCTATGGAGACCTACAAACTGGACCGAACGGACAAAGAGATTCTACGCCACCTCCTCGAGGACGCGCGTAAAACGTACACGGACATCGCCAAGGACCTCCAAGTGTCCCCCGGTACGGTGCACGTCCGCGTGAAGAAAATGGAGAAGGCGGGCATCATCCGCGGCGCCAGTCTTCAGTTGGATTACGAACAACTCGGCTACGGCTTCATTGCCTTCGTGGGCATTTACCTAAGCAAGACGTCGAGCACACACGATGTCATTGTGGCCCTTCAGGCCATTCCTGAAGTCACTGTGGCGCACATTGCCACCGGTCGCTTTGGCATCTTCGCCAAAATCCGCTGTACAGACACCAAGCACGCCAAGGACATCATCTTCAAAATCAGCGACATCCCCGGTGTGACCAACACCGAAACCATGATCGCCCTCGAAGAGTGCATCAACAGCAGCAAGTCCTTGCTCGCGAGCATTCTGGACGAGTTGCCTGCCGCAGGCGAAGAGGCTTAAACGTTTAGAGAAGTCCGGCCAGTTTGCGTACCGCGTAGGAAGAGGCATGCAGACCGAAGGCCGCAGGAATCCACGCAGAGGTGCCATAAAAGGACTTCTTAAAGTTGCTGCCGTCCGTCAAGCGCACCGACTCGGGATTGGCCAGCTCGCTCGAAAAAATCACCGGGAAGCCCTTTTTAATCTTGTATTCACGCGCCAAACGCTTCCGAATGTGCTTCGCAAACGGACAATTGTAGCTGCGCTCCAACTTCGCAATCTGAATCTTACTGGGGTCCAAGCGCCCCCCGGCGCCCATGGATGAGATGAAGGGCAACTTGGCCTGAAGCGCCGTCACAATGAAATTCAATTTGGGTTGCACACTGTCGATGCAATCCAGCGCAAAGTCAAATCCAGGCTGGCTGATCAAGGCGCGCATGGCCTCAGGCGTCAAGAATTCGTCATGGGTATGCACGACTACATCTGGGTTGATGTCCTTGACGCGCACCTCGAGCAAGGCCGCTTTTTTTAGCCCATGGGTGGTCGAAAGGGCTTGCAGCTGGCGGTTGCGGTTGGTAGGATCTACCACGTCCCCATCGACGAGTGTTAGGGTACCCACACCAGATCGGGCCAAAAATTCCACCGCAAAACTGCCTACGCCTCCCAATCCCACAACCAGTACGTGGGCCTTTTGCAAGCGCTCAATGGCGTCGGGGCCAATGAGGAGTTCGGTGCGTTCGAGCCAATGAGGAGTCATGAGGGCGCGAAGATAGGAAAGAAGGCTTGAGAGCTAGGTGGCTAGAGAGCACGCGCTTCGCGCTGTAGCTTTTTGCTT
>JAYQOY010000071.1:0-7401 GCA_038145075.1 Schleiferiaceae bacterium | reverse complement strand
TAGCCCTCTAGCCCTCTAGCCCTCTAGCCCTCTAGCCCTCTAGCCCTCTAGCCCTCTAGCCCTCTAGCCCTCTAGCTTACGAAAAGCTCCGCACATGCTTCAGCAGCGCGGTCGTCGAGGGGTCGTGTGCGCCCAACTCGCCGTCGCCTTCCAATTCGGGTAGGATAGCATTGGCCATTTCCTTGCCTAATTCTACGCCCCATTGGTCGTAGGAGTAGACGTTCCAAATCACGCCCTGGAAGAAGATTTTGTGCTCGTATAGGGCGATTAAGGCGCCCAAAGCGTAGGGGGTCAGTGCGTCGAACAAGAGGGTACTTGTTGGGCGGTTGCCTTCGAAGACTTTGTAGACGGTGGCTGCTTGGGGGCGGCCGATGGCCAGGGCTTCCGTTTGGGCCAAAAAGTTGCTCAGCAGCTTGGCGTGGTGTGCGTGCAGGGGATGCTGCGGCTGAACGGAGGCGATGAAATCGGCGGGAATGAGTTCCGTGCCTTGGTGGATGAGCTGGTAGAAGGCGTGCTGGCCGTTGGTGCCAGGCTCGCCCCAAACGACGGGGCCGGTGGCATAGGTGACCCGCTCGCCGTTGCGGTCCACGTACTTGCCGTTGCTCTCCATGTCGGCTTGCTGGAGGTAGGCTGCGAAGCGGTGCAGGTACTGGTCGTAGGGAAGGACCGCGTGGCTCGCGGCGTCCATGAAGTTTCGGTACCAAATGCCCAGGGCGGCCATGAGCATGGGGATGTTTTGGCGGAAAGGCGTTTGGGCCGCATGCTGATCGATTGCATGCGCACCGTCCAAGAACTGCTGGAAACCGTCGGCCCCGATGGCGATGCACAAGGGCATGCCGATGGCGCTCCACACGGAATAGCGGCCGCCGACCCAGTCCCAGAAACCAAAGGTGTTCTTTTCAGAAATGCCGAAGGCCTTGACCTTTTCCAGGTTGGTGCTCAGGGCCACAAACTGCTTTTGCGTGCAGGCAGGGTCGCCCAATTGCTGGATGAGCCACGTGCGCGCCGCTTCCGCATTGGCCATGGTCTCTTGGGTGGTGAAGGTCTTGGAGGCGACGATGAAGAGGGTGCGCTCGGGGTCGACCTGGAGGAGGCATTCGTGGAGGTCGGAACCGTCCACGTTGGCCACAAAGTGCATGTGGATGCCGCGATCGCTGAAGGGCTTCAGGGCCTCAACGGCCATGCGGGGGCCCAGGTCGGAACCACCGATACCGATGTTGACGACATGGGTGAATTTTTTGCCAGTGAAGGACTTTTTGCGGCCGTCGCGGATGGCTTCGGCGAAGGCAAACATGCGGTCGCGCTCGCCTTTAGCCAGGGCGCGGGCGTCTTCGCCGTTGACCAGGAGGGCTTCGGTGCGGGGGTCGCGGAGGGCGCTGTGCAGGACGGCGCGGTTTTCCGTTTGGTTGATGGCCTCCCCGGAGAGCTGCGCTTGGAGGGCTTCGGGGGCGCCACATTCGGCAAAGAGCTGCTCCAAGAGGCTCAAGGTGGTTTCACTCACGCGGTGCTTCGCATAGTCGAAGAGCAGCAAATCGTCTACCCGAACGTGCATGCGCTCATAGCGATCCGCCTCCGACGCAAGCAGGTCGCGCAAATGCCAATTTTTGGCTTCAAGGGCGTGGGCTTCCAGGGCTTTCCAGGCAGCAGTGGTGGTGGGGTTGACCGAGGGGAAGGACATAGCGATTAGCGATTTTCGGAGGTTGGGGCCTCAAACCAAGAGGCGTACATCACGTAGTTGGTAGCAATGCGTTCGACTTCGCCCTGCGTGAGTTCGGGGCTGATGTCTTTGATTTTTTTGGCGGGTATGCCCGCGAAGATGCTACCGGCGGGAACGTGGGTGCCCGCGGTGAGCACGGCGCCAGCGGCAATGATGCTGTTGGATTCCACCACGCAGCCGTCCATGACGATGGAGCCCATGCCGACCAGGACGTTGTCGTGCAGGGTGCACCCGTGAACAATGGCGTTGTGGCCAATGCTCACGTTGTTGCCGATGGTGGTAGGAAACTTTTGGTAGGTGCAGTGGATGACCGCGTTGTCTTGGACGTTGACGCGGTGGCCCATTCGGATAAAATGGACGTCGCCGCGCACCACGGCGTTAAACCAGACCGAACATTCCTCGCCCATCTGCACGTCTCCCACCACGGTGGCGGTGGGCGCTAGAAAGCAGCTGTCGGGAATGTGAGGAGTATGGCCTTGGACAGGGAGAATGGTTGGCATAGTCCCAGAAAGTTAGACCGGAACCACGTCTTCCACCAAGGTGGGCAGCATGCGCTGCAAGATGTTCTTAATGCCTTGCTGAAGGGTCAGGGTAGAGCTGGGGCAGCCCGCACATGCGCCTTGAAGCTGCACTTTTACCACTTTGTTCTCGTAGGCGACAAAGGCGATGTTGCCACCGTCTTGGGCGACGGCAGGCTTTACAAATTCGTCCAGGATCTCCACGATGCGGGATTCAATTTCCCCCAATTCCGTTGGAGCGGCCTCTGCGGTGGCATCGTTCGTGGAGGCTTCCGCCTGCTTGACGGGTGGGGTGCCGGTCAGAACGGGCTTGCCTGCCTGCAGATAGTCCAGTAAGAACTGGCGAATTTCCTGCGTGACGGTCTCCCATTCCACCACGTTGTACTTCTGAATGGCGATAAAATTGCTCGACATAAAGACCTCCTTGACAAAGGGGAAGTGGAAGAGCTCTGTGGCCAAGGGCGAAATGGCCGCTTCTTCAATGTTGTGAAATTCCACGTGGTCAAGGTCCACCACCATTTTGTTGGCGACAAACTTCATGACCGCGGGGTTGGGGGTCATTTCCGCATAAACACTGACGGGAACGCGTTGAATTTCCATACCGCAAAGGTACCGAATGCATTTGGCATTGGCCGGCGGTTCCGGCCTTATTTTTGCTCAACTTAGCAGGATTCTGCGCACCCACCCGGGCCGCATCCCGCTTAAAGCTCCAAAATCGACTCAAATGCTCGACTTTTTACTTTACTACCTGGTTCTCAACGTCTACAGTTCGTTGATCACCTGGAAATTTTTTACCGCCAACGGGAAACCCGCCTGGTCGGCCTGGGTCCCTGTTTACCGCACCTACGTGTTGACGCAGCTCGCCGACCGCCCCCGCTGGTGGACTTTCTTGAGCTACATCCCCGTCGTGGACAACGTCATGTCGCTCATCTTGACGTACGAATTGCTGCACATGCACGGCTTTCGGGAGAACAAGCATATCCTCTTGAGTGTCGCCACTTTGGGCCTCTATGTGGGCTACTTGAACTATTCGGCCGAATTGAAGCCCGGCACCCGCGACGACGCCGAAATCCGCCGCCGCATGCCCGCCACCGTCAACCACGTTCTATTTGCCGTTGTGGCGGCTGGCGCGATCCGAATGACCACCTTCGAGGCCTACAACATCCCCACCGGCTCCATGGAAAAGACCCTCATGGTGGGGGACTACCTCGTGGTAAGCAAGATGCACTACGGCCTGCGCTTGCCCAACACGCCGCTCAGCATCCCCTTGATGCACAACCTCATCCCCTACACGCAGACGGCGAGCTATTTGAATTGGATTGAACTGCCTTACGTGCGCATTCCCGGTTGGACCCAGCCCAAAAAGGGCGATGCCGTCGTCTTCAACTTCCCCGCAGATCCGGACCGCCCGGTCGACAAAAAGGAAAACTACGTGAAGCAATGCGTAGGAACCCCGGGGGATACGCTGAAAATTGTGGACCGCCAGGTCTACACCAACGGGGAGGCGCAAACGTTTGGCGATCGCAGCAACCCGCAGTGGAGCTATTATGTTCGGACCAACGGTCAAGGCTTCAATCCCGCCGCCCTCAAGCGCAATTTTGACATCAATTACCTGGACAACCGCCTGATCAACAACCAGAATCTGTCGGATGTCATCCAGATCACGGAGACCGAGTACTTCATCACCATCTCCCAAGAGATGTTGGCTGCCTTCTCCGCACAGCCCAACATTGATACCATCGTGGTGATGAACAGTCCGGGCGACAATGTCTTCCCCGAAGGCACGCCCCCAGCCATCGTTTGGTACAACGACAATGCCGTGGCCCCCGGCGTCATGTTCCCCAACCCCGACGGGCACCAGGACAGCACCGTCTTCCCTTATTCACGCGACAACTACGGTCCCATTTGGATTCCCGCTAAGGGCCAATCGGTGGAACTGAATTACCAAACGGTCCTCACCTACGGCCGCGCCATTCGCGAATACGAAGGCCACGAGCTCGAATTGCGCGACGGCGTCTACTACCTGGACGGCGAAGCGGCCTCGAGCTACACCTTTGCCTTGGATTACTACTGGATGATGGGCGACAACCGCCACAACTCCTGGGACAGCCGCTACTGGGGTTTTGTGCCTGAAGACCACATCGTGGGTAAGCCCATCTTCATCTTCTTCTCCAGCGACCAGTTCATTGAAGGCTTCCTTTCGTCCAAACGCTGGGATCGCTTCTTCACCGTCGTCCACGGCGATGGTCAGCCTACGAGCTACCTCTGGCCCTTCGTGCTCTTGGTGGCCCTCTACTACGGCTGGGACTACTACCGCAAGCGCAAAGCCGCCAAATGAGGCGCCTCCGCCATATACTGACGCTGCTGGGCCTTTTAGCCTGCGGGGTGGTCTATGGCCAGGCCGAACTTCCGGCCCATGTCGCCGTGCCGGTGGCGAGCCAGCCTCCGCAAAATCCGCCAATCCCCGTGCGGACATTGCCTGCCACGTTAGCTCCTGCGGTGGACACAGCGGCGATTTTAGCGGATAGCAAGGAGCGCTGGGATCAATTGAGCCAAAACCAACTCATTCGGCTCTTGTGGGTCGCTTGGAAGTATGAATGGCCCCGCGACAGCCTGGTCGCCGTCGTGCACCGCCATCCTCAGGGCTACTCCCGGGATTCGCTCATCGTTTGGCTCGAAGAAGGCGGAAAAGCAGGGGAGGAGCGCAAGCGCATCGCCCAAATCAAGGCCCGCCGCTACCAAATTGCCACAGAGGCCTTCAACTATACGGGCGATGTCCGCCAGCTCGACTTGAGCCTGATGTGGTACGGCGTTATGGCCAACGACGACGGCCATTGGAGTTTGGCCCAAGTCAAGCCCAAAGTCCTCCTTAGCCAATTCCAGAGCCAGCCGGGCGCACTGGAATTTGACATCCAAACCAACCGAGACCAAGGCTTTCACTTCCTCTTTGGGAGCCCCGTTCCGCTGGATACGGTTCGGGCTTGGTACAACGGAGCGCTGTCCTATGTGAACGACATACCAACCCTCTTTCCAGGCACGGCCGAAACCTTTGACCGCCCCAACGGATCCTGGATGTACGTGCTCCTGGCGACGGGCGCTGTGACGGGCCCCGGCAAATGCGGCGGCTTGAAGGATTATGAATTGCAGGTTCGGAACCAAAAATCCGATGCGGAAATCGCCCTGAGCCAGAACATCGGTGCCCAATTGGTGGACAGCGTCTACCACTGCGTGCCCGAACTCTACTGGTCCGGCTACCTCATGGACGACGACGTTCCCGACGCCCTCTTCGTCCAGGAAATTCCCAGGGGATTGCGCATGGTCCTTTTCCTTTCCGATCCGGCCCCAGAAGGTCAAATTTGGATTAAATCCGCCGAATGGTTCCTCTACAATGAACCAACGGAAGGCGAAGATGCCCCATCTTCGTAGGACAAACGTCTGAACCTTCATGTCTCTCGCTCAAGAAAAAAACGCGGACGCGCTCAAGCTGCTCGTGGCCGAAACCCGCCGCCGCCTAGGTGAAATTCACCTTGGAGGGGGGAAGAAACGTCTGGCCAAACTCGCCGAACAAGGCAAGTGGTCGGCCCGCGAACGCGTCAACGCCCTCCTAGATCCGGGAGCGCCAAGCCTCGAAATTGGGGCATTCGCCGCGGACGGCATGTACGAAGAGCATGGCGGGGCGCCTTCAGCCGGAGTCGTGGTGGTCCTTGGCCGCATTCAAGGGCGCCTATGCGTGGTGGTCGCCAACGATCCCACCGTGAAGGCAGGCGCCTGGTTCCCCATGACGGGCAAGAAGAACCTTCGGGCCCAAGAAATCGCCATGGAGAATAAGGTGCCCATCTTGTACTTGGTAGATTCGGCCGGGGTCTACTTGCCCATGCAGGACGAAATCTTCCCCGACAAAGAGCACTTTGGACGCATCTTCCGCAACAACGCCGTGATGAGCAGCTTGGGCATCCCCCAACTGGCGGCCGTCATGGGTTCCTGCGTGGCGGGTGGGGCCTACCTCCCCATCATGAGCGACGAAGCCATCATCGTGGAGGGGACCGGCAGCATCTTTTTGGCCGGCAGCTACCTCGTGAAAGCGGCCATCGGCGAGGACATTGACAACGAAACCTTGGGTGGCGCGGATACGCATACCTCCATCAGTGGGGTGGCGGACTACAAAGCCAAAGACGATGCGGAAGCGGTCAAGCTCATGCGCGGATTGGTAGACACCCTCGGCGAGCGACCCAAAGCGGGCTTTGACCGGGGCGAATCCCTGGAGCCGGCCTTCCCTGCGGAGGAGCTCTACAAGCGCATGCCGGTCGACGCCAAGCCCTATGCGATGCGGGACCTTTTGGCCTGTTTGGTCGATGAAGGTTCTTTGCTCGAATACAAAGCGGACTACGGCAAAACGCTGATTACCACCTATGCGCGTATCGACGGCTGGGCGGTAGGCATCGTCGCCAACGAGCGCCAAGTCATCAAGAACGCCAAAGGCGAAATGCAAATCGGCGGGGTCATCTACAGCGACAGCGCGGACAAAGGCGCACGCTTCATCGCCAACTGCAACCAGAAAAAAATCCCCCTCGTCTTCTTGCAGGACGTGACGGGCTTCATGGTCGGTTCACGGGCCGAACACGGCGGCATCATCAAGGACGGCGCCAAACTCGTCAATGCGGTGGCCAATTCGGTTGTACCCAAATTCACCATCATCGTCGGCCATTCCTTTGGCGCGGGCAACTACGCCATGTGCGGCAAGGCCTACGACCCCCGCTTCATCGTCGCCTGGCCCACCGCCAAAATTGCCGTCATGGGCGGCGAGCAAGCCGCCAAGGTCTTGGTCCAAATCGAAAAAGCCCGCGCCGGCGCCACCACCCCCGAGGCCGAACAGGAACTCCTCGAACGCATCAAAGAGCGCTACAACACCCAAATGAGTCCCTACTATGCGGCCTCCCGCCTGTGGGTGGATGCCATCATTGATCCCGCCGAAACCCGCACCTGGATTTCCCTGGGCATCGAAGCTGCGAACCAAGCGCCCATCGAGCGCCCCTACAATCCGGGGGTGCTGCAGACGTAATCGCGCTCAGCGCGATTACGTGCTAGGAAGCTAGAGGGCTAGAGGGCTAGGTAGCTAGAAAACTCGCGCTACGCGCAAATTAGCTAGGTAGCTGGAAAGCTAGAAAG
>JAYQOY010000070.1:6003-7489 GCA_038145075.1 Schleiferiaceae bacterium | reverse complement strand
GCGTCCATGGCGCGGTCCACAAGGTTGGGATGCACCGATTTACTGTTTTTAAGGCCAAGTACACGCAGGTTTTCCGTGCGTCGCACCAAATTGCCTTTTCCTTCCACGAGCATTTTCATGCTGTTTTCGTAGCTCCGTTTGGCGGTGTCCATTTGGCTGCCCACTTTGATCAACTCTTCCGAGAAACCTACAAACTTGTCGTAGAGGTCGGAGGCTTGGCGAATGATTTCTTGGACGTTGGCATTTTGGCGTTCCTGGCGCCAGAGGGTGCCGACGGTGCGAAGGGTGGACCAGAGGCTCGTGGCGCTCACCAGGGCAATGTTCTTGTCAAAGGCTTCCTGGTAGAGGCTAGGTTCGGCTTGAAGCGCGACGGAGTATGCGCCCTCGATGGGCACAAAAAGAATGACAAAATCCAGGGAGACTCCGTAGAGGTTTTGGTAGTTCTTTTCGCTGAGCCCGCGAATGTGGTTCTTAATGGAGGTAATGTGTTCCTTGAGAGCCACCGCTTGTTCTTCCGGGCTGTCAGCGTTCACAAAGCGCTCGTAGGCTACCAAAGAAACCTTGGAGTCGACGATAATGTGCTTGTTTTCCGGCAGGTGGAGCACGACGTCAGGCTGGTAGCGCTTCCCGTCCTCCGTGGTGATGCTCTCTTGAACGCTGTATTCCTGGCCCTTGGTGAGGCCGGTGCGTTCCAATAGGCGTTCCAGCACCATTTCACCCCAGTTGCCTTGCATTTTCACATCGCCGCGCAGGGCCTTGGTTAGTTGGTTGGCTTCGTTCTTTAATTTTTCGTTTTGCTCGACCAGTTTGGTGACCTCCGTTTTCAGTTCAATGCGCTCGCGCTGGCCCTTTTCGTGGGTGTCTTGCACGCGCTGGCCAAAGAGGTCCAATTTTTCGCGGAAGGGGGCCAGAATGACCGAAAGTTGCGCCGAATTTGCCTCCTTCATCTGCTTTTGCAAAGCTTCTGTCTGGGCTTGTAAGGCCTCGTGGGCGACCAGCTTGAATTCCTGGCTGAGCTGTGCTTTTTGACCTTCCAAATTTTGGAGGCGCTCCTGCAGACGCGCGACTTCTAGTTCGGCCTCGCGTAGGGCGAGTTCGAGTTCCGAAATGCGTTCGGCCTCGCCCGAAGAATCAGGCGCTACACTGCGCTGGCGCTGCAACCAAATAGCATAAAAAGAGGCGGCCGTGAGGACGACCAGCAACAGAAGAATGAGGGTGTTGGTCATAGCCTTAAAGGTAAGCCCTCCAAACACCACTCCACGGGCGAAAGTCCCTTTTGTTCAAAAAAAGCATTGCTGCGGCTAAAGGGCTGAGAGCCAAAGAATCCCCGGTAAGCGCCGAGGGGAGAAGGATGGGCGGATTCCAAGATGAGATGATCCCCTGGGACGATGGAGCGACCGGCTTTTTGAGCGTGCTTGCCCCAGAGCCAGAAGGCCTTGGGACCGCCCGTCGTACTCAAATAGTGCAGCAGGCCAGCGGTGAGTGC
>JAYQOY010000070.1:0-5625 GCA_038145075.1 Schleiferiaceae bacterium | reverse complement strand
CGCAGATTCGAGCGCGATTTTCCATGCAGAAGGGGGGGAGAGCGGATGCATACTGCGAAAGTCGTATTTTTGAACAAATTCCATCGGATGAAACGTCTATTTGCTCTTGCCCTCGTTGTGCTCTTCGTCGCTGGTTTGGCTTCCTGCGGTTCCGCGGAAAAGTGTCCGGCCTTTATTGGTTCGGCTTCTGTGACTGCATCGGCACTTCCTACGGCGTAAATGATTGGCTCCGTTCTCAGCACGGAGACGGAACTGCTGGCCCTAGAGGCAGCCTCGGGAGACCGGGGCTTCTTGATTTTCAAACACAGCACCCGTTGTCCAATTAGCACGCAGGCCGAACGCCTTTTGGCCCGCTACGAAGCACCCGTAGACGCCCCCGAGCTTGCCCTCGTCAAAGTGATTGAGTCCCGCAGTCTTTCTACCCACATCGCCGAGCGCTACGGTGTCTGGCACGAGAGTCCGCAATTGCTGTTTGTTCAGAACGGAAAGGCGGTGGCGAATGTGAGCCATTTTGAGGTGCGTGGCGAAACGATTGACGGCTGGTTAGCGCAAACAAAATCCGAATCTTTAGGTTAATCTAACATGTCTGAATCGGCTACTTCTTCGACCACGCCTACTCGCAAGCCCAAATGGCTCCGCGTGAAGCTCCCCACCGGGGAAAACTACAAGCACGTGCGCTCCTTGGTAGACCAGTACAAACTGCACACTATCTGCGAATCGGGCCACTGTCCCAACATGGGCGAATGCTGGGGCGAAGGCACGGCAACCTTTATGATTTTGGGCAATATCTGCACCCGAAGCTGTGGGTTCTGCAACGTAGCGACAGGCCGACCCCTTCCTGTGGATTGGGACGAACCAGACCGCGTGGGTCGCTCCATCAAGCTGATGAAAGTGAAGCATGCGGTCTTGACGTCGGTGGACCGAGACGACTTGCCCGATGGGGGATCCATTCTGTGGGCCGAAACGATTAAAGCCGTTCGGCGCATCAGCCCTGGAACCACCATGGAGACGCTCATTCCGGACTTCCGTGGCAACGAATCGCAGCTCGACCGCATTCTGGAAGCCGCGCCTGAAGTGATTTCGCACAACATGGAAACGGTCCGCCGCTTGACCCGCCAAGTGCGCATCCAAGCGCAGTACGACCGAAGCCTAGCCGTGCTCAAGTACCTCAAGGACAACGGCGCTCACCGCACCAAAACGGGCATCATGCTCGGTTTGGGCGAAACGGTAGACGAGGTACGCGAGTCCTTGCACGAGCTCCGCGAAGCCCGCGTCGACGTCGTCACGTTGGGGCAGTACTTGCAGCCAACCCCGAAGCATTTACCGGTCCAACACTTTGTGGAACCTGAGGTCTTTCAACAGCTTGAAGAAGAGGCCAAAGCCCTCGGATTCATCCATGTAGAGTCCGGTCCTTTGGTCAGATCGTCTTATCACGCGGAAAAACACATTCTGTAAGCGATTTACGCCTTATTTTTAACGAATTGAAAACCATCCGAACGATGCAAACACGTACGAAGCTTTATATCGCAGGTTCCCTTGGAGTTGCAGCCCTCACCGCTGTTTCTTTCCTCCCTGCTTCTTCCCCCCAAGCCCGCTACAGCCCCCGCCACGTGGAGGCAAGCCAGTCCATTGCCGGTGCGCAAGACTACTTGCACATGCTCCGCGCCAACGGTGTAACGGGTGAGATTGACCCCGCATTAGTGGCCCAAGAGTGGCAAGACTTGCTCTCCATGCCTTTGGCCAAAACGAGCACCTTGATGTGGGACAGCAAAGGTCCAGACAACTACGGTGGCCGCACCCGCGCCCTCTTGGTGGACAAAAACAACTCAGCGCATGTGTTTGCAGGTTCCGTCGGAGGCGGTTTGTTTAAATCCGTGAACGGCGGTGCAACGTGGAACGTGGTGAGCGATCCAGGTGCCAACCAATCGGTAGCTTCTATCACCCAAGCGTCTAACGGCGACATCTACTACGGTACCGGTGAGATCTTCTTGGGCTACGGCGGTACGGGTCAGAATACGACACCCAACTTCGCAGGCGGTGGTATCTACAAATCCACAGACGGTGGAAACACCTTTACGCACTTGGCCTCCACGACGCCCGCTAGCGTTTCTGGCAGTGGCGATTGGTCTGCGGTAGCGGATATCGCAGCACACCCCACGGATGCAAACACCATTTACGCTGCGACCAATACGGGCTTTAAGAAGTCCACGGATGGCGGTGCTACCTGGACCACGTTGTTGACGGGCGGCATTACCGACTTTGCTATTTCTGTGACCGGCAAGATTTTCTTGAACCGTTCGGGCCAAACGATGTACTCTTCGGACGGCAGCACCTTCAATGAAATTTCCTCGCCTGTAGTTACGGCTACGAGCCTGCCTCGTCGTACGGGTAGCCGCATGCGCTATGCGATTAGCCCGCAGGATGAGAACTACGTATACGTGGTCCAAACCAACGGCAGCAAATTGGCCGCGGTCTACCGCTCTACGGACGGTGGTACGACCTGGTCTAAGATTGGTCAGCGCGGTAACAACTTTGATCCTTTGTGCAACGGCTCTGGTTCCGGACAGTACTGTCAGGGTATCTATGACCTCTTGTTCGCCGTTTCTACGTCCAACAAAGACCACATCTGGTTGGGCGGTATCACCGTTTGGCAGTGGGATTTGAACCAAGGTTGGAGTCAGGTAAGCACCTTGAACAACTTTGGCGGCGGAAACCCCTACTACCTCCACGCGGACAGCCATGAGCTCGTGTTTGATCCCAACAACCCGAACGTGGCATACGCATCCAACGACGGCGGTGTATTTAAGTCTACGGACCATGGACAGACTTGGACGGAGCGCAACTTGGGCTACACCACCTTCCAATACTTTGGATTTGGCGTGGGCAAGGACCGCAAGTTAATTGGCGGTTGCCAAGACAACGGTACGTCCTACCTCGATGGCAGCCTGGTATCTCCCAATGGCGCATTGGACGTGATGGGCGGTGACGGTGGTCACTCCGATATTTCATGGTTGCGTCCTAAAGTCATGTTCGCAGAATCTCAAAGCGGTGCCTTCCGCCGTTCGGACAATGAAGGTGCTTCTTGGAGTGCGTTTGCTTCACCCGTGATGAACCTCGCTTCACAGCGCGGCTTCCCCTTGTCCAACTGGATGATGCCTTTTGAGCTTTGGGAAACTGCCAACGACGTGAATTCTGAAGACTCTGTAAACTTTGAGTTGTTGCCTGCACTCCGCTCTATGGGCTACGGCGACGGCATCAAGAAAGTATTTAAAGGCAAAATGCGCCACGGCCAAGAGGCAGCCGAATACCTCGGTGCCACCTTCCAAGTGGTGGCAGGTCCCGTCACCTTGACCGCAGATGCGCAAGGCAACATCAGCAGCACAGATGGCTCAGGCTTCTTTGTGGCGGACTCAGGCTACTTTGAAGTGACCTTTACGTCTGCGCCTTTGGCCGAAGTCATCATGACCTGTGATGTCTTCTTGCCCGCAGGTTCCGACCTCACCCTTCCCTCCGCGATTGGCGGCCTGCCGATTGAAGTCACCACGACGAGCATCATGAACGTGGGCGACAACTTCAAAACGCAAGATCCCGTTCAGTCCATGTTCTTCGCGGGCTTGAGCTCTTGGAGCGATGCAGTGTACCCCACCATCGGCGGAATTTGGATGACTCGAGAAGTGCACCAATTTGGCAGCACCGAATGGTGGCAGATTGCGCACTTGGGCTACGGCACCACGCCTCAGTACATGAAGATTTCCAATGATGGCGATCACCTCTTCGTCGGTACGACCAACGGCCGTGTCTACCGCATCTCCAATTTGCAGCAAGCACGTTCTAAGAGCGAGGCTAGCATTGACAGTGTCAACAGCTATGTATTGACGGTTACCCAGATCGGCAACTTCCCCAACCGCGTAGTGACTGGAATCGATGTCGATCCTAGCGATGCCAACCGCGTAGCCGTTTCATTGGGCAACTACGGTAATACCAACTTTGTGTACGTATCTACGAATGCTTTGGCTGGTACGCCTACGTTCTCCCCCAAACAAGGCAACTTGCCCAACGTACCTGCCTATGCCATCTCCTTCGATAAGGGCAACAGCAACCGTTTGGTGGTGGGAACCGAGTGGGGTGTCTTTATGACGGACAACCTCAGCAGCGGTGCACCTACCTACACGGAAGAAAACGATGGTATGGCCCGTATCCCTGTATTTGAGATTGAGCAGTACCGCACCAACGAAAACTACGACCCCAATGCTCCTGGAAGCAGCTCCATGGAAGGCGATTTCTTTATCGCAACCCACGGCCGCGGTCTCTTCCACACTACGTCTACGGCGACGAGCCGTCCTGTGAGTGTAGACGAGCGTCCTACGGCCAACGAAGGTTTGAAGTTGGGTGTGTACCCCAACCCTGCTACGGAGCGCATCCAAGTCCCTGTGGAAGCCAATGGCGAAGTGCACGTATCGGTGCGCACCCTGGATGGCCGCGTGGTTCGCCGCATGGACCTCAAGCGCATCCCTACCGGCATGGAGAACGTGACGATCAACGTACAAGGTTTGGCGAAAGGCAGCTACCTCGTGACCCGCACGCAAAACGGCGTAGCCGCCAGCGAGGTCATCGTGATTCAATAAGCCTACGTTCAAGGCAAACAAAAAGCCCCGGCCATCGGCCGGGGCTTTTTTATTTGGGCTATTTCTCTCGATAGCCTGTAGACTTCGAAAGCCTACGTTCAAGGCAAACAAAAAGCCCCGGCCATCGGCCGGGGCTTTTTATTTAGGTAGCGCTTCTAGTAGTGCTGTAAGCGGGAAGCTCTTAACGACGCTGGGGTTGTGCAGGCGCGTTGGCCATGCGCATGACTTCTTGGGAGAAGATTTGGGCCAGAGGATGGGTGGGATGCGCCTCCAGAATGGCCGTGGCATAGGCCTGCATGACCGCCAAGTCGACTCCAGGGCGGAAGATGGGCACTTGGCCTACTTGCTGGAAGAAGGCAAAGACGTTGGACAGGTTGGTGCTATCCTGGGCGATGACCGCTTGAATTTCATCGCGGTGCGCCAAGTAACGCGCTTGGAGAAGTTCAAAATGTCGGTTCTCACGCTCGAGCATCACATCCGCGCTGTCGGTGCGTCGATTCTGGCGAAACACGTCCAAAGAGTCCAGCAGGCGAGAGGAGGTCAACACCGGGCGGTAGAGGGCTAGGAGTTGCTCGCTCATGGGAGAGCCGCTGAGGCTGTATTCGGTCATGGGCGTAGTCGCGTCCACGGTACCTTCAATTTCGTCGCCCGGAGCGATGCCCAAACGCAAACTGCCACCTGTATCAAAGAGCAGGAAGTAGAACGTGTTCAAGGTGCTGTCCAGCGGAAGCTCTAGAGCCAAATGACCGTCCACAATCGCCACGGTATCGAAGGGAACGCTGCGGTCGCCCTCGATGCGAACGACAATGGCTTCGGTAGCGCCTTCGATGTCTAGGTTGACCTCGGCTGCATCGTTGGTGCAGGCCGTAGCAGCTCCAAGGATGAGGGCGGCCCACAGGGACGCGCGTAGAAAGGGTTTTTTCATAGTCTAGCGAATTTGGGCTCAGTCGCCGAGGCGAGATTTCAGCAATTTGGTAGCCACCGAAGGATCGGCTGCACC
>JAYQOY010000069.1:0-7884 GCA_038145075.1 Schleiferiaceae bacterium | reverse complement strand
CCCCAACGGCATCTGCCCCTGCAGTTTCTGCGCCTGAGGCGGCTCCCGCTTTGGGTGCACCGACGCCAGTTTCTGCGGCCCCGGATGTGGCGCCTCACTTTTTTCATATCCACGCCCACAGTCAGTTCAGCATCCTGCAGGCTACGGCCAAGGTGCCCATGATGGTCAAGCGGGCCGTGGCCGACGGCCAGCCCGCGGTGGCCCTGACAGATTTGGGCAACATGATGGGCGCCTTCCAGTTTGTGAAAGCCGTCAGCGATCACAACAAGGCCCGTCCGGAGGGTCAGCCCGAACTTAAAGCCATCCTAGGCTATGAGGCCTACGTCTGCCGCGACCGTCTAGACAAGAGCCAGAAGGACGATGGCTTTCAAATCCCCTTGCTCGCCAAAAACAAGACGGGCTACCACAACTTGGCCCGCTTGAGTTCCTCGGCCTTCATTGAGGGCTTTTATTATGTGCCGCGCATTGACAAGGACCTCTTGGCTGCACATTCCGAAGGTGTGATGTGCACCACCGGCGGATTGTATGGCGAAGTGCCTCAATTGCTGCTCAACGTCGGCGAAAAGCAGGCCGAAGAGGCCTTTCTTTGGTACAAGGAGCAGTTTGGCGAGGATTTCTATGCTGAAATCAACCGCCACGGACTCCCGGAAGAAGATGTCATCAACGAAGCCTTGCTTCGTTTCTGCGCACGGCATGGCGTCAAGGCCATCGCAGCGAATAATGCCTACTATTTGGAACGCGAGGAATCGGAGGCCCATGACATCTTGCTCTGCGTCAAGGAGAACGAGAAAAAAGCCACGCCCATTGGCCGAGGCCGCGGGTTCCGCTACGGATTCCCCAACGATCAATTCTACCTCCCCACGCGCGAGGAAATGGCTCAACGCTTTGCCGACGCACCTCATTTGTTGGATGCCCTCCAGGAAATCAGTGCCAAGGTGGAGAATTATGTGCTCGCTCGGGACGTCCTCTTGCCCAAGTTTGAGATACCGGCAGAGTTTGTCCATGCAGAAGATGCTGGCGATGGCGGAAAACGGGGTGAAAATGCCTTATTGCGCCATCTCACCATGGAAGGGGCCCGTGCCCGCTACGGCGAAATCACGCCGGAAATCCAAGAGCGCCTGGACTTTGAATTGGCCACCATTGAACGCACGGGCTATCCGGGCTATTTCTTGATTGTTCAGGACTTTTGCCGGGCAGCCCGCGACATGGGGGTGAGTGTAGGGCCTGGTCGAGGCTCTGCGGCGGGTTCGGCCGTTGCCTACTGCATTGGCATCACTAACGTAGACCCCATTGCCTACGACCTCCTGTTTGAGAGATTCCTCAATCCCGACCGAGTCAGCCTGCCGGATATTGATATTGACTTCGACGATCGGGGTCGCGACAAGGTGATTCAGTACGTCATTGACAAGTACGGCGCGAGCCAAGTAGCGCAAATCATCACCTACGGGTCCATGGCCGCCAAATCCGCGATCAAAGACGCAGCGCGCGCCTTGGATCTGAGTTTTGACGAAGCGGACAAGATGACCAAGCAGGTCCCAGACAACCAAAGCCTTGCAAAAATCCTGGGCTTGGACGACAAGGCCTTGCGGGAGTCCTTCCGCGGCGACGACTACGAAAAGGCGCAGTCGCTGCGCGAAATGGCGAGCCAAAAAGACGGAACCGGCGAAGCCCTCAACCAAGCCAAGGTTTTGGAGGGCTCCTTGCGCAACACGGGCATTCACGCCTGTGGCGTCATCATCACCCCCTCGGACATTCGAGACCTCATACCCGTGGCTACCGCCAAGGACAGCGATATGTGGTGCACGCAGTTCGACAACGCCGTGGTGGAATCCGCCGGATTGCTGAAAATGGACTTCTTGGGTCTGAAGACCCTCACCTTGATCAAGGACGCCGTCGCCCTTGTCAAGAAGCGCCACGGTGTGGAACTCGATATGGAGGCCATCCCCATTGACGATCAAAAGACCTATGAACTCTTCCAGCGCGGCGAAACGGTGGGCATCTTCCAGTACGAATCGCCCGGTATGCAAAAGCATCTCAAGGATCTGAAACCGACTGTGTTTGGGGATTTGATCGCTATGAACGCTTTATACCGTCCGGGTCCCTTGGAGTACATCCCTTCGTTCATTCGGCGCAAGCATGGCGTAGAGCCCATTACCTACGACTTGGCGGACATGGAGGAATACCTGAAGGAAACCTACGGCATCACGGTCTATCAGGAGCAGGTCATGTTGCTTTCCCAGAAATTGGCAGGATTCACCAAGGGCGAGGCGGATGTTCTGCGTAAAGCCATGGGTAAAAAGCTCAAGGACGTTCTGGACAAGATGAAGCCCAAGTTTGTGGAGGGCGGCGCCGAGCGCGGTCACGATGCCACAGTGCTCGAGAAGATTTGGAAGGACTGGGAGGCCTTTGCTTCCTATGCATTCAACAAGTCGCATTCGACCTGTTACGCCTGGATTGCCTACCAAACGGCCTACCTCAAGGCGCACTATCCGGCCGAATACATGGCCGCCGTCCTGTCCAACAACATGAACGACATCAAGCAAGTGAGCTTCTTTATGGAGGAGTGCAAGCGCATGAAGATGGACGTTTTGGGCCCCGATGTCAATGAATCAGAAGGCAGCTTTACTGTGAACGACAAAGGAGCGCTGCGCTTTGGTTTGCTGGGCATGCGTGGGGTTGGGGGATCGGCGGTGGAATTCCTCTTGAAAGACCGGGAGGAAAAAGGACCCTATGAATCCGTTTTTGACATGGCTCGTCGCGTCGACCTACGCGTGGTGAATAAGGGCACCTGGGAGGCATTGGCGCTGGGTGGAGCCTTTGACAGCTTTCCAGGTATGCACCGGGCGCTGCTTTTCCACGAAGAGGTGGAAGGCAAGAATTTCCTCGAGAAAGTGCGGCGCTACGGGCAGGGTTTCCAAGACCAGGAGAATTCGGCCCAGGTTTCGCTCTTTGGGGAGGACACGGGAGTCGCCATTCCAGAGCCCGAATTGCCAGAGGTACCTGCTTGGAACGCCATGGAACTGCTCAAGCGGGAGAAGGATGTCAATGGCATTTACTTAAGCGCTCACCCCTTAGATACCTACAAGTTTGAGATTCAAACGTTTGCTAAGAACAAGCTCAGTGAACTGGAGAATCTTGATGCCTTTGTAAATGGAGCAGGCAGTCGGGACTTTGCCGTGGCGGGCTTGATTTCTAATGTGAGCATTCGGACGACCCGAACGGGCAAAGAAATGGGCACCTTTATGTTGGAAGACCACGAGGGAGGCCGCGAGTTTGCGCTTTTTGGCCAGGCCTTCTTGGATTTCCGGAGCTTCTTTGTCAATGACTTGATGGTGTTGATTCGCGGCCGCGTTCAAAAGCAATCCTGGGCACGCGACGACGCCAATGCCCGCCTCTTTGCGGACATCTCCAAGATCTACCTGCTGCACGAGCTCTTTGAGCGCGAAGCCCGCAGCCTCAGTCTATTTGCAGCCGTGGACGACGTGAAGCCTGAGCGCTGGCAGGAATTGGCCGGAATTTTGAAAGGCCACCCCGGAAAGAACCGAGTCATTTTCCACGTGATGGACCCCGTCACGCGCACGCAAATCAAAATGCCGAGCCGCGATTGGACGACCCAAATTGACCGACATTTGCTAGAAGAATTAGACCAGTTGTCGCATTTTCACGCGGCCGTCAAAACAGATTCAAACGGATGAAACGCGCCTTCCTCTTCCTGATCTTTTGCATGGCTCTTTCCGCATGGGCTCAAAATCAGACTGTAAACGGCTTGAAGCAGGGACCCTGGAAGGTGGCCTACGAAGGCAGTACCGCGATTCGTTACGAAGGCCAGTTTGACCGTGGAATCCCAGTAGGCACCTTCACCCACTACCACCCCAATGGGACCAAACGGGCGGTCATGGTATTTCGGGGCAAAACCCAAGCCTGCTACACCCAGGAATTCGCGCTCAACGGGGTGCTCCTTGCGGAAGGCCTCTATGGAGCGCCCGGTGTAAAGGACAGTACCTGGCGTATTTACGACCTGAACGGCAAACTGTTAAACACGGAAACCTACCAAGGCGGCCAGCTGAATGGACCTTTTGCGACCTATTACCCCAATGGGAAAGTGGTGGAGTCTGGCAGCATGCAAGACGGTGAGAAGTCAGGGCTTTGGACCCGCTTTGGCGAAAACGGGGAAAAGACCCGAAGCGCGGAATATGCCATGGGCATGCTCCAAGGGACGTGGACGGAATTTGATGAAAACGGGCGCATTGCCCTTCGGGGTGAATACCAATCCAATCTGAGAGAAGGCCGGTGGCTTGAATTTGAAAGTGGCAAGTCGGTCAGAGGCACTTGGTACCACAAAGGCCTCGTAACCAAAGAAGTAGAGTACTGATGGCACGTGTGGTGGTTGGGCTTTCCGGTGGCGTCGATTCGTCGGTGGCAGCCTACCTGCTCATGGAAGCGGGCCACGAGGTCATTGGCCTCTTTATGCGGAACTGGACGGATGAACAGCCTACGCTAGAGGCGGAATGCCCGTGGATTGAGGATTCCAATGACGCTTTGTTGGTCGCCGAGAAGTTGGGCATCCCCTTCCAGGTCCTAGATCTCAGTGCCGACTATAAGACCCGCATTGTCGACTACATGTTTGCGGAATACCAAGCGGGCCGAACCCCCAATCCCGATGTCCTCTGCAACCGAGAAATCAAATTTGACCTCTTCCTTGCGGCGGCCTTGAAGTTGGGCGCTGACTTTGTGGCTACCGGGCACTACGCACAGAAAACCACCTCCGAGGACGGCATGCACCACCTCTTGGCGGGTGCGGATGGAAACAAAGACCAGAGCTACTTCCTGTGCCAGCTGAGTCAAGCGCAGCTCGCCAAAGCCCTCTTTCCCATTGGCCACCTGCCCAAGCCTGAAGTCCGCCGCATCGCCAAAGAAGCGGGTCTAGCCACCGCCGAAAAAAAGGACTCCCAAGGGCTCTGTTTCATCGGCAAAGTGCGCCTGCCCGATTTCCTGCAGCAGCAACTCGCCGTGAAGGAAGGAGACATTGTGGAAGTGGATCGCAACGCCCCTGTCTTTGCGGAGGCTATCTGCGGAAAGCCCTGGGCCTTAACCCCTGCCATGGGCTCGGTCGTAGGACGCCATTCTGGTGCGCATTTCTTCACGGTGGGCCAGCGAAAAGGCTTGCTCGTGGGGGGGAAGCCACTTCCGCTCTTTGTCATCGGCACCGATGTGGCCACCAATACCGTGTACGTGGGCCAGGGCGAGGACCATCCGGGGCTCTACCGTCCCTGCGTGTGGATGCTTGCCTCCGAGGTGCATTGGGTGCGCCCCGATTTGCACCTGCTGCCTGGCGCTTCCATGCGCGTGATGGCCCGAATTCGCTACCGCCAAGCGCTGGTTCCGGCCACGCTAACCGCGAGCGAAACGGGTTTGGCTTTGGAGCCCGATACTCCCTTTAAATCCGTTGCTGCCGGCCAATTTGCGGCCTGGTACGACGACAACGAACTCCTTGGATCTGGAATTATTCATGCGTGAAATGAAATACACCGCCTTTTTTGCCCTCCTGCTCGTAGGTTTTACGTCGTGGGCACAGTCCGAGTCCAGTACCCGCTACTGGGTCTTTTTGAACGAAGCTGCCGCGGAAGGCGGAACCTGGTCCCCTCAAACAGGGACAGCCGCCCTCAGTCCTGCGGCTGTTGAGCGGCGCCTGCGCCAGAACATTCCGCTACGCGCCACCGATTACCCGCTGTCTGCCCAAGCCGTGGAAGCCGTTCAGGCTACCGGCGCTAAAGTCTACCGACGCTCGCGTTGGTTGCGCGCGCTGTCCGTCTACGCTACCCCCGAGCAATTGCAAGCATTAGAGGCCTCTTCCGTAGTCCTTGGACTCCAACCCGTGGCCAAGCTCAAGCGAAGCGCTGTTTCGGTAGGGGAAAGTCAGCCCAGGGCCCACGCCGAAGCGGAAGAGGGCGTCCAGGCCTATTCCTATGGTCAAAGTCTGGATCAGGTCAACCAAATCAACCTCATTCCGCTCCACAATGCCGGCTATGCAGGTGCGGGCATCAACATCGCCCTGATGGATGGCGGATTCACCGGGGTGGATGTGCATTCGGCCTTCACCGGCGCCTGGAACCAAGGGCGCATCCTACTGACGCACGACTTTGTGGACAATGACACCAATGTGTTTCAGGTAGGTAGCCACGGCATGTCGGTGCTGAGCACCATTTGTGCGGATTTGGACGGAACGTTTGTGGGAACTGCGCCTGAGGCGAATTACTTCTTGTTCCGAACGGAGGACGAACTCTCTGAAACCCTCGTCGAAGAAGACAACTGGGTAGTGGCCTCCGAATGGGCGGATTCCCTCGGGGTGGACGTCATCAATACCTCTTTGGGCTACACCACCTTCGACAACGGCATTGGCGACCACAGCTATGCGGATTTGGATGGCCGAACTGCCGTCATTTCGAAGGCGGCCACGGCAGCGGCCCGAACGGGTATGATCGTTGTAGTGGCCGCCGGCAACGAAGGGGCGTCCAGCTGGAAGTACATTTCGTGCCCGGCCGATGCCGACTCCATTTTTTCTATCGGCGCGGTGGATAACATGGATTTGCGCGCAGCCTTCTCCAGCCAAGGTCCTACGTCTGACGGCCGAATCAAACCAGACCTAGGTGCGCGCGGCGTTTCGGCCACCGTGATGAACTGGAGCGGTCAAGTAGGGACGGGGAGCGGAACGAGCTTCGCGTCGCCCATCACCTGTGGGGCCATGGCCTGCTTGCTACAAGCGGTGAAGGCCAATCAAAGCACCTACGACATTCAGGACATCCTCACGGTAGTTCGTGAGAATGCGAGTCAAGCCAGCAAACCCGACACCTTGTTGGGCTGGGGCATTCCTAATTTTTCCGCGGCTCTCAGTGCCATGGGCTTGGAAGAAGGCCAGCAGGTCCCTACGTGGACGTTGCAGCCTTCTGGTTCGGCTTATTTACTGCGCCGACTGCGCCCGACGGGAGCCGTTCGCCTGTACCGCTATGACGGCACGGGGCGATTGCTCGACCAACAGGAGTTAGAGCCAGGAACAGGCTACCTGGAATTGCAGCCCTACCCAGGGGTTACCCTTCTGCACCTCGTTGGCGATGAGGAGGAAGTGCTCAAAGTCCCCGCATTTTGACGATTTCTACGCGGTTTACGGGGCTTTTAGGCATAGAACGCCCCATCGTCCAAGGAGGGATGATCTGGTGTTCGGGCTGGCGCTTAGCCGCTGCCGTCTCAGAAGCAGGGGGGCTTGGAACCTTGGGCGCCGGAAGCATGTACCCAGAGGTTCTTCGCGACCAAATTCAAAAAGTGCAAGCGGCCACATCCAAGCCTTTTGCCGTCAATCTTCCGCTCTTGTATCCCAACATCGAGGAGCATCTGCAGTCGTGCATCGACCTGAGGGTTCCCGTGGTCATTACTAGCGCCGGAAACCCCAAGTTGCATACAGAACGCCTCAAGGCCCATGGGATAAAGGTGTTGCACGTGGTCTCGTCCGCCAAATTTGCCATCAAAGCAGCGGCAGCAGGGGTGGATGCGGTCATCGCGGAAGGCTTTGAAGCGGGGGGACACAACGGACGCGAAGAAACCACCACGCTTGTTCTAACTCCCGCGGTCTGCGATGCGGTGACTATCCCTGTAGTTGCCGCCGGTGGAATTGCCGACGGTCGCAGTATGGCCGCGGCGCTCATCCTTGGGGCGGATGCGGTCCAAATGGGCTCCCGCTACGTGGCCACCCAAGAGTCCTCGGCCCACGAAGCCTTTAAATCGGCGGTCCTAGCCGCTCAAGAAGGGGATACCACCTTAACGCTAAAGGAGCTTACGCCTGTTCGCTTGCTGCACAATGCTTTCTACCGCGAGGTGCAAGACGCCTATGCC
>JAYQOY010000068.1:0-8134 GCA_038145075.1 Schleiferiaceae bacterium | reverse complement strand
GTCGAGGACAATGCCGGGATTTTTGGCGTCCAAACCCAGCACGGCGCGCAGGCGGTGGGGGTGGGGGTGAAGGCGTTTGAGGTCGCTGGCGCCCTTGTGGGTGCCGATGAAGGCCATGGTGTGAATTCGGCCCGTTTCCATAATGCCGGAAACCGTCTCGCGGCCACGGCCCAAAATGATGTTCACGACCCCGGCGGGGAAACACTTCGCGAAGGCTTCCATGAGAGGTGTGATCAGGAGAACCCCGTACTTGGCGGGCTTAAAGACCACAGTATTGCCCATGAGGAGGGCGGGGAAGAGGGTGGTAAACGTTTCGTTCAAGGGGTAGTTGTAGGGCCCCATGATGAGGGCCACGCCTAAGGGAACGCGCCGGACCTGCGCGAGAAAGCCGCCTTCTTCGCGGAAGTGAATGGCTTCGCGTTCCATGGCTTTGACGCTTTGGATGGTGTCGCGGAGGTAGTCGACGGTGCGGTCAAATTCTTTTTCCGCATCGGGCCGAACCTTGCCGATCTCCCACATGAGCAGGTTGACGACGTCTTCGCGTACGGCTACCATGGCCTTGATGAAGGCCTCCACGGCTTCAACACGGGTCGCCATGGAGGCGGAGGGCCAGGTACCGAGGCCGTTGTCAAAGGCCTGTTCGGCGGCGTCCAAGGCGAGTAGGCTAGCGGCGGAGTCCATTCGGGGAATGGTGCCGAGGCAAACGCGCTGGGGGCCATCGGGGCCGTCTACGATGGAGGGGGAGTAGACCTCCATGCTGGGGCCGGTCCAAGGAACGAGTTCCCCGTTCAGGACGGTGTGTTGAACATGGCTCTGGGCGGGTTGTGCGTCGAGGGTGGTTCGTGGAAATGCTTTCATGTCATCAAGAATACCGAATTTGGTGGAAAACTTTAGTGACTAATGCCACAGATTATCCACAGCCCCCTTGCGCCCGAACCTATAGGCCCCTACAGCCAAGCCGTCCGCGCTGGGGATTTTTTGTTCATATCTGGCCAAATTGCCTTGGACCCCCAAACGGGAGAATTAAAAATGGCCACCCTGGCCGAAGAAGTTCAACTGGTGCTCAGCAATTTATGTGCGGTCTTAGAAGCGGCAGGCGCCGCCCCAAAGGACGTGGTGAAGTGCAGCATCTTCTTGTCGGATATGGCCCTTTTTGCGCAGGTAAATACCTATTATGCGCAGGTTTTTGGGGTTTCGGCGCCGGCACGGGAGACGGTGGCGGTGGCGGGATTGCCGAAAGGCGTTCGGGTCGAAATATCTGCCGTGGCCTACCTACCTTTGTAAGGATCTAAAAAATTGAACGCTTCACGATGGAATACGATGTGATTGTAGTGGGCTCTGGCCCCGGTGGATATGTGGCTGCGATTCGCGCAAGTCAGCTCGGTTTGAAAACAGCGATTGTCGAAAAAGAAAATTTGGGCGGTGTCTGTTTGAATTGGGGCTGTATCCCCACCAAGGCCTTGATCAAGAGCGCGCAAGTGTTTGAATACATCCAACACGCGGAAGACTACGGTATTTCGGTAAAAGAAGCCAAGCATGACTTTGGCAAAGTGGTCAAGCGCAGCCGCGATGTGGCCGACGGCATGAGCAAGGGCATTCAGTTCCTCATGAAAAAGAATAAAATTGACGTGGTCATGGGCTACGGTAAGGTGCTCCCCGGCAAAAAAGTCGAGGTGAAGGCGGAAGAAGGAACCAAGATTTTGTCGGCCAAGCACATCATTTTGGCGACGGGTGGACGTTCGCGCCAGCTGCCCAACCTGCCCCAGGACGGCGAGAAAATTATTGGCTACCGCGAGGCCATGACCTTGGCCAAGCAGCCGAAGTCTATGGTGATCGTAGGTTCGGGCGCGATCGGCGTCGAGTTTGCCTATGTCTACCACGCTATGGGCACCAAAGTGACCATCATGGAATTCATGCCCGCCATTGTTCCCAACGAAGATGCGGATGTTTCGCAAGCCTTGGAGCGCCACTTCAAGAAGAACGGCATGGACATCCACACCAGCACGGAAGTGACCAAGGTGGATACCTCCGGCAAGGGCTGTGTGGTCTCCTACAAGAACGCACAGGGTGAGCACACCTTGGAGTGTGACGTGGTATTGAGCGCTGTAGGCGTAGAAACCAACATTGAAAACATTGGCCTTGAGTCTGTCGGTATCAAAACCGAAAAAGGCCGCGTCGTGGTGGACGACCTCTACCGCACGAGTGTTCCTGGCTACTACGCCATTGGCGATATCGTGAAGGGTCAAGCCCTCGCCCACGTTGCATCTGCCGAAGGCATCATCTGTGTCGAGGGAATTGCGGGCCACCATCCTGCAGCCTTGGACTACGGCAACATCCCCGGCTGTACATACTGTTCGCCCGAAATTGCGTCGGTTGGTATGACGGAAAAGGCCGCCAAAGAAGCCGGATACGAAATCAAAGTGGGCAAGTTCCCCTTTAGCGCGTCAGGTAAGGCTTCTGCAGCAGGTGCGAAGGAAGGCTTTGTGAAAGTGATTTACGACGCCAAGTACGGGGAGCTCCTCGGGGCCCACATGATTGGCGCCAATGTGACAGAAATGATCGCTGAGATTGTCGCTGCTCGTAAGTTGGAAACCACCGGTATGGATCTGCTTAAGACGGTTCACCCGCACCCCACGATGAGTGAAGCGGTGATGGAAGCCACGGCAGCTGCCTACGACGAAGTCATCCACCTCTAATGGCTACACGCCTTCGCGCCTCCGACATTCTGCACGGCTTTGAGCGGTTCTTGCTCTCCGTGCCGGACTGGCAGGCCGAAAGCGGTGAAATTGTGGCCTTGCTCGGACCTTCGGGTTCGGGCAAGAGCACCTTTCTAAACGTTTTAGGGGCCCGAATGGTCCCCGATGAAGGCAAGGTCTGGTACGGCAGCACGCCGCACCTGCGCGTGCCTTTGGTGCCCGGCCATCCACGCATTAAGATGGTGCGCCAGGACTTTGGCCAAATGCCCTACAAAACCGTTCGGGACAATCTGCTGGAGTACGCCGGCATCCGCAGCGAGGCGGCTGAAGACCGCGCAGTGCGGAAGTGGATTCGCACCCTGGATTTGGCGCCCGCCCTTACGGAAAAAGCCAAGGGCTTATCTGGCGGAGAACTGCAGCGCTTGGCCATTGGACAGGCGCTTATTGGGCGTCCCGGTGTTTTGCTTCTGGACGAACCCTTTTCCCATTTGGACCCCTACCACAAGCGTCGGTTGCAAGACATGCTGCGCGAATGGCAGGAGCGTTCCAAGGCAACGGTCGTCATGGTGGTCCATGACGTGCGCGACGCCATGGAATGGGCGGACCGCATTGATGTAATGCAGGACGGCAGCATCGTAGAAAGTGGAACCCCGGCCTCTATCTACGGCCGCCCCCAGACGCATGCCATGGCGCACGCCTTTGGACGCATCAACGAACGCCCCGTGAAGCAGGTATCTGCGGCATTGGCCAAGCATCCGGCTTCTTTTGTAATCGACCAAACGTGGTACCTCCGTCCAGAACACCTTGCCGAGGTGGAGCTCCCCAAGGAGGCCAAACGCGAACGAGAAGAGCACAGCGGGGCGGAAGCCCTGCAAATCTGGACCAGCCCGAGCGGCCCTTGGTTCACCCGGTTGTAAACGTTTAGCTCCTGCGCTGGCGTTTCCAGCCTACCGCAGAGGTGTGGGCATAAAAAAAGCCGGCCCTAGTGGACCGGCTTGGGTAATCAGCAATAAACCCGTTTTACTTCACTTTATCAACAACAGCTTTGAACGCCTCAGGGTGGTTCATGGCCAAATCAGCCAATACCTTGCGGTTGAGTTCGATGTTGTTGGCGTGCAGTTTGCCCATCAATTGGCTGTAGGAGATACCGTTGATACGGGCTCCAGCGTTGATACGAGCAATCCACAAAGCGCGGAAGTTGCGTTTCTTGTTGCGGCGGTCACGGTATGCGTACTGCAGACCCTTTTCCACTGCGTTTTTAGCGACCGTCCATACATTCTTACGGCGGCCGAAGTAGCCTTTGGCCATGGCCATCACACGTTTGCGACGGGCACGAGAGGCGACATTGTTTACGGAACGTGGCATAGTTTACATTGTTTTTGGCAACGCGGCAGGGGTTAAGCTACTCTTAGGGGCGTTTGCACAGGGTTAATGGATACCAATACAAGGATTACAGAACCAACTGCTCCTTGATGGAGTTTACGTCAGCCTTGTGGACCAACGTGGCATGCGTCAAACGACGCTTGCGATCGGTTGCCTTCTTGGTCAGGATGTGACTTTTAAAGGCGTGCTTGCGCTTGATTTGTCCAGTGCCGGTCAGCTTGAAGCGCTTTTTTGCGCTGGACTTGGTTTTCATCTTAGGCATAATTCCTTCGATTTGGGGTTGCTGATTAGTCTTTATTTCTTTTTAATCGGAGCGATCAAGATGAACATCCGCTTGCCTTCTAGGTGGGGGAGAGCCTCCACTTTGCCGAGGTCGGATACATCTTGCGCCAAACGAAGGAGAAGCAATTCGCCTTGTTCTTTGTAGATGATCGAGCGTCCTCGGAAGAACACAAAGGATTTCAGCTTAGCGCCTTCTTCCAAAAACTTGCGTGCATGTTTGAGTTTGAATTCGTAATCGTGGTCGTCCGTTTGGGGGCCAAATCGGATTTCCTTGATGACAACTTTCTGTGCCTTTGCCGCAATCTCCTTTTGCTTCTTCTTCTGGTCGTAGAGGAACTTTTTGTAATCAATGATCTTACAAACTGGGGGATCCGCCTTTTCAGCAATCATCACCAAATCCAACTCTTCTGCCTGGGCCAAAGCCAGAGCTTCACGGGTTAAAATGACGATAGGTTCTTGACCTTCACGCACCAAACGAACCTTGGGTTCGCGGATTGCGTCGTTGATTTTGTGAGGCGTTTCCGGGACTACGGGTCTCATTGGACCGCGTCCTCGTCCACGATTTTGGAAGGGCTGTGCCAGAGTTTTTGCGTTTTAGTTACAGTTCAAACATGCGTTAAAATGCGGCCAGGCGGGCGTGGATTTCCTCGTTCACTAAGGCGCTAAATGCCTCAACGTCAAAGGTTCCGAGGTCTCCTTGTCCATGTCGACGAACCGACAATTGGCCACTTTCAACTTCTTTCTCGCCGACGATAATCATGAAAGGAATCTTCTTGACTTCCGCATCGCGGATCTTCCTTCCGATCTTTTCATTCCGATCGTCAATGAGGGCGCGAATATCGGACATTTCTAACAGATTGACAACCTGTTGGGCATAGTCGTGGAATCGCTCCGAAATAGGGAGGACCACCACCTGGTCGGGGGTGAGCCAAAGCGGGAAGTTGCCCGCACAGTGTTCGAGGAGTACAGCCACGAATCGTTCCATGGAGCCAAAGGGCGCACGGTGGATCATGACGGGGCGGTGCATTTCGTTGTCCGCTCCCTTGTATTCGAGGTCAAAGCGCTCGGGCAAGTTGTAGTCTACTTGCACGGTTCCCAGCTGCCAAGAGCGGCCAAGGGCGTCTTTCACCATGAAGTCCAATTTGGGGCCGTAGAAGGCGGCTTCGCCGTATTCCACCACGGTGTTCAGGCCTTTCTCTTCGGCGGCTTGCATGATAGCCGCTTCGGCCTTGTCCCAATTTTCCACGGAGCCGATGTACTTCCCGGGATTTTCAGGGTCGCGGAGGCTGATTTGGGCCGTATAATTTTCAAAATCAAGCGTTTTGAAGATGTAGAGCACCAAATCGATGACCTTTTTGAATTCCTCCAACAGTTGGTCGGGCGTGCAGAACAGGTGGGCGTCGTCTTGCGTAAAGCCGCGCACACGGGTCAAACCGTGCAATTCGCCCGACTGTTCGTAGCGGTAGACCGTGCCGAACTCTGCAAAACGCAAGGGCAAATCGCGGTAGGAGCGAGGGGCGGACTTGTAAATCTCACAGTGGTGCGGGCAGTTCATGGGCTTGAGAAAGTACTCTTCGCCCTCTTCCGGAGTGCGGATAGGCTGGAAGCTGTCTTTGCCGTATTTCTCGTAGTGGCCCGAACACACATAGAGCTCTTTGTTGCCGATGTGTGGGGTGATCACGCCTTGGTATCCGGCCTTCTTCTGTGCCTTTTTCAAGAATTGCTCCAAACGCTCGCGGAGTGCAGCGCCTTTGGGCAACCACATGGGCAAACCTTGGCCGACGCGCTGCGAGAAGGTGAAGAGCTCCAGCTCCTTGCCCAACTTGCGGTGGTCGCGTTTCTTGGCTTCTTCCAACAAAGTCAAGTGCTCCTGAAGCATGGAAGCTTTTGGGAAGGACACGCCGTAGACGCGAGACAATTGAGGATTGTTCTCGTTGCCGCGCCAGTAGGCACCGGCCACACTCATGACTTTAGCGGCCTTGATTAGTCCCGTGTTGGGAATGTGGCCCCCTCGGCAGAGATCGGTGAAGGTGCTGTGGTCGCAGAAGGTAATGGTGCCGTCTTCCAAATTTTGGATCAGCTCCGTCTTGTAGGGGTTGTTGGCGTATTCGGCCAAGGCATCGGCCTTGGACACGGGGCGCAACTTGAATTCGGCCTTTTCGCGGGCAAATTCAAGCATCTGCTTCTCAATTTTCTCAAAGTCACTCTCGCCAAAAGCCTCCCCTTGGAAGTCCACATCATAGTAGAATCCGTTCTCAATGGCAGGGCCAATCGTCAGGAGGGCGTTGGGGTAAAAGTGAAGAATGGACTGCGCCAAAACGTGCGCGCTGGAGTGCCAGAAAGCGGCCTTCCCCTCGGGCTGGTCCCAGGTGAAGAAGACTAAACGGCCAGAGGCGGGCAGGGGATCGTTGAGTTCCACGGTGCTGCCCTCCCATTTAGCGGTGAGCGCGTTTTGAGCGAGACCGCGGGAAATGGATTCGGCCACTTGCATGGCAGTGGTTCCCGCAGGGTACGAACGGACCGAGCCGTCCGGTAAAGTGATTTCAATCATGGCTTCGTTACAAATGAAGTGTGAGCCGGCAAAGGTAGGCCTTCCCCGTATCTTTGCCCCCATGACGCACGAGGAAATTCTGGACATTTTGAACAGCCGTTGCAGCGGCACGTTAATGGAAACGTTGTCGATTGAATACACGTCTATGACGGATCACAGTTTAACGGCCCGAATGCCCGTCACCGCCAAGCACCTTCAACCCGTTGGCCTCCTCCACGGGGGCGCTACCGTCTCCCTGGCAGAAACGGTAGGCTCGGCAGCTTCCCAAATTTTCCTCGAAGACCCTCACAACTTTGTAGCCGTGGGCCAAGAAATTGCGGCCAACCATATGCGTTCGGCCCGAAGTGGCTACGTGCACGCCACCGCCCAGTTTCTCCACAAAGGGCGCACCTCGCACGTGCTGGAAATTCGTGTGACCAACGATGAAGGCGCCTTGATTTCCTTCGTGA
Organism: Schleiferiaceae bacterium; assembly: GCA_038145075.1. Classification (GTDB taxonomy): domain Bacteria; phylum Bacteroidota; class Bacteroidia; order Flavobacteriales; family Schleiferiaceae; genus TMED14. The sequence goes on along the minus strand of JAYQOY010000068.1, from coordinate 773 downwards.
AAATGACCAATGCCATCGTCCCACGCGCCAACAAGGAACGCGCATGAAGGGCTTTGCGCTGATTCGAGAATCGGGCCGCGAAATCCAAGGCATGGAGCTGCGTTCTGCGCTACGCGGCAGTTTCTTTTTCTCTCCTTTTCACGGGGCGCCGGAGCGCTATGAGGTTCTGCAGTCCTGGTACGGATCGGATGCACGTCAGACCGCTGCACAGCGACTCCGTTCGGAGGATTTGCCCGCGCTAGGTCAAACTACCTCTCACACCCAATCGCATTATGAGTCCCTCGTAGACAAAGCACGCCGAGCCTGTGAAGAAGGCGCCTTGGAGAAGGTTGTCCTTTCGCGCTGTCAGAGCTACACCTCGACGAGTTTGGATCCCCTAGAGACCTTTGACCGCTTGTGCGCGCATTACCCCGGTGCCACCGTCTACCTCATCCAGCGCGAGGGCCATACCCTTTGGATGGGCGCTACCCCCGAATGCCTGGTCTCCATGGAAGGCCAAGCCGTCAAAACCATGAGCTTGGCTGGCACACGGGTAGCAGGCGGCTCCGGAGCCTGGGGCGCCAAGGAGCGCGAAGAACAGCATTTGGTCACGCGCGACATTACGCACATGCTGCAGGTCTTAGGATGCAAGGACTTGACCATCGAAGGCCCAACGGTACTAAACGCCGGCCCCGTGGAACACCTTTGTTCGATGATACAGGGAGTGCGCAATGGATCCGCCCCGGAGGAAATTGCGGCTGCCCTGCATCCAACCCCTGCCGTGGGCGGATTGC
>JAYQOY010000067.1:0-8308 GCA_038145075.1 Schleiferiaceae bacterium | reverse complement strand
CTTGCGTCCAGGGCTGATCGGCCAAAAAGGCTTCCACGCTGGGCCAGTGTCCGCCCGCATCTTCAGTGCCTGGACCAATGCCCAGCCAATCGTCCAAGCCATGGCGCTTCACGGCATCGGCCATCCAGGCGCCAAAATTCTTCATATTCTCCGGTGCAGCCACCAGGGCCAAACGCGGGGCCTTTTCCGAGCGTCCTAAGGTTTCCAGCGCCCACTCCAGCGAATCGGCATCCGAACTGTAGCTGTCGTTGAGCAAGGTCCAATCATGGATGCCGGCCAGACGTTCCAAACGCAGTCCCGCCGACAGCACGTCCATCAGCGCTTCGGGCTTCCAGGCCGAACCCGACACTAAAATGTAAGCGAGCGCCGCAGCCACATTTTGGGCCTCAATCGCCTCAAAGGCCGGACAAGCCGCCTGGCCCGAAACGTTTAATGCAGGCGCCGCCCAGCTCACTTGACCCTCGGCCCACGTAAAATGTACCTCGGCCTCCAATTCAGGCTGGTTCCACGCATACGGCCAAACGCGGGTAAGTCCCACCAAGGCTTGGGCGATTTCCGGTTGGGCGGCGGGCGCAATGACCCAGTCACTCTGGGCAAAGAGGGAGGCTTTTTCAGCCAATTTTTCTGCACGGGAGGCAAATCCCGCCTCATGGGCCGACCCCATCGACGTAAAAATGCCCACATTCGGACGCAACCAAGGCGCCAAACGCGCCATGTCCCCGGCTTCGCTCACGCCTACTTCGGCCAGCAAGCATTTGGCTTCGGCATCCGTCCCAAGCACCGTCAGCGGAACCCCCAACTGCGAATTAAAACTGCGGGGCGACCGCGCCACTTCCCGATCCCCCATCAAGTGGTAGAGGTATTCCTTCACGGTCGTCTTTCCGTTGCTCCCCGTAATGCCCACCACCGGGCCTTTGAGGCTATCGCGGTGCGCCGCGGCGAAGCGGTGCAACGCGGACCAGGTCGACGCCACCCGCAGCACCCAGGCCCCGGCTTCGGCCGCGGCCGCTTCGAGTTGGGCGCGTTGCGCGGCCTGTTCTTCGATCACCAGGGCGACGGCACCTTGCTGCAGCGCCTCGGCCGCGAAGGCATGGCCGTCGCCACTCTGGGTTTTCAGGGCAAAAAAGGCGGTGGGGCGAAGCCACATCGCTTGGCGGCTGTCCGTAGAGATGGCTTCCAGGGAGGGCGTTTGGCCCGAGACCCCCACCTTCGCCCCCAAGATGTGGGCCAGGTCCTCAATCCGTTTTGCCGGAAACATGAGAAGGGGATTCGGTTTGAAGTTGGGTGAAAACGGCGCGCGACACCGGTTCGTATTCGTTTTGGGAGCCCAGCAGAATAGTGCCCTGTTCGGCTTCCAAGCGGTGCGAATAATGTGCCAGCTCCCCCGTGCGAACGCAAATCGCGTGCACTTTGGTGACAAATTCGGCGATGGCCATCAAATTCGGCATGGGCCCAAACGGCTTGCCGCTAAAATCCATATCCAATCCAGCGATAATGACGCGCGTACCGGCATTGGCGAGCTTGTTGGCCACCTCGACCACGCCCTCGTCCATAAACTGCGCTTCGTCGATGCAGACCACCTCGTAGCCGGCCGCCAGCAGGTGCAACTGGTCCGAACTCTCCACCAACTGGCACTGCAGCGAGGCCTGATCGTGGGTCACCACGGCCTCGTCCGAGTAGCGCGTATCGATGCCCGGTTTAAAAATTTGCACAGAAAGTTTGGCAATCTGCGCACGTTTGGCACGGCGTATGAGCTCTTCTGTTTTACCAGAAAACATAGACCCCGCGATGACTTCAATCCATCCGGAACGATGCGTGGGAACTTCTGTGTGCTCTTGGAACATTTTGTACTTTTCGGTGCCGCACAAATCTACCACAGCGGTAACAAACCCTCATTGCATGTCACTCTCGGATTCCCTTTCTGCTTTACGCCAAGATTTACAAAGCGAAACCCCTACGCCTGCTCAGGTTCAGGCCCTATACACTTCTTGGGTAGAGGCCCAAACACGATTGCTTTCCATCCAAATGGCCGAAATTCAACGCCACGGAGAGGCACAAATCGTCCAAAAAGCTGCACAAGCTCTCGCCGACATCGAAGCGAAGCAGGCTGAAACCCTTCGTTTGGCGCGAGAAGCGGTTGTTACCGTGACGAAGGAGGCACATAGTGAAGCCTCCACCTCCCACCCCGATGCCACTGCAATATCCAAGTCTGACGCCCCTTCAAAAGAAGAACTGGCAAATCCGGCAAGTGCGGGGAGTGCCCTTCCCTTGGCAGACCCGCAACCCGAGCAACTACCTTTGGCCTCCGGTGCAAAGAGCGTCAATGCCCGTTACGCAGGCCTCAAAGTGGGCTTGAACGACCGCGTCGCCTTTGTCAAACACCTATTCCATGGGGAGGACGATGATTTCCAGCGGGTAGTGGCCGCTTTGGCAACGATGGAAAGCAAGCAGGAATGCGAAACTTTCTTAGAAAATGCCGTGTATAGCGACTACGATTGGAGCCAAAAACCCGAAATCGCCGAGCGCTTTCTCGCCTTGGTTTATGCCCGTTTCGAATAATCCATGGGCAAACTTGTTCTCGTTCCTACCCCACTAGGCAACCTCGGGGATATCACCCTTCGGTCGATGGAAGTCCTTCGCGGAGCCGAAGTGGTCCTCGCTGAAGACACCCGAACTTCGGGGAAATTGCTCAAACTGCTCGACATCCAAGCGCCGCTGCGATCATTTCACATGCACAATGAGCACAGCCTTTTGGAACGCACCGTGCAGGACATTGCCCAGCGCACGGGCGTGACCGCCTTAGTCAGTGATGCCGGTACCCCCGGAATCAGCGATCCGGGTTTTTTGTTAGTGCGCGGATGCATTGGCGCGGGCATCGTCGTCGAAGCCCTTCCCGGCCCCACCGCTCTGATTCCGGCGATTGTCGCGAGCGGCCTACCCTGTGATCGATTTATCTTCGAAGGCTTCATTCCTCAGAAAAAAGGGCGGCAGACTCGCATGAAGGAATGGCTGGAAGAGCCCCGAACCATTGCTTTTTACGAATCCCCGCACCGGATTGCCCGGTGTATGCGAGAACTCAACGAGGTTTTGGGGCCCGAACGCCCCGCCTGCGTAGTCCGAGAAATCAGCAAAATCTATGAAACCTACCACCGCGGGACCGTGGGAGAATTGGCCGAGTTTTTTGCCCAGCATGAAGCGAAAGGTGAAATTGTCGTGGTGTTGGGTGGCGCCACCAAATAATAGGGGAAATTTTCAAACATTAAACGGCTATCCAGGGCGGCACTGGTACCTTTGGGGGAATGAACTTGCCAGCGAATCGCGAACGCTCCTTTGGCCCATGGATAGGGTCCGTCCAGAACCCCTTGATCATTGCGGGTCCCTGTTCCGCGGAGTCTTTGGACCAAGTGCTCGATACCGCGCGCGCCCTCAAAGCCGAGGGCCATACCCAGTTGTTTCGCGCCGGGGTATGGAAGCCACGGACCCGACCCGGACAGTTTGAAGGGGCCGGATACAATGCGCTAGAATGGCTCCAGACGATGCGTCAGGAGGTCGGTCTTCCCTTTGTCATCGAGGTAGCCAATGCAGATCATGTAGAAAAAGCCCTAGGTGTGCAGGCAGACGCGGTCTGGATTGGCGCCCGGACCACGGTCAATCCCTTCTATGTGCAAGAGATTGCGGAAGCTTTACGCGGATCAAACATCCCCGTTTTGGTTAAAAATCCCATCCACGCCGACCTGGGCTTGTGGCTCGGCGCGCTCGAACGCCTTGAAAAGTCTGGCATCACGGAACTAGCCGCTGTTCACCGCGGCTTTTTCTCAAGTTATGCCGCGCCCTATCGGAACGAACCGCGGTGGGAAATGAGTTTTGAGCTTCGTCGCCAGGCCCCCCATGTTCCCATTATTTGTGATCCCAGCCACATTGCGGGCGACCGTCGATTGGTCGAGCACGTGGCCCAAATTGCCATGGACATCCAAATGGACGGCTTGATGGTCGAAGTGCATCCCGATCCAGAACGAGCGTTGAGCGATGCCGCCCAACAAATCACCCCCACCACCCTCGCCCATTTGGTACGCATCCTTGAAGCCAATGCCCCAAAAGATGTGGCCTTGCAGGAAGTTATCGATGCCGAGCGACTCAAACTGGATGCCGTCGACCAAGAGATGGTCCAACTCCTTCGCCAGCGCATGGACATCGTCGATGCCTTGGGGCACCTGAAAGTATCCCATGGAGCAGGTATTTTTCAAATGGACCGCTGGTTTGACTTGCTCCAAAAGCGCGGTCTTCAAGCAGAAAGTCTGGACCTCAATCGCGCCTTTATCGAGGAGCTCTTTCAAGTCGTCCACAAACATTCCGTGGAACATCAGTTAGGACTTTACCGCGCCACCCGCCAGAACCGCGAGGAATGACCAAACGATGGACCTACGCCCCGGAAGGATCGCCTGAGGCCATCGAAGCGCTCACCCAGGAACTTGGCGCTCCCTATTCTGCCTTGGCGCGCGTACTCGTGCAACGCGGCATGACCACCCTTGAAGCGATCAAAGCCTGGATTCCCGGAACACCGCTTTCGGAGGTAGACCCCTTGCATATGGCGGACATGCCACAGGCCGCTGAACGGCTTGCCCAAGCGCGCGAACACGGGGAGCGCGTCATGCTTTTTGGGGATTACGACGTCGATGGCACCACCGCCGTTTCGGTTGGCAAGCTGGCTCTTGAGCGCGGCGGTTGGTCCATTTTGACCTACATCCCGGACCGCTACAAGGAGGGCTACGGCTTGTCCGAAGTGGGAATCGCCCACGCGCTAGCCTCCGAGGTCCGCGTCCTCGTCGCCCTCGACTGTGGCATTAAATCTGTAGACCTCATTGCCTCCGCCCAAGCGCGTGGCATCGATGTCATTGTAGCGGACCACCATACGCCCGGTCCTCAATTGCCCCCCGCTTTAGCCGTCCTGGACCCTATGCGGTCCGATTGCGCATTTCCCCACAAAGAGTTATCCGGCTGCGGGGTAGGCTACATGCTTTGGCGCGCTGCCTACCAAGCCGCGGGACTGGATCCCAATGCCTTGAAGGATCTATTGGATTTAGTCGCAGTAAGCATTGGGGCCGACATGGTCCCGCTCGTGGGACTCAATCGGGCCATCGTCCGGGAAGGTTTGGCCGCCATCAATAACCAGCCTCGGGCATCCTTGGCCGCCTTGTTGGGGAACCGTCCCGCAGGCCATATCACCTTGCAAGATGTGGTCTTCGCCATTGGCCCAAAAATCAATGCCGCCGGCCGCATGCGGCACGGGCATTTGGCCGTAGACCTCCTCACTCAGCCACAACCAGCCCTGCTGGAACAGCTGAGCCAAGACATAGAATCCCACAATGTGGAACGCCGAAGCACCGAACAAGGGGTTAGCCTGGCGGCGCAAGCCCAAGCGGCTCTCCTGCCGCACCGGGTCGGTCTCGTTTTGACGGGAGAAGATTGGCACAAGGGGGTCTTGGGTATTGTGGCGCAGCGCACCGTGGAGGCCTTTTACAAGCCGACCGTCGTGCTGACCCTGCACGAAGGCCTCTACTCTGGAAGCGCTCGATCCGTTCCTGGACTCGACCTGTATGACTGCTTGGATGCGGCCTCGGAGCACCTGATTCAATTTGGGGGTCACCGGGCGGCCGCAGGCATGACCCTCCAACCTGAGCAGCTGGAGGCCTTTATGGAGGCCTTTGACCGCGCGGTGGATGAACGCTGGCCCATGGAGGCTCGCCAACCCCAGCAGCCAGTTGACAGCCGCGCGCGGGTTGATGAGCTGCATGCCCCTCTAGCGACCCTTCTTGAGCGGCTAGAGCCCTTTGGAATGGAGAACGAGGCCCCAATCTGGGGATTAGAGGAGGTGGAACTCAGCCAGGTCCGAACCATGTCGGAGGGCAAGCACTTGCGCGCCCTGGCTAGAGATCCCCACACCGGCGCCACCCTCCCCGTCATTGGTTTTGGCTGGGGCCATGTGGAAATCACGGGGCCCGTGCGCCTCGCCGTGGTTTTAGAATGGAATATTTTTCGCGGCAACAAAGAGCTTCAAGCCCGAATTTTGGATCTTCAAATCTGCACACCCCATGGGAAAGAATAAGCTGGCACGCTTTGCCGAATTAGCCACCTTCCATCATGTTCTCCAACCCAGCAAAGACGAGGTCTTAAATGGATTCGCCATGGCCGGAAAATGGAAGTCGGACTTTTTCAAAAACGACCGGCCCCTCGTCGTCGAACTGGGATGCGGCCGGGGAGAATACTCCGTCGCCCTTGGCCAGCGCGACCCCAACAAAAATTACTTGGGCATCGATATCAAGGGGGCCCGCATTTGGGAAGGGGCGAAAAAGGCCCTCGTGGACGGCATGGACCACGTCGGATTCTTACGCACCCGCATTGAATGGGTAAAACATTGCTTTGCCCCCGGCGAAATCGATGAGATTTGGATCACCTTTCCCGATCCACAGATCAAATACCAACGCGCTAAGCACCGCATGATTGGCCCCGCCTTCCTCGAGGTATACCGCGCCCTCTTGGCGCCTGAAGGATGCATCCACCTCAAGTCCGACAGCGAATTTCTCCATGGCTATCTCCACGGCATCATCGAATGGTGGGGGCTCGAAGTAGTCGAGACCTACCACGACGTGTATGACCAAATCGTCGACAAACCCGACCATGTCGTTTTTGCCTGCCAGACCTTTTATGAAAAGATGTGGTTGAAGCAAGGGAAGACCATTACCTACCTCCAGTTCAAATTTCCGTCGAGTGGCCGCCCGGGATGATTTCTTTGCTCGGGTGTACGTCGTCGTCCGGCAAATTCCCGCGGGCCGCGTCACCTCCTATGGCGCCATCGCCCGCGCTATCGGTTCAGCGAAAGCGTCCCGCACCGTGGGCTACGCCATGAACGCGAGCCACCAGCTTCCCGATGTCCCCGCCCACCGCGTCGTGAATCGCCAAGGGCTGCTGACCGGCAAGCATTATTTTGGCGGGCTCCACGCCATGCAGCAACTCCTCGAAGCCGAGGGCATCCGGGTGAAGGACGACCAGGTGCAGGATTTTGCCCGGCACTTTTGGGATCCACTCGCCGAAGGTGCTGATTTGCCCTGAGGGAAGCGTTTATACTTCGGAAATCCGACTAGTTCAAATCCCTAATGACCCTCACATGGCTTCCTGCTGCATTGGACGGAGGCCATCCCTTTTTTTTTATCCATCATAGCGAGCATTCCATTAAAATGATAGACCTTCCCTCTATGAATAAATTGGTCGTGCTCGCCATGGTGCTCAGCGTGAGCGCTTGGGCCCAAATCAAACCGGGTGCTGGAACCCCAAATGGGACTCCGAACACCCCCGAGTCGCGGACACCGGCGATGGTCGAATCGAATCGGGCGACACCCCCAGCCCCCATTGCTCCAGCTACCTCTTCAACACGCCGCCCACGAACAGCTCCAACCTCCACAGGATCCACGACGCTCGCGAACCCGACACCTCCCCGCAAGGATGCCCTTGCGCCGCGCTGTGCCGTCTTCGAAGTGTTTACACGCCCCTTGGTGTTGATGCAGGAAATTCCGACCGCCGGTCTTGAAATCTCCGATTACAGTGGGAAAACCACCTTCCTCATCGAATACGCCTTTGGCCAAGTCCCAACAGTCGATGTGTTGGGCTTTCCCGAAGGCTATTTCGTGCACGCTTGGATGATTGGTGGGCGCTGGTATGCCCAGCCTTGTGCGGAGGGCCGTTTTGCCTCCGTGCGCCTTCGTGCGCGCACCTACACGCTCCCCTCACAACTAGACCAAATAGACGGGATGTACAATCTGTCCATCCTGGGTGGATACAAGAAAAAAATCAGTCCCCATTTTTACTTTACCGCCGAAATCGGCCTCTGCCTCACCTCCGTGGAGGCCTTTACCTACTTCGATAAAGACAGTCAATGGTACCGGAACCCTGCCGGCATAGGTATCCCGAGCGCCCTTGGGTTGAGCTTTCGGTTTTAATCCGTTGCGGATTAATCGCCGACCTTTGTCTAAATGAACCGCGACCAGGCCATCTCCTTTTGCGAATCGCTGCCCCAGGCGGAGGCCACCTTCCCCTTTGACGAACACACCCTTGTTTTCAAGGTGGCTTCCAAGATGTTTGCCATGCTCTCCTTGGAAAAGGAGCCTCAAATCGCCCTGAAATTTCCCCCCGCCACACTAGAATCCTTGCGCGAAAGCCATCCCGCAATTTTCAAAGGCGCCTACCTCAATCCCGTGCACTGGGGAGGCGTTTACCTCGACGGCTCTGCCACTTCCTCCGAATTAAGCCACTGGAT
>JAYQOY010000066.1:0-8456 GCA_038145075.1 Schleiferiaceae bacterium | reverse complement strand
CAACGCCCGAGCTTCCTAACTCTGCAGCCACAGGGCGCAGCCCGAGCTTTCTAGCTATCTAGCTCGAAGGCGAAGCCTGAGCACTCAAGCCATTTTTCCACTATCTTCCCGAACCTAAACACACACGTTAACTAAGAACCCTTCTTTCACATGGCAACGACCGAGAAAATGACCCATCCCCGGGGCCTCTATTCGCTCTTCTTCACAGAGATGTGGGAGCGCTTCAGCTATTACGGCATGCGCGCCCTGCTCGTTTTGTACTTAACCACCGAATACGCCAAGGGAGGCTTCGGTTTTGAGCGCGCTTCTGCCCTCGAGATCTATGGCATCTTCACGGGTTTGGTCTATTTGACCCCCATCGTGGGCGGCATGTTGGCCGACAAGATTTTGGGCCAGCGCCGCGCCATTTACACCGGCGGTGTACTGATGGCACTCGGTCAGTTTGCCTTGGCCGCCTCGCACATCTACATGGCGGATGCGGGCCAGCGCGAATTCCTCTTCTACATGGGCTTGGGCCTCTTGATGGTCGGTAACGGCTTCTTCAAGCCCAATATTTCTACCATTGTAGGCACCCTGTACGAAGACAACGATCCACGAAAAGATTCGGCGTTCACCATCTTCTACATGGGCATCAACCTCGGCGCCTTCTTGGCTCCCATCATTTGCGGCACCTTGGGTGAGCAAGTGGGTTGGAAATGGGGCTTCGGTGCTGCTGGTGTCGGCATGTTGCTCGCATGTATCTGGTTCTACTTTGAGGAAACCAAATTGGAAGGACAAGGCATGCCTCCTGGCCGAACGGGCGAAGCCCGCCTCGTGGGCAAGGACTTTGGCGTCATTGCCGGCTACATCGCTGCCAGCTTTGCCGTTGTGTACGGCTTCTTGGCCCTTCAAGCAGCCATTTCGGAGAGCGCTATGTCCACCATCATCCAAGTGGTCGGTGTGATTGGCCTCCTAGGATTGGGCTATGTGATCTACAATGGCACAAGCGGGTCCGAACAGTGGTCACGCGTCGGTGCCATCCTCATCTTCGCCGTCGCCAACATCTTCTTCTGGAGCGGCTTTGAGCAGGCGGGAGGCACCTTCAACCTCTTCGCTGCGGAGGAAACAAACCGAAACATCTTCGGCTACGAAGTCGCCGCATCCCTATTCCAGTCCATCAACGCACTGGCCATCTTCATCTTTGCCCCTGTCTTTGCCTCCTTCTGGGTGACATTGGCCACGCGCAACCGCAACCCATCGACTCCCGCCAAATTTGGCTTGGGCCTCGCCTTGCTCTCCTTGGGCTTCGTGGTCATGTCTTTGGCCAGCTTTGCCGCTGAGGGCGACGCATTGGTTAGCCCCATGTGGCTGGTAGGCGTTTATGTGCTCCACACCTTTGGTGAACTCTGCCTCTCTCCCATCGGCCTGTCCATGATCACCAAATTGGCACCTCCCAAAATTGTGTCTGTCATGATGGGCCTTTGGTTTGCCTCTATGGCTTTGGCCAATTACATGGCGGGCATCATGGAGTCTTTGCTGGAGAAAATCTTCCCAGGCATGAACCTCTTCGTCTTCTTGACCATCACAGCCGCTGCGGGCGCCTTGCTCATGTTTGCCTTGACGCCTCTGTTGCGCAAGCTCATGAAGGGCATCCACTAATCGGACCGAATACACATGCGAAGGGCGCCCCAACGGAGCGCCCTTCGTGCTTTTTAAACGTTTTGAAACGCTTATTGGTAGACGAAGTCGTAGCCCTTCAAGGAAAGGGTGCGGTACTTCTTTTCGTTGAATTTGTAGAGACGCGAGGGTCGTTTAGCGCGCTCCGAAGAACGAATGAAGTTGTCCGTCTCAATCAGGAGCTGGGACTTGAGGAGCTTTCGGCGGAAGTTGCGCTTGTCAAAGCGCTTGCCCAACGCACACTCGTAGAGGCGCTGGATGTTGTTCAAAGTGAATTCGGCCGGCAACAAGCTAAAGCCAATGGGGCGACGCTTTACGCGGCGTTTGAAGCGCTCGCGCGCATACTCCATGATCTCGTTGTGGTCGTAGGCCAAGGTGGGAACATCGCTCGCTGGAACCCAACTGTAGCCCTCGCGCTGTAGGTTGTTGGCCAGGGCATCGTCCAAGCGTACCGTGCAGTAGTAGGCGATGTTGACGACGCGGCCCACGGGATTGCGGTAAGGTTCGGCAAAGACATTCAACTTTTCCAATAACCAGTCCTGCTGACCCGTTGCACGAACCAAGAGCTCCTTGGCGACGTGCTCTGGATTTTCATCCGCCTTAACCACGCAGGAAGGAATGATCCAAGCACCTTCATAGGGCTGGCCTTTCTTCTGTGCGACCAGGGTCTTTAGATTTTCCCCGTCAAAGCCAAAAACGACGACGGATGTCGCCAAAGCCACCTTAAATTCATCGGGAGAAAATTCTACGCGCATCTTGGTCTGGTATTGTTTTGCAAAGTTCTCAATTCAGAGCAAATAAGATGCCCAAAAATTGAAGTTTCATTAAAATTTAACCCACTTCACTTCAGAATGTTGCAACGCGCTGCTTCTTACTGGGAAACGAACCGAACGCTCGGGCACTTCGACGTCCTCGTGGTTGGTGGCGGCATGGTCGGTTTGTGGACGGCTTTCCACCTCAAGCGCCAGTCCCCCACCCTGCGACTCGCCATCGTGGAGCAGCTCCCCAGTGGACAAGCTGGGGCAAGTACCCGCAACGCAGGATTTGCCTGTTTTGGGAGCCCCACCGAACTGCTCGATGATTTGCGCCACGAGTCCCAGGAGGACCTGCTTGCGCGCTTGGCATGGCGTTACGAAGGACTCCAAGCCTGGCGCTCTCAATTTGGAGAGGGGGATTTGGGCTGGCAGCCGGGGAAAGGCTATGAAATCTTCAATACGACCCAAACCCAAGACTGGGAGGCCGTTCTGCACAACCTCGACCGCTTGAATGCGTTGGCTTCCGAGGCTGGAATTCCTGGAACCGTCTACCAGGAAGTCACGCCTCCGATTTCCACACTTTTGGGCTGTATTTCCATCGAACACGAAGCTAGTTTGCATGCAGGCATAGCGCACCAGGCCTTAAAATCCGCCGTCACTGCGCTGGGCGTTGAGTTCATGCATGGCGTGGCGATTCCGAATCAATCGGAATGGCGCAAGGAAGGTCCTACCTGGAAACTACCAAGCCCACAAGGCAGTATTATCGCCCGGCATGTGGTACTCGCGACCAACGCTTGGACAGGGGCCTTGCTTAACCGAACAGATGTGCTTCCAGGCCGTGGGCAAGTTCTACTCACGCAGCCCATTGCCAACTTGCCGTACCGCGGTACCTACCATGCAGATGAGGGCTACCTGTATTTCCGCAATTTGGGGGATCGTTTGCTCCTAGGGGGTGGCCGAAATGCCTTCCGCCAAGAGGAAGAAACCCTTTTGGGTGAAACGACCCCCCAGGTCCAGGACTACCTGGAGGACTACCTCCGAACGGTCTTGCTGCCCGGACAAGCCGTTGAAATCACCGACCGCTGGGCCGGCACCATGGCATTTGCGCCCAGTGGAAGCAAAATGCCATTACTAGAATCCGGTGACGGTACCACCATCGTAGCGCGTATGGGCGGTATGGGGGTGGCCCTGTCCCCCGAAGCTGGGAAGAAGGCTGCAGCGCTGGTTTTTGGGGCACTTTAAAGAGGCTTTACGAGGGAATCCCATCCGGAAGGCAGCACAGCCCTACCCGACAAAAACCAGGTATAAAAGACAAGGGCGACCCCCGTAGGAATCGCCCTCTCATTTCCGGTTACCCGGTGTATGACGCCCCATAGGGCGGTCTCCCAGTGAGATTTCCAGATAATCTCTGTACTTGCAGCGCCTGTTTCATCGCTCGTCCCAGCTGGATTTCGCCGTCCCGCAAAACCTCATACCGCGGTGGCAGTCGGTTTGGCCTCTGTCCCAAGACCTCGTTGCGCGTTGGCGCTGCGCTCCACCATACTCCGTTGGCGGCCTGGCGATCCAGGGGTTCCACACGCTTTCTTTGCAGCCAACGTGGGTTCCTTTGCAGGCAGAGAGAGCGGCCGAGGCCTCTTTCTCTGGGTCGGTTTCTTGAGTGCTCCGAGGAGCGCTCTTCCACCCGCTGATCTGTTTTACTACCCCTCGCCGCGAGCGGCTCGGGTCGGTTCCCGCAAGCGGGTTCCTGTTCAGGTCCTTGCGGCCCTGGAGATTCCTTACGGTCTCTCATACGTCCTCTTGATTGCTCAAGATTCTTCAGATCAGCCTCACACCCACTCCCGAAGGAGGTCGCTTGCGCTCAGTTTCTTATCTTTTGGTACATTAACCTCCAGGTAAGTCCCTGTGTGTGAGACACATTCTTGGGCCCTTTCGCACCCTCGAACCGACAGTGGCCGTTGCCTTCTGCCGTTGTGCTTTATGAAAGTACTTTATCTATTGCAGCATGCAAGGCCTTGTTAAAAACTTCGTGTAAAAGTTTTTTGATACACCTAAAATGTTCATTTTAAGCATTTTATTCAATGGAATTTTTCAGTGTTTAAACATCTAAGAAAAAAGACCACCTAGATGGCTATCTAGCCAAGAATACCCTTTTTGGCAAATTCCTAGAATTCCTCTCAAAAAAGGACTCAAAACTGTTGAACATTTGAACCCTCGGGGTATAAAAAAACCCGCATGAAACATGCGGGTTTTAGGGGTCCTTGGTCGGGATGACACGATTCGAACGTGCGACCACACGCCCCCCAGACGTGTACTCTACCACCTGAGCTACATCCCGAGGAGGGCGGCAAAGATATGCAAAAGCCAGAAAGTTTACACCACGCTTAGGTCACATTTATCGGGACTTCACACCCTATTTTTGCTGCACTATGGAACAACACGAATGCATCATCATCGGCTCTGGCCCTGCCGGCTATACCGCTGCTATCTACGCGTCCCGCGCTGATTTAAATCCTGTCATGTATGTGGGCTTGCAGCCCGGCGGTCAGTTGACGACCACGACCGAAGTGGACAACTTTCCCGGCTACCCCCAGGGCGTGGATGGCAATGCATTGATGGAAGACCTGAAGAACCAAGCAGAACGATTTGGCACCGATGTCCGTTGGGGCCTCGTGACCAAGGTTGAATTTTCCAAAGAAGAAGGCGGTTGGCACACCCTGACCATCGACGAGACGACGGAAGTTCAAGCCCGCACCGTGATTATTTCTACGGGTGCCTCTGCACAGTACTTGGGCCTTCCCTCCGAAGAGAAGTTCATGGGATTTGGCGTGAGTGCCTGTGCCGTTTGTGACGGATTTTTCTACAAGGGCCAAGAAGTGGTCATCGTAGGTGGTGGCGACACGGCTGCGGAAGAGGCTACCTACTTGGCTAAACTTTGTCCGAAGGTGACGCTTTTGGTCCGTCGCGATGAGATGCGTGCCTCCAAGGCCATGCAAAACCGCGTGATGGAGACGTCGAATATTGACATTCGGTGGAATACGGAAACGCTTGAACTCATCGGCGGTCAGAGCGTAGAAGGTGTGAAAGTGCGCAACACGCAAACCGGTGCGGAGGAAGTAATTCCCGCAAAGGGCTTCTTTGTCGCCATAGGCCACAAGCCCAATACAGATATTTTCAAAGGTCAATTGGACATGGACGCCACCGGCTACCTTCAAACCCTACCCGACCGCACAGCGACCAAGCTTCCCGGGGTGTTTGCAGCCGGCGACGTGCAAGACAAGGTCTACCGCCAAGCGATTACCGCCGCGGGGACCGGTTGTATGGCCGCTTTGGAGGCCGAGCGCTACCTGGGCGCCCTTCACTAAATCCTCCCTTTTTGAAAGGACGACCGCTGCGGCCACGCATGCGGTTCCCGGATTCATCACGAGGGCGTTCCATGCGTCCTACGTGGTGTTCGACGGGATCTAGCTTCACGCGTTGTCCATTGAATTCGGAATGTTCCAATGCCTTGCGGACCTCATCGGCCTTGGCAGCAGGTACCGTAAAGTAACCGTGCGCAGGGCCTACGTTCACGCCTTGCACATCGTAATCACCTAGGCGACCAGCCTCGCGAACGAAGTCCTTGAGCAAGGGCCATGAGAAGCCGTGCTTGGTGCCCAAGTTGATCCAGAAACGCTGCTCGTCGCTGCGACCGCCGTGGCGACCGCCGCCGTCTTCATTGAATCGATCGGGGCGCTCCTTCTTGCCTTTGCGCTCCTGGCGGTTGAGGTCCAGGTCTACGTGCTCAGCGTAGTGACGGAACAAAAGGTCAAACTCAGCAGCCAAGAACTTGGTCACCAATTCCTTGGCGGGCAGTCCTTCAAACAAAGGCATCAAAGAAGCTACGTGCTCTTCCACAAGCTCCATGCCTTCGGTTTGGGCCGCTACTTTTTCGGCAAAGTGCACGAGCTGGCCCTTCACCACATCGTTTCGTGAAGGGAACTGCGCACGTTGAATTTCACGCTTGATCTCGCGCTCCAACTGCGGCAACTTGCGCGCCTCCGAGTTGGTCACCAATGCCCAGGACAAACCCGTCTTGCCGGCACGACCCGTGCGGCCCGAACGGTGATTGTAGCTCTCCAAATCATTCGGAAGGCGGTGGTGAATAACGTGGGTGATTTCCTTCACGTCAATGCCACGCGCAGCCACGTCCGTACAGACGAGCAAGCGAACTTGGCGCGTTCGGAAGGCATGCATGACGAGGTCGCGCTGCTGCTGGGACAAATCACCGTGCAAAGCAGCCGCCGTGTAGCCGTCGCCAATCAAGGCTTCCGCCGTCTCCTGTGTCTCCACTTTGGTGGTACAGAAAATCATGGCGTACATGCCGGGTGCGCTGTCAATCAAGCGGCGAAGACCGACATAGCGGTTTTCGCGCGTGGTCATGAAGGCAAAGTGGTCCACTTGGGTCGAAGCCATATTGCGCTGACCAATTTGGACCCGAATGGGATCTTCCATGAAGTCCTTCGTGATGGACTCAATAGGCTTGGGAAGCGTAGCGCTGAAGAGCCATGTGAACATTTCGTCGGGTGCTTGCTCGAGGACTTCCTTGACATCGTCCAAGAAGCCCATGTTGAGCATTTCGTCCGATTCGTCGAGCACTAAGGTTTGAAGGGCATCAAAACTCACGTCGCCACGACGGGCCAAATCCATCAAGCGACCCGGGGTAGCCACCAAGATGTCCACCCCCTTGCGCATGGCGCTCTGCTGGGTGCGGATATTAGAACCGCCATACACTGCCAACATCTTGATATGAGGCATGTTGGCTGCATATTTTTCGAGTTCACCTGCAATTTGAACGCAAAGTTCGCGCGTGGGCGAAAGGATCAACGCCAAGGGCTTTTTGGGGGCGGCACCGCGCTGGCCATCCAGCAACTGTAGCAAGGGAAGGCCAAAAGCGGCCGTTTTTCCGGTACCGGTTTGTGCGAGCGCAATAAGATCGCGTTGCCCCTCCTCGGCCAAGAGCGCGGGAATGGTTTCGGCCTGAATGGGCGTCGCTTCGGAGAAACCTAAAGCGGCAATCGCATCCAGGATGGGTTGGCTGAGGCCAAGGGAGGAGAATAAAGTCATAGGGAGTTTAATGAGGGGGCAAAGGTAGGTCGGCTTTTGCTAGCCATGAGATAAAAAAACGCACAGCCGTGTAAGCCGGATTCTGTCCATGTCGAAACATGTCCTTGTCATTGATCTAGGCGAGCAGTCACCTACTCGCTCTATCTGCCTACCCTCCGACTTGGGCGAGCAGCCCTCAAGCATCGGTTTACGTGGCATTTCAACCCGCGAGGTTTACCAAGCCAGTGAAGTCGCCTCCACCGCTGGTGGGCTCTTACCCCACCTTTTCACCCTTACCACAGGACTCGATCGATGTTCTGTGGCGGTCTCCCTCTCTGCGGCACTGTCTGTCAAACACGCCCCGAAAGACGCATCTGCCTTCCCGTTAGGAAGCGCGGTGCTCTGTGTTGTCCGGACTTTCCTCCCTGAAATTCAAGGCGACAAGGCCGGCTGTACGTTCGGCGCAAAGGTAGGTGAATTCTACCGGTATAAAATTTCAACCTCCAAAGCACCCTGTCCAAAGAGCTGGTAGGACGCATCGTAGTAGCGGTAGCCCCCGTCTTTTCTGAGCATTTGCTCGAGCTCATGGCGCAGCCGTCCCGTCCCATTTCCATGAATAAGAACAACCCGGCGCTGCCTGTTTTGACGCGCTTTGACTAAAAATGCCCTGGCGTGGCCCAGTTGATGCAACAATTTTTCATGCGCTGTGGCCCCGAGGTGCAGCGGGGGCAATTCGTGCAAATGCAAGTCGAGCATAGGCAGATCTCCCTTGGCGGGCAGTTCGGAAGGCAAAGGGCTAAGCGTTGATGCTTGGGGCGTAAGGTCCTTCACTTTAGCTGGAGCGGCCGCCATCATTTGCTGCGCTTGGCGGTCGCGCACAATCAGCTCTTCTGCGTCATACACCTGGGTGAATTCCCCTTTTTGAACGTGGATCTCTCTGCCCGAAATACGAACCACAGTCCC
>JAYQOY010000065.1:6234-8478 GCA_038145075.1 Schleiferiaceae bacterium | reverse complement strand
GCCTAAAGGTAGGGCTCAGCTAAACGCTTCCAATTTTTTCACAAACGTAGCGGCCAAGGCGTCGGCCTCTTCTTGGGTGGGTGCCTCGGTGTAGATCCGTACGATGGGCTCCGTATTGGACTTGCGCAAATGCACCCATGTGGATTCAAAGTCAATCTTCACACCATCAATGGTAGAAGGTTGATAATTAGCGTATTCGGATGCGACAGAAGCCAGCAAACCGTCCACATCCAAACTGGCCGAAAGCGCCGCTTTTTCCTTCGCCATGAAGTAGTCGGGGTAGGATGCGCGGAGTTCGGAGGCCTTCATTTTCTTCTGCGCTAAATGCGTCAAAAAGAGCGCGATGCCCACCAGGGAGTCGCGGCCGTAGTGGAGTTCGGGGTAGATGATGCCGCCGTTGCCCTCGCCGCCGATGATGGCGTTTTGGGCTTTCATTTCGGTCACCACGTGCACCTCGCCCACCGCGCTCGCACTGTAGGTAGAGCCGTGGCGTGCTGCTACATCACGCAGGGCACGGGAAGAGGACAAATTGCTCACGCAGTGGCCGGGACGCTTGGCCAACAGGTAATCGGCCACCGCGACCAGCGTGTATTCTTCGCCAAAGAGTTCGCCATCCTCACAGACCAAGACCAGGCGGTCCACATCGGGATCCACCACGACACCGAGGTCGCATTTTTTGGCGGGCACCAGGGCGCAGATGTCGTCCAAATGCTTGCGAAGAGGTTCGGGATTGTGCGGGAAGCGGCCATGGGGCTCGCAGAAGAGCAGCTCTTGACGTTCGACGCCCAGGGCATCCAACAAGGCGGGCACGGCAATGCCACCGGTGGAATTGACGGCATCCACGGCTACAGAGAAGCCGGCCGCAGCAATGGCAGCCACGTCTACGTCCTCGAGATCTAGGATACTTTGGATGTGGCGGTCGATGGCATCGTCGACGGCAATGACCTGCCCCATTTCCTGAACGGGTGCGTACTCAAAGCCCCCGGCTTGGACGCGGGCCAGAATTTTGGCACCGTCGGCTGCGGAGAGGAATTCGCCTTTGGCATTGAGCAACTTGAGGGCGTTCCATTCGACCGGGTTGTGCGAGGCCGTCAGGATGATGCCGCCGTCGCAGCCTTCCCAGGGCACCATGACCTCGACGGTCGGTGTGGTGGAGAGACCTAGGTCCAAAACGTCGATGCCCATGGACACCAAGGTGCTGACCACGAGGTTCTGGATGGCAGGGCCAGAAGGGCGCGCATCGCGGCCCACAGCCACTTTGAGGCGGTGCTCACCAGGTGCTTCGGATTGGAGCCAAGCCCCATAGGCGGAGGCGAAGGCGACCGCGTCTTGGGGGGTTAGATTTTCGCCGGCAATTCCGCCGATGGTTCCGCGAATACCCGAAACAGAAGTGATGAGTGGCATATGGCCTTGTTTTTGCGTTGCTTTGCACAAAATTAGCAGGGAAATGCTCCCCCACTCGGATTGTTTAAAAAGCGGTGGAAAACGCTTGAAAGCACCCCGGCCGATCATTCGGTAAAAAGGAGTAGTTTCATACTGCAGCCACTAGACAATGAGCGAAGATCCTTCCAAGCACCTCATAGACCGATTCGAAGAACAGCTACGCAGCAAGCGCGTGAGCTTTTTTGACGCGGACGAACTGGAGGAAATTGCGGATTACTACTTGGAAACCGGACAGTTGGCCCGGGCACTCCTGGCCATTGACATGGGCGTGGACATGTACCCGCATGCCACCTCCTTCGCGGTGAAGCGTGCGCGCTACTACGTCGCGG
This sequence comes from Schleiferiaceae bacterium, assembly GCA_038145075.1. Taxonomy (GTDB): domain Bacteria; phylum Bacteroidota; class Bacteroidia; order Flavobacteriales; family Schleiferiaceae; genus TMED14. Next base: position 6,706 of record JAYQOY010000065.1, on the reverse strand, counting down.
CGCAGCAACTCGATCGCGCCAAAGAAGCCATTGCTAAGGCAGAAAGCCTCTCCCCCAACCACCCTGACCTGGAGTGGGTGCGCGGACAGCTGCTGATGCGTTTGGGCAAAAACGGCGAGGCCATTGCTTCCTTGAAGAAGGCCCTGCAAAACGCGGACGACCCCTTCCCCATCCTGGGACACCTTGCCAGTTTGTATACGGCGATTGGGAAGTTCAGCCACGCGGTGAAGGTTTTAAAGACCATGCTGCGCGAAGAGCCCAAAGACGACCACTTGCTGTACATGCTGGCCGCCAATTACGATATGGCCGGTCAAGACGACAAGGCGATTGAGTGGTTCAAGGGCTACATCGACCAGCACCCCTTTAGCGAGACGGCCTGGTACCATTTGGGCGCGGCGTATTACCGGTTGGACGATTTGGACCGCGCCTTAGATGCCATGGACTACGCATTGGTCATTGATGAAAACTTTAC
>JAYQOY010000065.1:3638-5514 GCA_038145075.1 Schleiferiaceae bacterium | reverse complement strand
TTGAAAGGCCTCGCTATGGGGGCTGCTGACGTCGTGCCTGGAGTTTCGGGTGGAACCGTGGCGTATATCACGGGCATTTACCAGCGCTTGCTCGATGCCATTCACGCGGTCGGACCAGAAGCGCTTCAAGCGTTTAAAACGGATGGACTCAAAGGGCTCTGGCGCGCCGTAGACGGCCCCTTCCTCCTGGCCTTGGGTTCCGGAATCGCCCTGAGCATTCTCAGCCTTTCCAAACTCGTTTTGTGGGGATTGGAGCACTATGAACCGGTCGTTTGGGGCTTCTTTTTTGGTTTAATTGTCGGCTCTATTCCCCTCATCCTCAAAGATGTACCCAAAAAAGCCGTAGCAAAAACCTTCCCGCTTCTGCTCATCGGAATCGCCATCGGTGCCGTACTCTCTTTCCTCTCTCCCACGCAAGCCACCCTCAGCCTTCCCTACATCTTTTTGTCGGGCGCCCTGGCCATTTGCGCGATGATCCTTCCGGGCATTAGCGGCAGCTTCATCCTCGTTTTGCTGGGGGCGTACGAAGGCATTTTAGAAGGTTTGCATGCGCGCGATTGGGCCCTCATCGTCACCTTCATGGCCGGCGCGGGCATTGGACTGCTCAGCTTCGCACGACTCCTGCGCTGGCTATTTGCGCGTTTCCCGACCGCCATGGTCCTCACCATGGCCGGCTTCATCATCGGTTCTTTGGTTAAAATCTGGCCGTTTCAGTCCGAATACAGCTCCTCCGTCTCCCCCACTTGGACGATTGTTGCCATGGTGCTGGGCTGGTTGCTCGTCTTTGGGTTGAACCGCTGGGCCAAATCCCTAAACGCGAGCTAATGCACTTTGGGGTCATCGGCGCACCGATAGCGCACTCTAGGTCCCCGCAGCTCTTCGCCGAATTTTGGGCCGAACACCCTTGGCGCGACCAACTTACCTATGAGAAAATCGTAGTTGAACCCGCCGATTTGCAGCGCTTTCTTTCCGAAACCCTTTGGTCCGGCTTTAACGTCACTGTCCCCCTTAAAACGGCTATCCTGCCCCTCTTGGCGGGCCTGACCCCGGAAGCGCAAGCGGTCGGAGCCGTCAACACAGTGGTACGAACGGAAGCGGGCTGGGTCGGCCACAACACAGATGCCGATGGATTTTGGGAGGTCATTGCCCCCTATCCCCGGCTCGATGCACTGAAAAAATTACCTGTATGTGTATTGGGCAATGGCGGTGCCGCACGGGCAGTGGTGCAGGCCTTGCACAGGCGAGGCTTCAAGGGTCAAATCGGCTGCCGAAGCCCCAAAGGAGCTTTCCCCTGGCCCGAATTGCCCTTCGAACAGCTTTTGGCACCCCAATTTGGACTGGTCGTTCAATGCACCTCATTCGGCATGGATCCGTACCCCGAAATCCTTCCTCCCCTGCCCTAATGGACCGAAGCACCGCCCGAACTCGCCGTCGACCTCGTCTACACCCCCGCCAACACCCTCTTCCTTCAATCCATGGCCGTTGTGGGCACTGAAACGATTTCGGGAGAAGGAATGTTGCGATTTCAGGCAAAAAAAGCCTGGCAGTATTGGGCAGAAGTGCTCAATATTCCTCACATTTGAGGTTCCTTAACTCACAAACCTCCAGCTATGTCTGAGAAAGACCTCCTTCCCGGAGAGGAATTAGCCTCCAACGGGAATACGACTCCTGAAACGCCCGAAGTGCAACCCGCTGCAGAAACTGCGCCTGAAACTGCTCCCGAAGAGACAGAAGCAACGCCAGAAGCTGCCCCTGCTGAAGAAGCTGAAGCGCCCGCAGCCAGCGCGGCACCCGCAGAAGAAGCTGAAGCGCCCGCAGCCAGCGAAGCACCAGCAGAAGAAGTAGCACCAGAAGCAGCAGCGCCCGCAGCCAGCGC
>JAYQOY010000065.1:0-3628 GCA_038145075.1 Schleiferiaceae bacterium | reverse complement strand
AAGTAGCACCAGAAGCAGCAGCGCCCGCAGCCAGCGAAGCACCAGCAGAAGAAGCCGCGCCCGCAGAAGAAGCTGCGCCCGCAGCCAGCGAGGCCCCTGCCGCAGAGACTTCCACTTCGGACGACGAGTCAGACGACGCCAGCGACGAGGAAAAGGACGAACACGAAGACCATACTGCCGATTACGCGGAAAAGACCACGGAAGAGCTTTTGGCCGAGGCCAAGCGCATTCTGCATGAGATGAGCATTGAGCACGTGCGCGTGCCCATGCTGGCCATCAAGGACATCTTGGGTGGCCGTTGGGACGAAGAGCGCAGCGGCGCTTTGGAGCGTTTCATCGAGGAAGGCGGCAATGCCATTGACTTCCACTACGAGCAGCCCACAAAGGATGCGTTCTATCAGACGTTTGGCGAGTTTAAGAAGCGCCGTTCGGCTTGGAAGACGGAGCAGGCCAATCAGATGGCGGTGAATTTGGACCTGAAGAAGGCCCTGCTCGATGAGATTAAGAAACTGGCCGAAAGCGACGATCTGCCCACCGGCCAGACCTACAACGAATTCAAGCGCATCAACGACCGCTGGAAGGAAGTGGGCCACGTGCCCAACGATGAGGCCCGCGACCTCTACGCCTCCTACCGCTTCTTTGTGGACCGCTTTTACGACAACTTGCGTTTGAGCCAGGAGCTCCGCGACCTCGACTACAAGCACAACAAGGAGCTGAAAGAAGCTTTGATCGCTGAAATGACGGCATTGTCCGCTTCCGAGTGGAGTGCCAACGTCGGCAAGGAACTGCAGCGCCTACACGCCGCTTGGAAGGAAGTGGGCCCCGTAGCCTTGGAAGACAAGGAGACCCTCTGGGATCAGTTCCGCGAAGCTTCAAATGGCCTGCACGAGAAGCGCCGCGTCAAACAGGAAGCAGCTAAGGAAGCCAACGACGCCCGCCTCGCACAGAAAGAGGCCTTGGTGCAGGAGCTTGAAGCTTTGGTGGGCGAAGAAGCCGGCCAGCACGGCGCTTGGCAGAAGCAAACCGACAAGGCCAAGCAGCTCCGCGAGGCCATGGCCAAGGTGGGACGCACGTTTGGCGGCCAGAGCGATCAACTGTGGGACCGCTTCAAGAAAGCCGAAAAGGCCTTCTTCAAGGCGCGCAACCTCTACTACAAGGAGCGCAAGAACAGCATGAAAGATGCCTTGGAAGCTAAGTACGCCTTGGTGGCCAAAGCAGAAGAGCTCGCCACCCGCACCGATTGGGCGGAAGCATCTAAGGAAGTTAAACGTTTACAAGCGGATTGGAAGAAGACGGGCTTTGTGCCCAAGAAGGATTCGGACAAGGCTTGGAATAAGTTCCGTGCGGCGTGCAACGCGTTCTTTGATGCGATGCGTTCTGCCCAAGGCGACCAGCGTGCGGCCCAAAAGGCCGACCGTCATAAGCATGAGAAGTCCTTGAATTCGCGTCAAGCCGTTGAAGTGGCCCGCAAGGAGCTGGCACAGCTGGAGAACAACATGGGTTTCTTCCAATTTGCGGATCCAAAGAGCCCCATCGTTCAGGATGCCTTGAAGAAGGTTGAGGCTGCGCGCAAGAACCTCGAGAAGGCCGAAGCGGCCCATCAGGCCCTCCGCAAAGCCCAACGCGATGCCGAAAAGAAGGCGGAAGCGGCTGCTGAAGAAGCTACGAGTGCGGACGACGCTGCTGCCCCTGCGGAAGACAGCCAGGACGCGTAAGCTAGCTCGCGCGACGCATGGATTTCAGGCTCACCAGTCCCTTTAAGCCGACCGGCGACCAGCCAGCGGCCATTGAGGCCCTGTCCAAGGGGGTGCTGGAGGGCGAACGCCATCAATCCTTGCTGGGGGTCACCGGATCGGGTAAGACCTTCACGGTGGCCAACATGATTGAGCGCGTACAGCGCCCGACGCTGGTTCTGAGCCACAACAAGACGCTGGCGGCCCAGCTCTACCAGGAGTTCAAGAGCTTCTTCCCGGACAACGCGGTGGAGTACTTCGTGTCTTACTACGACTACTACCAGCCGGAGGCCTACATCCCGACGACGGGCACCTACATTGAGAAGGACCTGCAGATCAACGAGGAGATTGAGAAGCTTCGTTTGAGCACGACCTCTTCCCTGCTCAGCGGGCGGCGCGACGTTCTGGTGGTGGCCTCCGTTTCCTGCCTCTACGGCATGGGCAATCCCGAAGCGTTTAACAGCCAGGTGGTCCAAATTCAAGCCGGCCAGCGCATCTCGCGCCAAAAGCTTCTCCACCAACTGGTCCAAGCCCTCTACGCCCGCACCACCGGGGAATTCAAGCGCGGCATGTTCCGCGTCAAGGGCGATACGGTGGACCTCTTCCCGGCCTACGGCGACCTCTTTTACCGAATTAGCTTTTGGGACGACGAGATCGAACGCATCGAAGTTTGGGACCCCGTCGCCATGGAGCGCCACGGCACCCTACAAGACCTGCGCGTCTTCCCCGCCAACCTCTTTGTGACCACGCCCGACCAGCTCAACCGCGCCATCAAGCACATCGAACTGGACCTGGGCGAGCAAGTGCAGCATTTCTACACCACGGACCGCCCGCTGGAGGGCAAGCGTTTGGAGGAGCGTACCACCTTTGACCTGGAGATGATCCGAGAGCTGGGCTACTGTTCCGGCATTGAAAACTATTCTCGCTACCTGGACGGTCGTGAGCCGGGCACCCGCCCCTTCTGCTTGCTGGATTATTTCCCCGACGATTACTTGCTGGTGGTCGACGAGAGCCACGTGACGCTGCCGCAGGTGCGCGCCATGTACGGCGGGGACCGCTCGCGCAAGGAAAACTTGGTCGAATTTGGTTTCCGCCTCCCTGCCGCGCTGGACAACCGGCCCCTGAAGTTTGAAGAATTTGAGGCCCTGCAGAACCAGGTCGTCTACGTGTCGGCTACTCCTGCGGATTACGAGCTGGAAAAGGCCGAAGGCGTCGTCGTTGAACAGCTCATTCGCCCCACCGGGCTGCTGGACCCCATCATTGAGTTGCGCCCCATCGAAAACCAGGTGGATGACCTGATGGAGGAGGTGCAAATTCGGGCCGAGAAGGACGAGCGCGTGCTGGTTACCACCCTCACGAAGCGCATGGCGGAAGAGCTCACTAAGTACTTCACGCGCTATGGCATCCGCTGCCGCTACATTCACTCCGACGTGGAGACGCTGGACCGAATCCAAATCATGGACGACCTGCGCGCCGGCCTCTTTGATGTGCTCATCGGTGTCAACCTCTTGCGCGAGGGCCTTGATTTCCCGGAAGTTAGCCTCGTCGCCATCATGGACGCGGACAAGGAGGGCTTTTTACGGTCCGAACGTTCCTTAGTCCAAACCATCGGCCGAGCCGCCCGAAACGTCAACGGCAAAGCCATCTTCTACGCGGACAAGATCACCAACAGCATGGCCAAAACCATGTCCGAAACCGAACGCCGTCGCGGGGTGCAACACGCCTACAACGAAGCGCATGGCATCACACCTCAGGCCATCGTCAAGGAACGCTCCAACGTCTTTGCGAACCGCCACGAAGAATCCGCGCGACAGGACACGGCCCGCAAGCAACTCGCCGAAACCAAGCTCTCCCTCCTCACCCCCGAACAGCGCGAGGCCAAAATCCTCGAAACC
>JAYQOY010000064.1:0-8575 GCA_038145075.1 Schleiferiaceae bacterium | reverse complement strand
GACCCCAGTCAGTACGTTGTTGGCGCTCATGGCGAGGTCAAATCCGGAGATGGCGGTGCCCGCAGCCATGAGGATGGCCACTAGGACGAGTCCCGCCAGACCGCCCACCACCGAGAGTAGGGTGCTTTCAAGCAAAAACTGCGTGAGAACAAAGGCTCGCGTTGCGCCGAGGGCTTTTTGAATGCCAATTTGGCCCGTTCGCTCACGTACGGAGACGAACATGATGTTGGCAATACCAAAGCCACCCACTAAGATGGAAAAGCCGCCGATGACGGTGCCGGCTAAGCCAATGGCGCCGAACATAGTGTCCAAGCCCTGAGAAAACACGGAGGTTTCGTTTAGGCTAAAGTCGTCTTCAGCGATGGGTTTCAGGCGACGGATGGCACGCATGTGCATGCGGAGATCTTCTTTTAATTCGAGCGTGCTGAAGCCTGGTTTTGCCTTGGCTTGAAGCGCAGAACCGCCCATTTCATCCCCTTTTAAGGCCACGAAGAGGCTTGCAGGGATGAGCGCCTTGGTGTCGTGCGATTGACCGACCATGCGCGAGCCTTCTTTGGGCAAAACGCCAATGACGGAAAAACGCCTTCCAAGGGTTTGGATAGAGGAACCGACGGCATTGCCGCCAGGGAAAAGGCCTTCGGCAATTTCAGCACCGAGCACCACTACGTTTTTTCCAGAGGCCATCTCCCCTTCCGAAAAGTAGCGGCCCGTTTCCATGCTCAGCGAATTCAACGAACCGTAGAGGTAGGTGATTCCATTGACCTCCACGTTTTCAACCGAGGAATTTCCATTCTTGAGCGTCTCGCTGGAACCCGCAATGTAGGTGAGGTAGTCAGCGGTCCTTGGGCTGCGAGCCGTCAGTCGTTTGAAATCATTCATGCCCACCTCAGGACGCTGGAAATACTTCCACCAGGCGAATTCACCGCCATCGCCACCCCAGGGCCATTTTTGGATGTAGACCACGTCGCTGCCGAGGCTTTCCACGGATTGGCGAATGTTTCGTTCGAGACTGTCCACAATGGCATACACCGCGATGATAGCGAAGATGCCAATGGTGATGCCTAAAAGGCTCAGAAAGGTTCTCAACTTATTGGAAACCAGAGCCATCCACGCAAAGCGAAGGGATTCTGAAAGGAGGGCAACTATTTTCCGCATGGGACCTGAAAATTACAAAGTCCATGCCATGGAATTCCTACCTTTGTTTTTTGATTTTTTTGCCGAACAATGCCCGCTTTCACCCCTGTCCAGTCCGCGCTCGTTTCCGTCTACCACAAGGAAGGTCTTGCCCCTATTTTGCATGCCCTCCACAAAGCAGGCGTAACGTTGTATTCGACCGGCGGCACGCAGTCTTTCATTGAAGGAGAAGGCTTGCCTGTAACGGCCATTGAGCAGGTAACGGGCTTTCCGAGCATCTTGGATGGACGCGTGAAGACGCTCCACCCCAACGTGTTTGGCGGCATTTTGTGGCGCCGCGACAACGCTGAGGATGCCAAAACGGTGCAAGAGCGGGAAATTCCAAGTTTTGACTTGGTCATTGTGGACCTCTACCCCTTTGAGGATACCGTAGCCTCCGGTGCTTCAGAAGCAGACATCATTGAAAAAATCGACATTGGCGGCATTTCGTTGATTCGTGCGGGTGCCAAAAATTTCCACCACGTTTGGATGGTATCCTCGCGCTCGGAGTATCCTGAAGTCCTGAACCTCCTGGAAGCGCAGGGAGCCCAAACGACCTTGGAGCAGCGCAAAGCCTTTGCTGGTCGCAGCTTCCAAGTGAGCAACCACTACGATGGCGCCATTGCTGCCTGGTTTGCAGGAGAAACGAAGCCCTTCCCCGGACTACCCGGCGAGCGCCGCGCCCTTCGCTACGGGGAGAATCCGCACCAACCCGCTTGGTTCATCGGAAACTTGGACGAACTCTTCATCCAACACAACGGAAAAGAGCTCAGCTACAACAACCTCTTGGACATTGACGCTGCCATGCTCTTCTGTGCGGAAGGCGGCGAAGACCCCACCGTGGCCATCATCAAGCACAACAACGCTTGCGGCATGGCCTCCGCGGACACCTTGAGTCAGGCATGGGACCGCGCTCTAGCTGCAGATCCTGTATCCGCATTCGGCGGGGTGATCGCGTGCAACGAAACCATCGATGAAGAAACGGCTGCCAAAATGAACGATTTGTTCTTTGAAGTAGTCATTGCGCCTTGGTACAGTGTGGCCGCTATGGAGATCTTGAAGAGCAAGAAAAACCGCATCATCTTGGAAAGCCAGCCCTGTGAATGGCCTCAGCATTTGGTGCGTTCCACGCTAAACGGCGTGCTCCTCCAAGCCCGAGACAGCCACCGCGATAGCGAAGCGGATCTCACCGTTGCCACTAAGCGCGCGCCTTCCGCACAAGAAGTGGACGATTTGCTTTTCGCTTCTGCCGTTTGCAAGCACACCAAAAGCAACACCATCGTTCTAGCTAAAGACCGCCAGCTCATTGCCAGCGGAACGGGTCAGACATCTCGCGTGGACGCTTTGAAGCAAGCGATTCAGAAGGCCGAATCGTTTGGAATTTCGCTCGAAGGAGCCGTCATGGCCTCGGATGCATTTTTTCCTTTCCCAGATTGTGTGGAAATTGCATACGAAGCAGGCATTCGGGCAGTTATACAACCAGGAGGCTCCATTAAGGACCAATTGAGCACCGATTACTGCGATGCACAGGACATGGCGATGGTCATGACTGGCATCCGTCACTTTAAACACTAAGACGCCCATGGGACTGTTTGACTTTTTGACCTACGACATCGCGATTGACCTTGGAACGGCCAATACGCTGATCATTCACAACGACAAGGTGGTGGTGGATGCCCCTTCGATTGTCGCCATGGACCGAACGACGAATGCCATCCTAGCCATTGGCCACGAGGCCATGCAGATGCACGGCAAGACGCATGAGAACATTCGGACCGTTCGCCCCTTGAAAGACGGGGTAATTGCAGACTTCGTCGCCTCTGAGCACATGATTCGCGAGATGATCAAGAGCATTCCCGTGTTGAAAAACAAGTGGCTGACCCCCTCGTTGCGCATGGTCATCTGTATTCCTTCGGGCATTACCGAAGTGGAAAAGCGCGCTGTTCGCGACTCTGCCGAGCATGCCAACGCCAAAGAAGTCTACCTGATTCACGAACCCATGGCCGCTGCTATCGGTATCGGGGTGGACGTTTTGGAGCCCAAAGGCAACATGATCATTGACATCGGCGGCGGTACCACTGAAATTGCGGTAATGGCGCTAGGTGGCATCGTCTGTGACAAGAGTGTGAAAGTGGCGGGTGACGTATTCACCAACGACATCGCCTACTACATGCGCTCCCAGCACAACCTCTACGTGGGTGAGCGCACCGCAGAGCAAATCAAAATCAACGTGGGCGCCGCCATTGAAAACTTGAGCTCGCCTCCGGATGATATGAGTGTTCAAGGCCGTGATTTGATTACGGGCAAGCCTAAGCAGGTGGATATTTCCTACAAAGAAATCGCCCGTGCGCTGGACAAGTCCTTGACGCGCATTGAGGACGCGGTGATGGAAGCCCTTTCGATGACGCCACCTGAATTGTCCGCGGACATCTACAACTCCGGCATCTACATGGCGGGCGGCGGTTCGATGTTGCGTGGCTTGGACCAGCGTATTTCAGCCAAGACCGATTTGCCGGTCTACGTCGCTGAAGACCCCTTGCGCGCGGTGGTGCGCGGCACGGGCATCGCCCTTAAAAATCTGGAGAAATACCGCACCCTTTTGATGCGCTAAGGCATGCGGAACGTCCTGCGGTTCATCCTTCGCTACCGCATCCTTCTCACCCTGCTGTTGCTTCAGGTGAGCGGGCTCTACCTGACGTACCGGTCTTCGCCCATGCATGAAAGTTTCTATTGGAGCCGTGTACTGGGTGCACAGGCCGAATGGAATCAAACGCGCGATGGGTGGAAGGCCTACTTCCTGCTTGAAACCACCAACCAAGAGCTCCAAGCGGAGAATGCGCGCTTGCGCGCTCAACTCAGCCAGCCCTCGGCCCGGCCTATCAATGCTGTGGATAGCAATCAATTTGTGTGGGTGTCCGGGCAAGTGATTTATGGCACCTCGCATTTACTCAACAATATTTTGCTTTTGAACCGAGGGCGCGCCGATGGCGTCGAGCCCGGCCAAGGGGTCTTGTCGCCGACCGGCGTACTGGGTGTTGTTAGTGATGTCAATGCGCACTATGCCAAGGTAACCTCGCTGCTACACGCCGAATCTCGAATTTCTGGGACGGTCGCCCGCACGGGCTTTTTTGGGACCGTGGTGTGGTCGGGTGGAGCCGCCAATTTGGTGGATTACATTGACCTGCCCATCGAAGCACAAGTGACCATTGGGGATACCATTGTCACCGATGCCCGCTCTGCCCTCTTCCCCTCCGGATGGCCCATTGGGGTCGTTGTAGATGTTGAGACCGACTCGTCGCTCTTCACTCAAAGTGCCGTATTGGAGGTTTGGGGCAGCATCAGCCGACAGCAGCCTGCCTACATCGTCAAGAACGTGCTCGAAGAAGCACAAAATTCCCTTTTGCCCGAATGAAGCGCTGGACTACTTGGGCCGTTTGGTCTATTGGCATTTTGCTTTTCCAGAGCTTCGTCCTGAGCCAGGTTCAGCTCTATGGCTACCTCAATCCCTACCTCTATGTGGCGGTCGTTCTGTTAGCGCCCGCAACCTGGAGCCGCATGCACCTTCTTTGGATCGGCGCCGCCGTGGGGGGCTGGATGGACTTCCAAATGCACAGCGGGGGCATGCACCTCATGGCTAGCAGCTTGCTCGCCTACTTCCGCCCCGCCATCCTATCTTCCGTACTCCCTCGGGCCGCCGAAGAAAACCTTGGTTTCACACTCCAAGACATGGGCGGTGGCAAATGGCTTGTCTATACGGCAGTAGCCGTTTCGGTCCACCACGGCTACCTCTTTGCCGTTGACGCACACGGCATATACCATTTCTGGGCCTTTATTTGGCGCACCATCGTCTCCGGTGCGGCTACGCTGCTTCTGCTCTACCTCACTGGCTTGTTAATCAAACCGGAGGAGGTACGATGAAACGCACGAGTCTATACCTCTTCCTGCTCGTAGGCGCCACCATCGTCTTCATTGCGCGCCTGTTCTACATCCAAATCATAGACGAACGCTACACCTTGAGCGCCGCCAACAACGCGCAGCGCATCGAAAAGATATTTGCGCCTCGCGGGGTCATGCTGGACCGAAATGGCGAGGTCATGGCCTCCAACCAAATGGCCTACGACGTAGAAGCCACACCTCGTTTGATGCACGACATTGATACGGCGCGTTTGGCCCGATTGTTAGGCGAAGATGAAGACCGCCTGCGCCGCAGTTTGCAGCGGGCTAAGGTTTACTCCCCCTTTCGGCCCAGTCCCATCCTGCGCGGCCTGACCGCCAACGACTACGCGCGCATTCAAGAGGAGGTTTCCTTCTACCCGGGCATCGCTTTACGTCGCCGCATCCTGCGCAAGTACCTCAAACCGACGGGAGGTAACGTCTTGGGCTATGTGTCGGAGGTCAACGACTACATCTTGAGCCGAAAGCCCGAATACGAACTAGGCGACTACATCGGCATCTCGGGTGTGGAAGCCAGCTACGAAGAGGCTCTCCGCGGGCGCGCAGGCCGTCGGTACATCACGGTGGACAACCTCAACCGCGATGTGGGCCCCTTCCAAGGTGGGAAATACGATGAAAAACCCGTTCCGGGCTCCAACCTCACGTTGACGTTGGACGCCACGCTCCAAGCCTATGGCGAACTCCTGATGTCCGGCAAACGCGGATCCATTGTAGCCATTGAACCATCGACGGGCGAAATTCTGGCACTCGTCTCCTCCCCCAGTTACGATCCCAATGCCTTGGTCGGTCGCTACCGATCGCGGAACTACTCCATGCTCTACCGGGATTCCATCAACAAGCCCTTGTACGACCGCGGCATTCTGGCTGAATACCCTCCTGGTTCTCCATTCAAAGTCTTAAATGCTTTGATTGCCCTTCAAGAAGGCGTGGTCGTCCCTGAAACCAAGTACACCTGCATCGATGGCTACCACTTTGGACGGCTTCACGTGGGCTGCCACTGCAAAGCGGGCACCTTGGACTTGCGCGGAAGCATCTCCAAATCCTGCAACAACTACCACTGCCAAATTCTCAAGCGCACCCTGGATAAATACCCTACCGCCTCGCAAGGCATAGACGCTTGGAACAAACACGTCACCAGCTTTGGCTTGGGTGCCTTCCTGGGCGTTGACCTGCCCACCGGCCGAAAAGGCTTCGTTCCCAACGGTAGTTACTACAACCGGGTGTACCGCAGCGACCGCTGGAAGTCGCCCACCGTTATATCACTCGCCATTGGCCAAGGGGAACTCGTGGTTACCCCCATTCAGTTGGCCAATATGGCCGCGGCCGTTGCCAACCGCGGCTACTGGTACACCCCCCACGTCGTTCGCCAAGTTGGACTTGACCCCGTGGATCCCGAACTTTTCGGTTTCAAGCACATCACGACCATCGACCCCGAAAACTTCGACATCATCATACAAGGCATGGCCGATGTATTTGAATCGGGTACCGCCCGCGCATCCCGCCTGGAAGGTCTCCCCATGGCGGGCAAAACGGGCACCGCTGAAAACCCTCACGGACAAGACCACTCCATTTTCATGGCCTTTGCCCCTGTCGAAAATCCCAAAATTGCCCTGGCCATCATCGTCGAAAACGGCTATTGGGGCTCCCGCTGGGCGGCCCCCATCGCAAGCCTCATGATGGAGAAGTACATCAACGGCGAAATTAGCCGCCCCTCCCTGGAACAAACTATGGCCGAAGGCGATTTGCACGGCGAATACCGGGTCCACAGCGTAAAAACCGAACTCCCCCCCTATTAAGATGCGGACACAGAGCGGTTGGTTTGGCAAATTGGACGGTCTTACGGTAGGCCTTTTCACCTTCTTGGTCGTCTTTGGGTGGATGAACATCTATGCTACGGTCAATCCCGAACTCGATGGCTTTGGCTGGGACTGGAACAACGAAGCCGGCCGCCAACTGATGTTCATGGGGCTAAGCGGCCTGCTCATCTTTATCGTACTCTTGAGCGACGGGCGGCTGTATGAGGTGCTCACTGTCCCCATTTACATCGTCACCTTGCTCCTATTGCTCGCCGTTCTCGCTGTAGGCAAAGAAGTGGGAGGCAACAAGAGCTGGTTAGCCATTGGCAGTTTTGGCCTTCAACCGTCCGAATTTGCCAAACTCGGCACCGCCCTCATGACCGCTCGAGTCCTTTCACAGCGGGGTGTAAACCTCAAAAATTGGAGTTCTCGCTGGCTACCCGCCGCTGCTGTCTTTCTCCCCATGGGCCTGATTCTACTGCAACCAGACACTGGCTCAGCCCTCGTGTTCTTCGGCTTTCTATTGGTCTTTTACCGCGAAGGCTTGCCCGGTTATTTCATCTTCTTAGGCCTTGGCGCCCTGGTTGTAGGCGTCTTAGCGCTTGCCTTCTCCAGCGGGCTTGTGCTCAGCCTTATCGCTGCTACAAGCTTTGTAGCCTTAGCCTTAGACCGTTTGCAACGCCGTCTGAAATTCTCCGTGGTGCTGCGTCACCCTGCCATTTGGTACGGTGCCCTGGCCGTCGTCTGGGCCCTGGGGGTCAACCAAATTTTTAATTCTGTCCTTCAACCGCACCAAAAGCTCCGCGTTCAACTCCTTTTGGGCCAAGTGGATCAACCTAGCGCCGCCGGCTACCAAACTGCTCAATCCCTCATCGCCATCGGCTCCGGCGGTTTCATTGGCAAGGGCTACACCAACGGCACCCAAACCAAACTCAACTTCGTTCCCGCCCAAACGACCGACTACATCTTCTGCACCGTAGGCGAGGAATGGGGCTTTTTGGGTTCCGTGGGAGTGCTTTTAGCGTTCGCAGGCCTCATCGGCCGCATACTCTACCTGGCCGAACGCCAAAAAGAGTCCTTTGCCCGCATTTACGGCTTTGGGATCGCCTCCGTGCTCCTCATCCACTTCCTAGTCAACATTGGAATGACCCTTGGCTTAGTTCCCGTCATCGGCATTCCCCTCCCCTTCTTCAGTTACGGAGGTTCCTCCCTCTGGGCATTCACCTTGATGCTCTTCCTCTTCCTGCGCATGGATGCGTTTAGGTGGCAGACCTTGTAGCGCGAAAACCAATCGCGAAGCGATCGGTTTTCAGCGCGCTTGGGGGGCTAGAGGGCTAGAGGGCTAGAGCTTGGCAAAACAACGGAAAGTCCCAGCGCGCGGCGAAGGTCCAAACCACAGTTTAAGGGTAAAAGAGATTAAACGTTTAAGCAAAAAGCTACAGCGCGAAGCGCGTGCTCTCTAGCTTTCTAGCTACCTAGCTAATTTGCGCGAAGCGCGTGCTCTCTAGCTTTCTAGCTACCTAGCTAATTTGCGCGAAGCGCGTGCTCTCTAGCCCTCTAGCTTCCTAGCTCACTAAATCGCTGCTCAGCAGCGATTTAGTGTAACGCCAACTCCCCTAGCACCACCTCCCCTTCCAAAGCCTCATTCAAAG
>JAYQOY010000063.1:0-8658 GCA_038145075.1 Schleiferiaceae bacterium | reverse complement strand
CCGTCCAGGGCTTCTAAAGGCGTAAAGTCCTCGCTGGCGCAGGGGTGGATTTCGCGCGGCACGCCCAGTGCGGCGGCATTGTGCACATGAAGCGCGGCGAGTTCGGGATTAGGTTCGGTCACCAAGGTGCGAAAGCCCGCTTCCTCTAATCCCCAGGTGTCGATGCCGCTGCCGCCCGTGACGTCCCAAACGCAAGCCCCACCATGAAGCTGTTTGGCCAACTCCTTACCACGCCACGCCGCTGTCGCACAGGAACTTGCCTGGCTGAGGCGCGCTTTGGACGGGAAGAGGTAGCCGGGGCGTTCAATCAAGGGTGCAAATCGTTCGCTCATTTGGCTGCGCACCTCCAACTGATTTATCAACCATTCAAAGTCAGGACTTTTGTTCTTTTTGAGACGTAGTTTGAGCGCGTCTTTCCCAGCATTTTCGGCACAAAACTGTTCAACGGTGGTGGCCGCTGGGAAAGGAGGGAGGCTGGACATGCCTCAAAGATACCCGTGCGCTGTTAATCCTTTACGCATTCGTGGCGTCAGAATAGCGGTATATCCATGTATTTTCCGTGCTTCAATTCGCATCACCTATGCTTCGCAGACTTACGCTCCTTTCGGCCTTGATGGCACTGGCTTTCAGCGCATCTAGCCAAATCGTTAGCACCTCGGATACGGCTTTTGGGCCTTCCATTCCGACGACCCGAATTCCCGGTCCTGCGCCCACAACGGCTTCCGTATCGCCCTGTTTTGACACCTTGGTGGTTCAAATCCCCGCCAACCGCTGGGTCTACAGCGTGGACGTCCAGTACGATATGCTGGCTGCGAACAACGGCTGGAAGAGTGAACAGTTTTCTTATCTCAGCTGCACGACGACCGGTAACAAAGAGGCTAGTATCTCGCAAGGAACCGGTAACCAATCCGGTCTGCAAGCCTACAGCCGAACCGGCTTGACTATTGCCAACGGCGCCACCACGACGGGCACCTTGGTCTTCCGCCTCGACGCTTTCCGCACCTGGGGCGGACCTGCAGGCTGTGACTCAGCCGTCAACAAAGTGGTAGGCGGCACCTGGATAGTCACAGTGAACCACGGCCCCATGCCTACGTGCTTCCCGCCCACGGGCCTGCAAAACAACTGGGTGATGTCCAATTCGGCCCAGTTCTCCTGGACAACGGGCGGTGCAAGCAATTGGCAACTGAAATACGGAACCATAGGATTCAATCCTACCACAACGGGTACCTATGTTAACAGCTCCTCGACCACGAAAAAAATTACGGGCCTAACGGCTTCCACCAGCTACGACGTTTACGTTCGCGACTCCTGCGGAACGGGCAATAGTTCAATGTGGGTGGGGCCTGTTACGATTACGACCCTGTGTTCGCCCCTGGTGGCGCCCTATTTGGAAACATTTAGCGGGACGGCTTGGACCTCCGGAACAGGCACTAACAATGCGAACAACGGCATAGACGCCTGCTGGACGCGCGATCCGGTGGCACCTACCGGCAACGGCGGCGGCCAGCCCTATGCCTGGGGCACCAAAGCAGGTCCGACACCGACCAACAATACAGGGCCCACAGCCGACCATACTACAGGCACTGCTGCCGGTAAGTACATCTACACGGAGGCTAGTGCCGGCGCTTACCAGGACGAGGCGGATATGATTTCCCCCTTGATGGACATCAGCGGTCTGGCGAATCCGTCGGTGACCTTCTGGAAGCATATGTTCGGGCAATACACGGGTACAGTGGCGCTGGATGTTTGGACGCCTACCAACGGCTGGCAGTACAATTTGTGGAGCCAATCAGGCGCGACCCAAACCTCTTCCGCCGCTGCGTGGGATTCGGTGAATGTGCCGTTGACCAATTTGGCCAACGATACGATCCGAATTCGCTTCCGCGCTATCCGCTCTTTTGACGTGACTGGCGACATGGCTATCGACGATGTCTACTTCCAAAACGGCCCGACCTGTCCGCAGCCTACAGGTTTGACGTCTACGAATACGAACTTCACTTCGGTGGATTTGAACATCACCACGGGTGCTGGAACAAGCTGGCAACTCGCCTACGGCGGTACGGCTCAGACACCGGGTGCCATGTCAAAAACGGTCGTTTCTTCCACTACGCCCACGTTATCGGGCCTGACCGTGGGTACGGATTACGCCATCTACGTGCGCAACATTTGCGGGGCGGGCGATACCTCGGGCTGGTACGGACCGCTGTTGATTAGCACGCTCTGTACTCCGGTTTCTGCCCCTTGGTCCGAAGACTTTGACGGCACGGGCTGGACCGCTGGAACAGGCACCTACAACGGGGGCGACGCCCTCGCTTCCTGTTGGTTCCGCGACCCCGAAGCGGGTACAGGCCCAGGCTCTGCGTACTACTGGGGTATTCGCGCCACACCTCCGACCACTACGGGTACGGGTCCCGCGACGGATGCCTCCGGCAATGGCCGATTTGCCTACACGGAGTCTTCATCGGGTCTGCCCGCCCAAGTCACCACGCTACGCACACCGCCGATTAATACGAGCACCTTGACCACCCCCGAATTGTCCTTCAGCTACCATGCGCGCGGCAATTCTATGGGCAGCTTGGGCTTCCAGGTATGGACGCCCAATGGCGGCTGGTCGGGCATTACCACGGTATTCAGCGGCAACCAACCCTTCACGGGCTTCAATCCTCCCTGGTTGGATACGGCCTTCACGTTGCCTGCAGCCGACACCTTAATGGTTCGCTTTGTGGCGACTCGCGGATCGGCCAACCAGAGTGACATGGCTATTGACGAGATCGAAATCAAAGAGGCTCCCGCTTGTCCGGCACCAAGTGCTTTAGCTGTGGGTACGGTGACCACCACGACGGCCGGATTGAGCTGGACCACGGGCGGCGCTTCCCTCTGGAACGTGGCCTTTGGTCCTAGCGGTTCGGTCAACTTTGGCTCGTTTGCAACGGCCTCCACCAATCCTTACACGCTGACGGGTCTGACACCCGGAACGACCTACGACGTCTACGTTCGTGACAGTTGCGGTAGCGGAACCAGTTCTCTTTGGGTTGGCCCTGTGACCTTCACAACGCCTTGTACCTCTCTGACGGCTCCTTGGACCGAAAACTTCGACGGGGCCAACTGGGTGACGTCCACGCATTTCCAAGCGGGCGACATCGACCCCTGTTGGGACCGAAGCGCCACTGCGACGTTCTGGTGGAAGGCAGAAACCGGTGCCACCCCTACGGGCGGAACAGGTCCTATCAGCGACCACACCAGCGGTAGCGGCAAGTACATGCACACGGAGACCACCAACGGCACGACGGCCACCTGGTTGGTTTCTCCTGTAATTGATTTGGATACCTTGAGCAACCCAGAGTTGTCCTTCTTCTACCACATGTTTGGCGGCCAAATTCAAAAAATGGACGTGGAAATCAGCGTCAACGGTGGAGCTTGGACCAATTTGTGGACCGCTACGGGCCAGCAGCAAACGGCTGCCACCGATCCTTGGTTGCGTGCGGCGGTGTCCCTGTCGGCCTACACGGGCGACAGCGTACAGGTTCGTTGGTTTGCGTACCGAAACTTCGGCAACCAAAACCAGGTCGACATGGCCATTGACGATGTTGTCATTGACAACGCCCAGCCCTGTGCGGACCCTACGGCCTTGACGGCTATCGTTGCCAGTAGTACTTCGGTGCAGATTTCATGGACCTCCATTTCAGGCGGTACCAGCTTCATTGAATACGGCACCAGCGGATTTACGCAAGGTTCCGGCACGGTGGTTCAAGCAACGAGCAATCCTTTCACGATTACGGGTCTCACCGCAGGAACCGCCTACCAGTTCTATGTCTACGATTCCTGTGCGGCCAATGACTTGTCCAACGTCGTAGGCCCTGTGGCGGCAACGCCCATTGCGTGCGCAAACTCCTGTACCTACACCTTGTACATGACGGATAGCTGGGGCGACGGTTGGGTTGGAAACAACTTTGGTACGGCCCAGCACCAACTGCAGTTAACGGTTGGAGCCATCAGCACCTTCTACACCTTCACGGCAGGATTTGACTCTACGACGGTGGTACCCGTCTGTGACGGCGACACCATCTACATGCAGTTCTTTGTGAACGGCCAGTGGTCCAACGAATGTGGTTGGTACCTGGTGGATTCCAATGGTGATACGGCCTATGCCCACAACGCGAACACCGCCATCCCAACGGGTGTGCACTACAGCGGTTCCGTGGTTTGTGTGGCCTGTCCTGTTCCAAGTTCCTTGTCAGCCACTGCATCTACGGCTAACTCGGTGACCTTGAGCTGGACATCAGGAGGGGCCACCTCGTGGGAAATTGAATACGGTCCTGTGGGCTTCACCCAAGGTGCGGGCACCACGGTCACGGCGGCTACCAATCCCTTCACGGTGACGGGTCTGAACGCTTCGACCACCTATGACTTCTATGTGCGCGATGTGTGTGGCACAGCTTCCACGTCTAATTGGGTAGGTCCGGTTAGCGGCAGCACGGCCTGTGGCGTGATTACCGCTCCGTATGCCGAAAACTTCGACGGCACCTTCGCCGCCGGAACGGGCAACTTCAACCAAAACTCTACTATTGACCCCTGTTGGACGCGCAACCCTGCGGCCGGAACGGGTGGACCTCCCTTTAACCAGCCGTACCACTGGGGTGGGGGCACCGGAGCTACGCCGACCAACAACACGGGTCCCACGAGCGACCACACGAGCGGCAGCGGAAACTATGTCTACGTGGAGGCTTCTGCCTTCAACGGCGCTTCTGCCACCTTGACGACGCCGCTGATCTATTTGGACACCCTGAGCAATCCGGAGGTCATCTTCTGGCGTCACATGTTCGGTACCCAAATTGGAACGCTGAATGTGGAGATTTCGGCCAATGGCGGTGCTTGGACCAATATCAGCACGGCACAAGGCAGTCAAGGCAATAGTTGGCAGGAGGTGAAGGCGAATATTTCGGCTTATGCAGGCGACACCATTCAGCTGCGCTTCACATCGACCAAGCCTGGCGGCGGTAACCAAGCGTCGGGCGACATTGCGATTGACGATTTGACCATCAACAACCCCTTGCCCTGTTTGCCCCCGTCCAATATCAGTGTGCAACCGTTTAGCAACACCAGTCTGGAAGTCACCTTCACGGCCGGCGGTGGCGGTATCACCATGATCGAATACGGTCCTTCCGGCTTCACGCCAGGTTCTGGAACCCTGTTAGCTGCCGCGAGTAGCCCCTTCATCATTCCAGGCCTGCTCACCAGCACGGCCTACGATGTCTACGTCTTTGATTCCTGTGGCATTGGTCAGGTATCGCCCAAATTGGGCCCCTACACGCAAACGACATTTAGCTGCCAAAACGGCTGTCAGTACACCTTGGATTTGGTGGATACCTATGGCGACGGATGGACGGGCAACGGGGCAGGTACCGTCTTGCACAATCTCGAGGTGACGACGGGCGCAAGCATCACCAATTTCACCTTCAACGCCGGCTTTGCAGCGAGCTTCACCATCAATGTGTGCGACGGAGACACCCTTCGCGTGCGCTTCTTGGCGAACGGAGCTTGGGCCGACGAATGTGGCTGGTACCTCATCGATTCCTTCGGCGATACCGTGAACAGCTTTACGCCTGGCACCGTACCCGGAACCGGCTACTTACTTGAGAGCAATATCGCCTGTACCAACCCCTGTCCTCCACCAGTGGCTAGCTTCACGGCGACCGGAAATGGTTTGTTGGGCACGTTTGATGCAACCGCCTCTACAGGTAATAGCTTGACCTACAGCTGGAACTACGGAACAGGCGGTTCGGCCGTCGGTCCGAACACCTTGTACAACTTCCCCCACGACAGCACGTGGAACGTACAGCTGGTGGTCACCGATCTCTGTGGCCAAACGGACACCCTGGTCCAGGGCGTCACCATCTGTAGCAACACCATGCAGTCCTTCACGATGAGCACCTCCGTGCTGACCTTGAACTGCACCGGCCCTGCTATTGCGGGCCGCTACACGAGCATTTGGTACGACTTCGGCAACGGAACCATTGTAAATGGTGCAAACGCTTCCTACACCTATCCCGTAGGCGGCAACTACACCGTCACGCTCTACGGGGTGAACCACTGTGGCGACACGCTGAGCACGTCCCAAAACATCACCATGTGCATCAAGCCCACGGCGTCCTTCACATGGTTCATTGTGAGTTCGAACGGCAACGGCATGACCGTCCAGTTTGACGCGACCTCGTCCTTGCTCGCCAATACCTACACCTGGTACTGGGGCGATGGCCAGTCCTCTACGGGCGCCAACTTCATCCAGCACACCTATGCGGTTCCGAGCTTGCTCTACAATGTGACGCTGGTCATCACGAACAACTGTGGTCTAGGCGATACGGTCACGCACCGCTTGGATGAGATCGGTTTGGACGAGAACGGCCAGCCTGTGGGCGCTTGGCTCTTCCCGAACCCCACCACCTCGCTCCAAGGCTTGACCCTGGCGGGTTGGACCGGCTTTGATGCGGCGACCGTCACCTTGACGGATGCCTACGGCCGCGTGGTGCAGGTTGTTGCGGTTGAGACCGATGCATCGGGCCAAACGGCATTGCCCTTCAAGCCTGTGGCTGCGGGTCTCTACTTTGTCAGAATTCAAGGCGAAGGAAGAGACGAGACGCTGCGGTTTGTAGTCGAAAAGTAAAAGGGTTTAAGGGTTTAAGGGTACGCCTGCGGCGTGCTAGGAAGCTAGGGGGCTAGAGAGCACGCGCTTCGCGCTTTGGCTAGAGAGCACGCGCTCCGCGCTGTGGCCTTTTCCCTTTAACGCTTAAACCCTTTTACCCTTAGACCTTGTGGTGGACCTTCGCTGCGCGCCGGGACTTTCCGGTGTTTTGGCAAGCTCTAGCCCTCTAGCCCTCTAGCCCTCTAGCTCTCTAGCTCTCTAGCCCTCTAGCTTCCTAGCCCACAAACCAAGGAATCCCTCTATCTTTACCCCATTAACCGCGCCTTGTGGAACACCTACTGACCCTCGAAACCCTCTTCGCCTTCCTGACACTCTCGTTTTTGGAGATTGTCTTGGGCATAGACAACATCATTTTTATCAGCATCTTGACGAACAAATTGCCGGAGGATATTCGGCCCAAGGCGCGCACGTTCGGTATTGGATTGGCGCTTGTTTTCCGAATCTTGATGTTGCTGTCCATCACGTGGATTATTGGGCTGACGGAGCCCTTCGTCCACATCATGGGCTATGGCATAAATGGACGGGATACGGTACTCTTTTTGGGCGGTCTTTTCTTGATCCAAAAATCCACCCGGGAGATCTATGAAATCGTCGAAGCGGGCGGGGCTCAGCATGGCCAGGACATGAAGGTGCAAACGGCGTTTGCGGCCATTATTGTGCAGATTGCGCTGCTAGATATCGTATTCAGTTTTGACAGTATTTTGACCGCCATCGGCATGACGCAGAACTTACCCATCATGATTGCCGCAATCGTGGTAGCCATGTTCGTGATGCTGAAGTTTAGTGGGCCCGTTTCGAAAGTGATTGAGAAGCACCCGTCGTTGCAGATTTTGGCGCTGGCCTTTTTGATTTTGATTGGGGTATTGCTTGTGGCGGAATCGGCGGGCTACCATGTGCCCAAATCCTATATCTACGCCGCGGTAGGTTTCTCCTTAGGCGTTGAACTCCTAAACATGCGCGGAAAGACCCGCACTTAAGCTGATGATCGGATATGTGCGTCTGCTTTTCCGATCCGTTTGGTTTTTGCTGACGGCTTTTTGCCTGTTGGTTCCGGGGCTGATTTTGGCCAAACTGCTGGGCATGCCGATGGGCGTTCGGCACGGTATGTTTAAACTCTGGCGCGCCCAATTCCTCTGGGCGATGGGCATTCAAATCCACCTGAAAGAGGGGGTAAAACCGACCGAAGCTGCTATTATCATGGGCAACCACCGCAGCTATGCGGATATTCTCTTTGTTTTTAGTGGAACTCCCACCGTTTTTCTGGGCAAAGCGGAAGTGAAATCCTGGCCCATTATTGGTTGGGCAGCGATGGCAATTGATGCGGTTTTTGTGAATCGAAGTGACAAAGAATCGCGGCGCCAAGCCCGCCAAACACTCGCCGAACGCATTCAAAAAGGTCTGAGCCCCGTGGTGTTTCCCGAAGGCACAACCGTGGCCAGCGGCTTATTGCCGTTTAATCCCGGTATGTTTTACACGGCGGCCGAACTCCAACTGCCCATCATTCCCTTCGTGATGAACTACAGCGACCCCGAAATGGCTTGGGTGGGCGAGGAAAAGTTTGTTCCGCATTTGCTGCGCATCTTGCAGCGACCCGCCTGGTCGGTGGATGTACACATTGGTCCCGCATTCCGCGGTGAAGAAGGGGAGGCCCTGCTTCAGGAGGTTCGGGACTGGATGGAAGCGAGGGTGAAATAATGAGGCTTGCTGTGGACATACGAAAGCAACTAGCAATTCCGCTGTGGGCTATACGGTGGCTGATGGGGCTATGCCTGGTACTCTTTTCCGTCACAGGAAGCGCTCAGAACTTGGACGCCTATGGTATGTCAGGTCAGCCCATGGCATTGGGGCAGAACCCAGGAAGCCCCACGGATTTGCGTTTCCATATGAGCTTGCCGGGAATTTCTACACGTGGTGCGTTTAATACGCCTTCGGGAAGTTTTTTGGGCGATATGAAGACC
>JAYQOY010000062.1:0-8782 GCA_038145075.1 Schleiferiaceae bacterium | reverse complement strand
GGCTAGAGGGCTAGAGGGCTAGAGCTTGGCAAAACAACGGAAAGTCCCAGCGCGCGGCGAAGGTCCACACCACAGTTTAAGGGTAAAAGAGATTAAGCGTTTAAGCGAAAAGGCTTCAGGGCGAAGCCAAAGCTCTCTAGCTCTCTAGCTACAGTGCGTAGCACGTGCTCTCTAGCTACAGTGCGTAGCACGTGCTCTCTAGCTACCTAGCTAATTTGCGCGCAGGCTTACTTCGAAAGGTAGAAGTTCCGCTCGGAGTAGAGTTTTCGGAACAAGGGGTCGCGGAGGTTGTCAATAAAGTGAATGGCTTCACCCGTAGACTTCATTTGGGGACCGAGCGTTTTATTGACGTTCGGGAACTTATTGAAGCTGAAGACGGGAACCTTGATCGCCCACCCCTTGAGCTGGGGATTGAAGCTGAAATCCTTAACCTTATTGGCGCCGATCATAACCTTGGCCGCTGCATTCACGTAGGGCTCCTTGTAGGCCTTACAGATGAAGGGAACAGTACGCGATGCGCGCGGATTCGCCTCAATGATGTAGACCGTGTCGTTTTTCACCGCAAACTGAATGTTGATGAGACCCACGGTACCCAGTGCGCGTGCGATGGTATTCGTATGGTCGATGATCTGTTGCATCACCAATTCGCCCAAGTTGAAGGGTGGCAAAGTGGCATTAGAGTCGCCGGAATGCACACCACAGGGCTCGATGTGCTCCATGATGCCGATAATGTAGACGTCTTCACCGTCGCAGATAGCATCCGCTTCCGCTTCGATGGCACCTTCCAAATAGTGGTCCAGCAACACGCGGTTGCCGGGGAAGTCTTTGAAGAGCTCAACCACGTGGGTTTCCAATTCCTCGTCGTTGATAACGATTTTCATGCCCTGCCCACCCAATACGTAAGAGGGGCGAACTAGTATGGGATAGCCCAATTTGGCGGCCACCGCGCGTGCCTCGTCCGCATGCGTGATGACGTCAAATCGGGGGTAGGGAATGTTGTACTCCTGCAACAAAGTGGAGAAGCGTCCGCGGTCTTCCGCAAGGTCCAGGCTTTCGTAGCTGGTGCCCATGATTTTGATGCCAAAGCGGTCCAGCTTTTCGGCCAGCTTCAAGGCAGTTTGACCGCCGAGTTGTACGATGACGCCTTCGGGCTTTTCGTTGCGGATGATGTCGTAGATGTGCTCCCAGAAAACGGGCTCAAAGTAGAGCTTGTCCGCCGTGTCGAAGTCGGTAGAAACCGTCTCTGGGTTGCAGTTGATCATGATGGTCTCGTAGCCGCTCTCCTTGGCGGCCAAAACGCCATGCACGCAGGAGTAGTCAAACTCAATGCCCTGTCCGATACGATTGGGGCCGCTGCCGAGGACCACAATCTTTTTCTTGTCCGAAACGGTGACTTCACATTCGGCATAGGTCTCCCCGGCTGCATTCTGCATGGGAAGTTCAAACGTCGAATAGTAGTAGGGCGTTTGGGCAGGGAATTCCGCCGCACAGGTATCCACCAATTTCCAAACGCGCTCAATACCCATTTCCACGCGCTTGCTGTGAATTTCGGACTCCAAGCTGCGCGTCATGTGCGCAATTTGGCGGTCAGCGAAGCCTTTCATTTTGGCGTCCAAAAGCAGCTCAAAGGGCAAGCTGCTCAGGCTGTGCTTCTCAAGGGCGCGTTGAGTTTCCACAAGGTCCTCAATTTGCTTCAAGAACCACATATCGATTTTGGTAATCTCGTGAATACGGCGCAAGGGAATGCCCATCTGCATGGCGTCATAGAGGACAAATACGCGGTCCCACGAAGCATGCTCCAGCTTGTGCAAAATAGTCGCTTGGTCCGTGTGGCCTTTGCCATCTGCCCCTAAGCCGTTGCGTTTAATTTCCAGCGACTGGGCGGCTTTGTGCAAGGCTTCTTGGAAGCTGCGGCCGATGCCCATCACCTCGCCTACCGACTTCATTTGCAGGCCCAAACGGCGATCTGCCCCTTCAAACTTGTCAAAGTTCCAACGAGGAATCTTCACGATGACATAGTCCAAGGTGGGCTCAAAGTAGGCCGTGGTGGTTTTGGTGATTTGGTTATTCAGTTCGTCCAGCGTGTAGCCGATGGCCAACTTGGCGGCAATCTTCGCGATGGGGTAGCCGGTCGCTTTGGAAGCAAGTGCCGAAGAACGCGAAACACGTGGATTGATCTCAATGGCCACGATTTCCTCCTTCTCATCGGGACTCACGGCGAACTGCACGTTACAGCCTCCCGCGAAGTTGCCAATGGAGCGCATCATGTGGATGGCCATATCCCGCATCTTCTGGTAGGTCGTGTCGCTCAAGGTCATCGCCGGAGCCACCGTAATGGAATCCCCCGTGTGGATGCCCATGGGATCCATGTTCTCAATGGAACAGATGATAATGACGTTGTCGTTCTTGTCGCGCAGGAGCTCCAGCTCAAATTCTTTCCATCCGAGCAAGGCTTTGTCAATCATCACCTCGTGAATGGGGCTGATTTCCAAACCGCGCTTCAAGGCCTCGTCAAACTCTTCTTTGGTCCACACAAAGGAGGCGCCGCTACCGCCCAACGTAAAGGAGGCGCGTACGCACAAGGGGAAGCCAAATTCCTGGGCAATCTCCTTGCCTTTGAGGTAGCTCGTCGCCGTTTTGGCCGGAGCCATGGGTACGCCGATTTGGCCCATCAATTCTTTAAACTTCTCGCGGTCCTCCGTGATGTTGATGGCGTCGATGTCTACGCCAATAATCTTTACACCATGCGCCTCCCAAAGCCCTTGATTGTCCGCCTCGATGCAGAGATTCAAGGCCGTTTGGCCACCCATCGTAGGTAGAACCGCGTCAATCTTTCGCTCGCTCAAAATCTTCTCTAAGGAAGCCACCTCCAAGGGCAACAAGTAGATGTGATCCGCCACCACCTCATCCGTCATGATGGTCGCAGGATTGGAGTTGATCAAGGTCACTTCAATGCCCTCGTCACGTAAAGAACGCGAAGCTTGAGAACCCGAATAATCGAATTCGCAGGCCTGGCCAATGACGATGGGACCACTACCGATGATGAGAATAGACTGAATATCAGGGTTCTTAGGCATGATGAAGACGGAACAGATTTATACGCTTAAAGATGAGGACTAGTAGGCACAAAAAAAAGGTGCTGCGGGAGCAACACCTTCTTCATGTATGTGGATAAACGCATTACCCCTTGTGGCTTCCTTCGTCAGAAACCGTCAAACGCTTGCGACCGCGGCCGCGGCGTAGGGCGAGGACACGACGTCCATTAGCTGACTTCATGCGCTCACGGAAGCCGTGCTTGTTCTTGCGCTTGCGATTGGAGGGTTGAAATGTACGTTTCATAACAGTGCTTATTCGGGCGGCAAATATATTCCATTTTTCTCAATGTCCGAATGGATATCTTTGGAAATATGGATCAAGTCGTTTGGATTACGGGGGGGAGCCAAGGCATTGGCCGAGCGCTTGTGCAGGAATACCGCCGAAAAGGATGGACGGTCATCGCCACATCGCGCCAAGAAAAGGGCCCACACGAAAATGGTGTAGACCTTGCCCAGCATTGGGTGCAGGCGGACCTGAGCCAAGCCGAAGCGCGGAAAGAGGCGCTGCAGAAAGTCCTTGCAATCGCATGGCCCGATTTGGTCATCTTCAATGCAGGGGTTGGCCACTGGGCTCCTGTATCCGCGACCAAAGCCGCAGATGCCAACTACATTTTTCAAGTCAACTACTGGGCAGCCGTGGACCTCACCTACCAGTTGCAGCAACTTCAAGAAGGCCGTCCCTTGCACATCGTGGCGGTAACGAGCATCGCTGCGCACTTTGGCCAACGCAAGTTGGCGACGTATTCCGCCACCAAGGCAGCCCTTCGCCTATGGGCACTCAGCCTCAACGAAGAGTGGCAAGGCAGTGCCAACCGCATTCAAGTGGTCAGTCCTGCCGTGGTCACCACAGACATCATGCGCAACACGCTGGACCGCGATGGAAATCGCTTGGGCGACCGCGCCAAAAGCCACCACGGCTGGTCTCCCGAAAAAGTAGCGCAAAAACTCTACGCCGTACCCCAATCGGCCAAGTTTGAGCACATATTCGCCTCGTTTAGCATCCGTTTGGCTTTGATTTTGCACGACCTTTGTCCAAGATTGTTTTACACTTTGACGCGCCGACGCTCATGAATTCGGTTATCCACTCAGCGGTCCTCCAAAACCTACCCGCGCTGAAAAAAGCTTTCGCAGAAGGCAGCCCTAAGCACGTGGTCATTGACAACTTCCTGACGGAGGACATTGCCAACGCCCTGCACCAGCATTTTCCCTCCGTGGATTCGCTGAAGGTCAAGCGCAAATCCTTAAACGAAAACAAGGTAGAAGACTACCACTTTGAGCGCTGGGATCCCGTGTTCACGGAGGTTCGGAACGCCATCCGGTCCGAAGAATTTGGAGCCTGGATGAGCGAGTTGACCGGAATTGAAAATTTGAGCACCCCGGACGACGCCCTAGGATCAGGATTGCACCAAGGCGGCAACGGTAGTTTTGTGGACGTGCACATCGACGTCAACTTTGACCCCAAGCTCAAGCTCTGGCGCCGCATCAACCTCTTGATTTACCTCAACCGCCATTGGGACGAAGCCTGGGGCGGCCATTTGGAAATTTGGGATCCCAAGATGCAAAACGTGCTGCACCGCGTAGCCCCCCTGCACAACCGGGCCATCATCTTCTTGACCGACGAAAACAGCCCGCACGGCTACAAGGCCATCAACGTGCCGGAGGGCGAATCGCGCAAGAGCTTTTACGCCTACTTCTTCACCGAGGTGAGCGACGGCTTCAAGTACAGCGACAGCCGCTTTATTGCCCGTCCAGACGACAGCTTCACGCGTCGAACGGCTACCGCCCTCAAGGAATGGACGAAGATTCGCGCCAAGCGCGTGCTCAATGCCCTGGGGGTTAAAATGCTGGACTTTCAGGACAAGAACCGCTTCTAATGGCCCGACGCTCCGGGTCCAAGACCCCTAAGAAGCCCATAACCTGGAAAGCTCTGAAGCGCATTGCGCGGATGTACGTCTACATTCGGCCGTTTCAAGGCGAATTCCTCTTGGGCATGCTCTTCTTGCTCCTTTCTTCGAGCAGCAACCTCGCTTTTCCCGCTTTTCTAGGCGACTTGGTGGATGCCGCGCAGAACGACCCTAGCCAAATCAATCCCATCGCCGGCACCCTCGCCGCGCTTCTGCTGGCCCAGGCCGTCTTTAGCTTTGGGCGCATTGTGTTTTTTGAACGCGTCGCTCAACGCGCACTGGCTGCCCTGCGGCAGGCGATGTACAGCCACCTCATCGACCTCCCCCTCCCCTTCTTCCACAACCGACGCGTGGGTGAGCTCACAAGCCGTTTGCAATCTGACATCGGCGTGCTTCAGGAAACGTTTACGAGCACCTTGGCGGAATTTATTCGGCAAATTGTGGTCATCGTCGGCGGCATCGCCCTCTTGACCTACACCAGCTGGAAACTGACCCTCTTTATGCTCGCCATCCTCCCCGTCGTGGTGGTCTTGGCCGTCGTATTTGGGAGCCGAATTCGCAAGTACTCCAAGCAGGTTCAAGACGCTAGTGCCGAAAGTAATACCGTCGTGGAGGAAAGCCTCTCGGCCATTGCCACCGTAAAAGCCTACACGAGCGAAAATCGCGAGCGCGATCGCTACAAAGCTTCCACGCTAGAAGTGGCGCGCTTGGCCATTACCGGGGGAATTCTCCGAGGCGGCTTTGCCAGCTTTCTGATCCTTGGCCTCTTTGGTGCGCTGGTGGCGGTTGTTTGGAAGGGCACGTCCTTAATTGCTTCCGGCGATCTGGAAGCAGGCCAGCTCTTCAGCTTTGTGATTTACTCCGGATTTATTGGCGGCTCCATCGGCGGCATGGCCGACGTGTATGCGCGCCTCCAAAAAGCCGTCGGTGCCACCGAGGCATTATTGGACATGCTGGATGAGCGCGTGGAGCAAGACAGTGCGGCCGAAGACGACGTCCAAGGGATCGAGGTCCCTTCCATGGTGACCTCCGCCATTCGCTTTGAGGACGTGCACTTCGCCTACCCTACGCGCCCTGATGTCCCTGTCTTGCAGGGCTTCTCCTTGGACATCCCTTCCGGGGCGCAGGTTGCCTTGGTGGGCCCCAGCGGCGCCGGAAAGTCCACGGTCGTTCAATTGCTGCTGCGCTTCCACGAAGCGCAGGAAGGTCGATTGCTGCTTCACGGACAGGAAGCTGAAACGTGGAAAAAATGGGATTGGCGGAAGAAAACCGCATGGGTACCCCAAGAGGTCATCTTGTTTGGGCACAGCATTCGGGAGAACATTTCCTACGGCCGACCGGATGCCACAGAGGCTGAAATCACAGAAGCCGCACGTCAAGCCAATGCCCTCGAGTTCATTCAGCGCTTTCCCGAAGGCATGGACACCCAAATTGGCGAACGCGGCGTGCAATTGAGCGGCGGACAGCGCCAACGCATTGCCATTGCACGCGCCGTTTTGCGGAATCCCGAAATTCTCTTACTCGACGAGGCTACCTCCTCCTTGGATGCTGAAAGTGAAGCCCTGGTCCAGGAGGCTTTGCAGCGCCTAATGGCGGGCCGAACCAGCCTCGTCATCGCCCACCGCTTGAGCACCGTTCGGAACGCAGATAAAATCGCCTTTCTCCAGGACGGTGCCGTCCAGGAATGGGGAAGCCACGACGAACTCATGGCACTCCCGGAGGGAAAATACCGCCATTTTGTAGCGCAACAGCTCAAGTAAGTACGCAAGCTCAGCGCTTCCTCCGTACTTTTGAGTATGTCGCGCTTGAAAGATCTTCAGTCCTCGGTGTGGTGGAAACGCCTGACCAACAAATACGCATTGGTGACCCTCTTTTTTGTGGTGTGGATGGCTCTTTTGGACTCCAATTCCGCCCTGATTCAATGGGAACTAGATGCCCGGCTGCAAGCCTTGGAGGACGGCATAGATTTTTACCAACGCGAACTCGAAGACACCCAACGTCAACTCGATGAGCTCGCGAGCGATCCTGAAAAATTGGAAAAATTCGCACGTGAGAACTATTGGATGCACCGTCCTGGCGAGCGCGTTGCCCTCGTAGACCCCCTAACTGAGGACGATGAGTGAGATTCATCTGCCGGAGGGTTTTGCCCTCCCAGTTACGGGAAAGCCCGCCGACTACCCGGACCTTCCCTGGACAACAGGGCCTCGGCCCTTTGCCCACCGCCATGCCCTAGAGGTTATCGACGGTGCTGAGCCCAAGGCCGCCAACCGCAGCGCCCTGGATGCCTTGATGCACGGGGCCAGTTCCCTCCTCTTTTGGGTGCACCGCGCGGAAGATCTGCCGGTCCTGCTCCACGATATTCGGCTCGACATCGCCCCCGTACACCTCGTCTACGGAGGAAACGTGGAAGATGTGATGGCTGTGCTTCGCGCACTGCCGAACACCCTGCACCCCGAGGCGATGCACGGCTCCATCAACCTCGATCCTGCCGAGCATCTCTTGAGAACACAAACCCACTGGCGCGGAAGCCTGGAGGCGGACTTCGCGCAGATCCAGGGAGCCTTGGCGCTGCCCACCGGACTGCGCGTCCTCTGTGGAAATGGGGCTGAGCTAGCGAAGCACGTCGGAAACCGCCCGATGGATCAGCTGATCTATGGCTTGGGCTCCCTTTTTGCCCAGCTGGACCACCTTGGCTGGGAGCATGCCGACCGCGCATGGCTCAACCTGGAAGCCACGGACGACTACCTCCAAACGATCGCTCTCGTGCAAGCCGCCCGCAGCCTGTGGGAACGCGCGACCCACGAAAAACTGCAGCGTTCTGCCCCTTTGTGGATAAGTGGACGCCCTCACCTCTCGGCCCAAACCGACGATGCCGCCGCCCTCATTGGACTGGGTATGCAGCAGCAAGCCCTTTGGCTGGGGGGATGCGATGAGCTTTGGATCACCCCATTGAACAACAGTGCACAGGCCCGAGACTGGGCGCGCCAGCAGGTTCTCGTACTCACCTATGAAAACGGCCTCCAAGGCCTGGATCAACCTCTTGCGGGCTCCTACACCTTAGACGGCTATACCGCCAAAATGCAAGCAGACGTAGAAGCACATTGGGCACAGCAGTCCGCTCAGGGCGGCTTTTGGGCGGAACTCCAAACGCATTTAGGCGCATGAACCGCTTTCCGCACGAACAAGACGAAGCCGGCATGGCTCCCTACTTGCGCGGCCCATACGGCAGTATGTACAGCCAGCGGCCGTGGACCATTCGGCAGTATGCGGGATTTTCAACCGCCGAAGAGTCCAATGCCTTCTACCGCGCCAACTTGGCGGCGGGCCAAATGGGCCTCAGCATTGCATTTGACCTTGCAACACACCGCGGCTATGACAGCGACCATCCTCGCGTGCAAGGCGACGTGGGAAAAGCCGGCGTAGCCATCGACAGTGTCGAGGACATGAAGCGCCTCTTTGACGGCATACCGCTCGATAAGATGTCCGTCTCCATGACCATGAACGGCGCCGTCTTGCCCATTCTCGCCTTCTACATCGTGGCAGCGGAGGAACAAGGCGTCGCGCTGGAGGACCTCACGGGCACCATACAGAACGACATCCTCAAGGAGTTTATGGTCCGCAATACCTACATCTACCCGCCTGCCCCGAGCATGCGCCTGATTGCGGATATTTTTCAATTTACGAGTGCGCACATGCCGCGCTTCAACAGCATTTCCATCTCGGGCTACCACATGCAGGAAGCGGGTGCAACGGCCGCTATTGAATTGGCCTACACCTTAGCCG
>JAYQOY010000061.1:0-8897 GCA_038145075.1 Schleiferiaceae bacterium | reverse complement strand
GCTTACAAAACTTCGTCTTGGACGGCCGTGAAATCATTGGCCTGCGTGGCTACACCAACTACAGCTTGACGCCTGATGGCGGCGGGGCCCTGTACAACAAGTTCACCACGGAACTCCGTTACTTGCTATCGCCCAACCCCAATGCGCAAATCTTTGTGCTGGCCTTTGCCGAGGCGGGCAACAACTACGACAACTTTGCGGACTACCGCCCGTTTGAGCTCAAGCGTTCGACCGGCGTCGGTTTGCGCATCTTCATGCCGATGTTTGGCCTGTTGGGCGTGGATTTGGGCTATGGCTTTGATAACTTGCCCGGCCAATCCGGTCCTTCCGGCTGGCAGACTCACTTTGTCCTTGGACAGCAATTCTAAGTCATGACGCGCCGAATTCTCCTCCTCCTCTTCGCCCTAGGCCTCTCCGTTTCTGGATGGGCGCAGCGTTTGGGCTATGTGGATACGCAAGCCATCCTGAATGCCATCCCCGAATACAAGCAGGCCCAAGCGGAGATCGAGCGACTCTCCAAGCGCTGGGAAGGCGAAGTCGCTAGCCTCTTTGAAGATGCTTCGGCCCTTCAAGCCCAACTCGACGCCGAATCTGTGCTGCTCACGCCCGATATGATCGCCGAGCGCACGGCCAACATTCAAAACACGCGCGACACGGCCCGTGCGCGTCAAATGCGCTACTTCAGCCCCGAAGGCCAACTCTTCCAAAAGCGCGAAGAACTCGTCGCACCGGTGCAAGCTCTCGTAGCAGGTGCCATCAAGGAAGTGGCCCGAAAAAAGAAACTCGATTTTGTCTTTGACAAAGGCTCGTCTGTTAGTGTGGTGTACGCCAACGAGTCCAACGATATTACGCAAGACGTACTCCAACAACTCGGTTACTGAAATCACTACTTTTGACCCCTATGAAAAACGCACTTAAAGTATTGGCCCTCGTGGCTATGACCGCTGCCCCAGCTTTGGGCCAGTCTTTGGTAGGCCACATCAATGTGGACAGCCTGCTCGTTGAAATGCCTGACTACAAGAAAGTCATGGAATCCCTCCAAGCGGAACAAGCGAAGTTTGAAACGGAAGCCAAGGAGATGCAGGCCGAATTGGAAAAAGGCGCACAGACCTTGCAAGCCAACGCCGGCACGTGGACGGAACTCCGCCAGCGCCAAGAGCAGCAGCGCCTCCAGGAGATGTACAACAACATCCAAGAGTACATGCAGAGCGCTCAGCAAGAATTGCAAAGCAAGGAGATCGAATTGATCACTCCCGTTTTGGAGAAATTGCAGAATGCCATCGATGCGGTAGCGGCTGAAAAGAACGTTGCCTACGTTTTGGATGCTTCTCAAAGCAAGGGTATGGTGATCTACTCTAAAGGTGGCCTCAACCTGATGTCCGCCGTCAAGGTTAAACTTGGCATGTAATGAAAGCCTCAGACGGCCCCATTGGGCTGTTTGACTCAGGAGTTGGCGGTTTGACGGTTGCACGTGCCTTGGCGCGCAAGCTTCCCAACGAACGCCTCCTCTACTTTGGAGATACCGCCCACTTGCCCTACGGGGAAAAGTCGCCGGAGGCCATTCGGTCCTACGCACTGGGCATCTCCCGCCATTTGATCGATCAAGGCGCTAAAGCCATTGTCGTCGCGTGTAACTCCGCGTCTGCAGTGGCTTTAGACGTTTTGAAGGACGAGCTAGACATTCCCGTCTACAATGTGATTGACCCGGTCGTGGACTACCTCCACCGCCACCACGCAAAGCACATTGGCATCTGGGGAACGCGCGCCACCGTTTCGTCTGGCATCTACCCTCGAAAACTCGCCGAAGTCCTCCCTGCTGCAGAGGTCCAGCCCCTCGCTACGCCCTTACTCGTTCCCGTCATTGAGGAGAACTTGCTCAGCGGCGCCGTCACAGATGCGGTGGTCTCCCTCTACTTGAACGACCCCAAAATGGAAGGGGTGGAGCACTTGGTTTTGGCCTGTACCCACTACCCCTTGATTTCGTCGCAAATCGCCAAGCAGCTCGAGAAAAAAGTGAGCCTGCTGCGCATCCCCACCATCGTGGCCAACAGCATCGCCAAGCAACTCGACGAGGCCCAGCTCTTGCGCGCGAAGCCCGCTACCAAGCCCCACCACTTTGCGGTGAGCGATTACACGGACAGCTTCGCTAAAGTGTCGCGCATCTTCTTCGGAAAGGGCATTAGCCTGGTGGAGGAAAACATTTGGGGCTAGGCCTTTGCCCCCATAGGCGCAGGGTTTTTCTACGCCTGAGGCACCGCCTCGCCCACAATCTTCCCACTTAACAAGCAGAGCGGAATACCTCCCCCTGGATGGGCGGAGCCCCCACAGACGTAAAGGTTCTTGAGCGGCCCGCGGTTGGGGTGCCGAAGAAATGCCGCCATGGTCGAATTGCTACTAGAACCATACAAGGCGCCGCGATCGCTGGACGTTCGGGACTGAATGCGCGGAGGGTCGAGGTAGTCCTCCACTTCGATGAACGGCGCCACATCCACCCCCAGAACGCGCTCCACTTTAGCCAAGACGGAGGCGCGCACTTGCGCGCGAAGCGCCTCCCAGTCCTGGCCATAATCTGCGGGCGCATTGACCATGACAAACCAATTTTCCCCGTCCTGTGGAGCCTCTCCGGGGATGTCTTTGGAGGTGATGTTGATGTAGACGGTGGGGTCTGGAAAGAGCTCCTTGGTGTCAAAGAGGGCTTTGAACTCGCCCGGGTAGTCCTCGCTGAAAAGGATGTTGTGCAAGTTGAGTTCTGGGAAGCGATTGCGAACCCCCCAGTAAAAGATGAAGGCCGACGACGACCGCTCCTGGCGTAGGGTTTTTTCGGGCGCCTTCAGGGCAGGCAGCAAGCGCCGGTAGGTGGGCGTGACATCCATGTTGCTGACGACCACATCCGCCTGGGTCTCTTCGCCGCTCTCCAAGGTCAAGCCTTTAGCCCGGCCGGCCTCATAGCGGATAGCCGTAACGCGCTCCCCAAACCGGAATACCACCCCTTGACGCTGTGCCAAGGCCACTAGGCTGTTGGTGATGTCCACCATGCCGCGTTTGGGCAGGAAGGTACCCACCCCAAACTCCAAGTGCGGAATCATGCACAGCGTTCCGGGCGCCTGGTAGGGGCTGGAGCCGTTGAAGGTGGCATAGCGGTTAAAGAGCTGGACCATTTTGTCTGTCTGGAACTGCTTGCGGTGGATGCGGTCCATGGTGGAGGTCAAACCTAGCGATGGGACCGCCGCTAAGGTCTTAAGCACTTCGGGCCGTGCATACGTGCGCCAGTCATGCAGCGAACGTTCCAAAAAGAAGCCCGAGGTCGCCCCGTACTGCTTTTTGGCCAGCGCAATGTGTTCAAGCGTATGTGCGGCAGGCTCTCCAAGGACACGTTCCGCCTCGGATGCAAACGCTTCTGGTTCCGCGTGGGCGGTCAAACGCGTGCCATCCTCCCAGAAATAGCGGCAGGATTCGTCCTTCTTCAGGTAGGGAAAGTGCTCCTCGGGGTTTTCTCCGCAGAGCAGAAAGAGCTCTTCGACCAAATTCGGCAGCGTAAACAAGCTGGGGCCTGCGTCAAAGCGGTACTCCCCTAGTTGGAATTCACTCAATTTGCCTCCCGGATAGGCATTGGCTTCAAACACCGTCACGGCATAGCCCTTTCGCGCCAAGCGTATGGCCGCCGCTATTCCCGCAATCCCGGATCCAATAATGTGTGCTACTGCTGGTTTTGCCATGCTTCTACCGCCTTTCGGACGCTTCCATAGCTCAACAAGAGTTCTTCCGCTTTGTTTGCGTCTAGACCGGTTTGTTCCGCTACCATGCGGGTGCCCCGAGCGACCAGTTTGTCATTGCTCAGCTGCATGTCTACCATGCGGTTGCCTTTCACGTGCCCGAGCTGAATCATCAGCGCCGTGGACAGCATGTTGAGGGTCATTTTTTGGGCCGAACCCGATTTCATCCGCGTGCTGCCCGTCACAAATTCCGGACCCACCACGACTTCCACAGGGAATTCCGCCGCCTTAGCTACGGGACTGCCCGGATTGCAGACGATGGCCCCGGTCACACAGCCCGCCGCCTTCGCGGCCTGCAAGCCCCCAATCACATAAGGCGTCGTCCCACTGGCCGCAATGCCTACCACCGCGTCTTGAGCCGTAATAGCATGCGCTGTTAAATCTTTCCACGCTTGCTCCGCGTCGTCCTCGGCGAACTCCACGGCCTTCCGAATGGCGCTGTCCCCTCCTGCGATCAGGCCCACGACGACGCCGTGATCCACCCCAAAGGTGGGCGGACATTCGGACGCATCCACAATGCCCAAACGCCCCGACGTACCCGCCCCAATGTAAAAGAGGCGACCACCACGGCGCATCTGCGGCAAAATCGCATTCACGAGCGCTTCCAACGCTGGAAGGGCCTGCTCAACCGCCACGGCGACCTTCTGGTCCTCCTGGTTGATGCCGCGCAGCAATTCGGCCGTCGACAGCTCCTCGAGGTTGTGGTGCAGAGATTCAGATTCGGTAATAAGCGCCATCTCGAAGCGTTTTTAAGCGTTTTAAGCGTTTTTCGTGAGCACCGCCACAAAGTATCCGTCCGAATGAACGTGCTCCGGGCTAATGCGCACTTCTTCCTCTAAGGTAAATTCCGGATGCGCCTTCACAAAGGCCTCCACTTGCGCCTCGTTTTCCTCCGGCAGAATGCTACAGGTCGCGTACACCAGGCGCCCGCCTGGCTTCAAGGCCTCGGGATAGCGGTCCAAAATGGACGCCTGCAGTTCGCGGGTTCGCTCCAAATGCTCGGGCTGCAGCTTCCACTTGGTGTCCACATCGCGCCGAATCACCCCCGTACCCGAACATGGCACGTCCAGCAACATCTTGTCCGCCCAAGCCCCCCGCTCCGTCACATCCGCCGCATGCTGAATGTGGCCGGTGCGCAGAATGGAAATGCCGGCGCGGGCCGCCCGCTTCTCCGCCTCCGACAGCTTATAGGCCTCCACGTCCATGCAGAGAATTTCGCCTTGGTTCTGCATCAACGCCGCCACATGCAGGGCCTTCCCGCCCGCGCCGGAACAGCCGTCCAGTACGCGGTCCCCGGGTTGAGGATCGAGGTAGGGGGCAATGCACTGCGAACCCCCGTCTTGCACTTCGTACCAGCCGTCCTGGAAACTGCCCAAATGCTGCAAGCGCGGCCGCTTCGCCAACACAATGGCCTCCGGGCGGAGATCCGAGGCGGCGGCCTCAATGCCTTCGGCGGCCAGGCGTTCGAGGACCTGTTCGCGGCTCGCCTTCCAGGTGTTGGTGCGCAAAATGACGTGGGCCGGCTGGTTCAAGGCCGTGGCCAGCGCCGGCCAGCGGGCGCCCAGCGCGCCGGCCGCGCGGCTGTCGAGCCAGTCGGGATAGCTTTGGGCGACGCCAAGGGGGAAGTCCGGAAGGCTGAGGCTACCTTCGACTTGCCAGGCCCAGTAGACTTCGAAGAGTTCTTTGAGTTTCTTGCGTTTGAGGGTAGGTTCCTCGCCCTTGAGTTCCCAGAGGAGGCGCCACCATCGGACCATCTCGTAGCTGTGCTGGGCCACGAAGGCCCGGTCGCGCGCGCCCCATTTTTTGTTGGCTCGGAGGACCTTGTCCACCACGCGGTCGGCGTACCAGCCCTTTCCAAAGGACCATTCCAGGACTTCGAGGACACCGGCCACCAGATTGGGATAGGGCTTCATGCTACCAGGTGTCGGGGTTTTGGAGGGCGTAGAGTTCCGCGTAGATGCCGGGCGTTTGGACCAATGCGGCATGGCTGCCCTCTTGGACCAAGCTGCCTTCGTCTAAGACGTAGATGCGGTCGGCCAAGTGCACACAGCTCAAGCGCTGGGTGATCAAAAGGGCGGTGACGCCCGCGATGCGTTCGCGTAGGCCCGAAAGGATGCTGACCTCCGTGTCAGTGTCCACCGCGCTCAGGGCATCGTCCAAAACGAGCATAGGCGGCTGCTTGATGAGGGCGCGGGCGATGCTGACACGCTGTTTTTGGCCCCCGCTGAGGGTCACGCCGCGCTCACCTACCACAGTGTCAAAGCCTTTGGGGAAGCCGCGGACGTCGTCGGCGACATGGGCCAGCTCGGCGTAAGATTCCACGGTGGGGCGGTCCGCTTCTAGGGTGCCGAAGGCGATGTTTTCGGCGATGGAATCGCTAAAGAGGAAGGCGTCTTGGGGGACGGTGCCGACCGCTTTGCGCAGGGCGTTCACGTCCCAGTCGCGGATGTCCAGGCCGTCCACGAGGATGCGCCCTTCGGTGGGGTCCATGAGGCGGTTGAGGAGGAGGCCCAAGGTGCTCTTGCCCGAGCCCGTTTTGCCCACCACCACGATGGTTTCGCCGGGGGCAATTCGGGCCGAAAAGTTTTTAAGCGCCTGAATGCCACTGTCCGGATAGGTGTAGCTGACGTTTTCAAAGACGATTTCGCCGCGAATAGTCTCGGGGCTGCGGGCGTCCTGGGCGTTTTGGATGGCCGGCTCGACGTGCAGGAAGTCGTTGATGCGCTGCATGGAGGCCTCGGCGCGTTGCACCATGCTCATGACCCAGCCGATGCTGGCGATGGGCCAGGTGAGGAGGTTGACGTAGTAGATGAATTCGGCGATGACCCCGGGGCTGAGGCGCCCTTCAATGACGCCTTGGCCGCCGACCCACACCGCGATGAGGGTGGAGGCGCCCACCAAAAGGAGCATGAGGGGCATGAAGAGGGCGTTGACGCGGTAGAGGCGTTCGTTCTGTTGGAAGGAGCGGGCGGCACTTTCGGCGTAGCGTTCGGTCTGTTCCTCCTCCAAGCCAAACGCCTTCAACACGCGAAGGCCCGAAAACGTCTCCTGCGCCAGCGTGCTGATAGCCGACTGCTGCGCCTGAACGGCATGGCTGCGCTGGTTAATCAGGGTCGAAACGCGGTAAATGCACCACACCAAAATGGGCATGGGCGCTAGGGTCAGGAGGCTCAAACGGACGTCCACCGAGAACATGAAGTAAAGCGTGATGCCCGTCGCAAAGGCGGTATTCAACGTGTACATGAGGGCGGGACCGATGTACATGCGCGTTCGGCTTACGTCCTCGCTGATGCGGTTCATCAAATCGCCCGTGCTATTGCGGCGGTAAAAGGCCAAATCCAATTGCTGGTAGTGCGCGTAAATCGCATTCTTCAAGTCGTACTCGATATGGCGCGACATGACGATCAGCGTTTGGCGCATCAAGAAGGTGAAGAGGCCCTTGATGATGCTGAGGCCCAAAATCAAGGCCGAATACAGGATCAAGGCCTGCTTCAAATCCAAACTGCGCTGCGCATCCGGGCTGCCCTGGCCCGAAATCGCCGCCGCCACCTCGTCAAAAGCCTGCCGAATGTACACCGCCGGAAAAACCGAAAACGCGGAGGAAAGCAGGACAAAAAGTACCCCGCTCAGCAGGAGCCACTTGTAGCGCCAGAAATAGGGATTGAGCGTCCACAAGGCTTTCATGGTATAAAGGTACGGCGGTGCGTACCTTTACCCGTATGAATCCTGCGCAACTGCCTACGAATCCTCACATTGCCGTCATTGGTTTGGGCTACGTCGGCATGCCTCTTGCCCTGGAATTTTCCAAGCACTACCGCGTGTTGGGCTTTGACATCAAATGCGCCCGCGTCGATGAACTCAAGCGCGCCGAAGATTCCACCAAGGAAGCGGAACCCGCCGCCATCCAAGCGGCGCTGGACCGCGGCATTCAATTTAGCTGTACGATGGACGATTTGGCCCAAGCCAACGTCTACATTGTGACCGTCCCCACCCCGATCAACGCCTCGAATGCGCCCGATTTAGGCCCCTTGATGAGCGCCTCCAACATGATCGGCCGCTACCTACAAAAAGGCGACGTCGTCATCTACGAATCCACCACCTACCCCGGCTGCACCGAAGAGGACTGCGTGCCCGTGTTGGAATCCATCAGTGGCTTGAAATTCAATGCTGATTTTTTCTGCGGCTACAGTCCCGAACGCATCAACCCCGGCGACAAAGTCAACACCTTGACCACCATCAAGAAGGTGACCTCCGGGAGCACTCCTGACGCCGCCCAGTTTGTGGACGGGCTTTACCGAAGCATCATCGCGGCGGGAACGCATTTGGCCCCCAACATGAAGGTGGCCGAAGCTTCCAAAGCCATTGAAAACGCGCAACGCGACGTCAACATTTCCTTCGTGAACGAGCTTTCGCTCATTTTTGACCGCGTCGGAATTGACACGCGCGACGTCCTCGAAGCCGCTGGTACCAAGTGGAACTTCCTGAAGTACAGCCCCGGTCTCGTCGGCGGGCACTGCATTTCCGTGGACCCCTACTACCTCGCCCATAAAGCCGAAAGCCTGGGCTACCACCCCGCCGTCATCCTCAGTGGCCGCCGTGTCAACGACTCCATGGGGCTCTTCATCGCCAGCAAAGTGGTAAAACTCCTGATAGCCGAAGGCAAAACCGTCAAAGAAAGCCGCACCCTGCTGCTGGGCATCACCTTCAAGGAGAACTGCCCGGACATTCGAAACACCAAAGTCGTGGACATCCGCCACGAACTCCTCCAATACGGCTTGCAAGTCGATACCTACGATCCCTGGGCCAGCTCTCAAGAGGTCGAGCACGAGTACGGCTTTAGCCTGGTCGACGCATTGGATCCCGCTGGCTACGATGCCATCGTTTTAGCCGTAGCCCACGACCAATTCCTGGCCTTGGACATGCACCAACTCAAAGCCCAAAAAGGCGCCGTGATCTACGACGTCAAAGGCGTGCTTCCCCGCGAGGTGGTGGATGCGCGGCTGTAGGGCTAGGGAGCTAGGGAGCTAGGGAGCTAGGGAGCTAGGGAGCTAGGGAGCTAGGGAGCTAGAGCTTGGCAAAATAACGGAAAGTCCCAGCGCGCGGCGAAGGTCCACCACACAGTTT
>JAYQOY010000060.1:0-8960 GCA_038145075.1 Schleiferiaceae bacterium | reverse complement strand
CCAAAGACGGCCGAACGTACATCGCTATTTTGGCGCCTGTTTCAGGGCCGACTTACTACGAAATGCGGCTACAGCTTTTGGATACCAGCGGCACGCCCCAATTCGGACCCAATGGCATGATCGTCGACAATAGCATTGGAATGAGCACTTCAACCGTTACCTGGGATCTCCGCGTGGATAACACTAACAATGCCTATATCGGCATCACAGGTACAGGTGGAAATGGCGATGCGCGCGTGCACAAAGTGAGCCCTTCGGGCACCAAGCAATGGGGCACAAACGGCATCACGATTGGCCAGGGGTACAGTGTACGAATTCTGCCCTTAAACTCCGGAGAAGTTCTAGTCGCCTACCTGCCGGCCAGCCATGCCGTCATTCAGAAGTACTCTTCTACGGGTGTCGCCCAATGGACGACGCCGATTACCGTGACCCCTACCGTTTCATCGCATCAATCCTGGCCTGGCGAATTCATCGAAATGAGCAACAGCAAATTCATGTTCGTCTTTCACGACAAAGCGGGGTTTTCACCTTCCGCTTTGCCCTATGCGCATTGTTATAGTACAGCGGGAACGGCCGTTTGGACCAGTCCGGTGGCTTTGTCGAGCGGGACGTACACCTATGCTTTTAACCGCTACGATTTTATTCAACGCGGGGATACGGCCTTCTTCGGGTATGGAGGAGCGCAGGGCATGAATTTGCAGTCCTTCATTCAACGCATTAACCCCGACGGCACCTTGCCTTGGGGCGCTAACGGGGTAGATTTTGGAACCCAAAACACCCTGTATGAGCGCAATATGCGTTTGGCGAGAGGAGATGATTCCAAATACCTCTGGGCCATTGCGGAGATGACCACGTCGAGCCAAGGAAATATGGGGGAATCCGTGCAAAAGCTCCATGCCCATACTGGTGCACGACTTTTAGGCACCAATGCGCAAGTAGTCTACACGATTGGCACCTCTGACATTTCGCACCGCGGGCATTTGCAAGTTTGGAACGATCACCCAGTCTTCCTGGTGTCCGATGGCAATAGCAACGGTGTTTTCCCTAAAGATTTGCTGTTGGTCGAACTGGATACGCTCGGGAATTTCTTGAATACGCCTGCCGAAATGGATTTTGCCACCAATTCTAATGGCACAAAGAGCCGAATCGACCTCCTCCCCATTCACAACGGTTTGGCGATCGGGGCTTGGGTTGAAGACCGAACCGGCAACGGCCGCCCTTATGCCCAGATGGTGGACATCAACCCTTGCTTAGCACCCACCCTAGCCTTCCAGTGGCTGACCTCAAATACAACGTTGATTTTATCCAATGCAAGCCTGAATGCAGACTCCATCTACTGGGATTTTGGCGATGGTTCGGGTATCTCAGATACCTCTTCATCGATTCAACATGTGTTCAGCGCACCCGGCACCTACACGATTTGCGGGGTGGCCTTCAATGCGTGTAGCACCGACAGCCTCTGTGCGACCATCACCGTCTGTGACGCCCTTTCCGCTGCTTTTTCCGCTACAAGCTTCTTGGATTCTGCGCACTTTACCCTCAGCTCGGCGGTGGATTCTGTGTATTGGGATTTTGGGGACGGTCAATCCTTGAGCACCACCGACAGCACGGCTAGCCACGTGTACGCTTCTAACGGGACCTATTCTGTGTCATGCCTGGCCTACAATGCATGCGCCATGGATAGTACACAGAGTCAAGTGGTTATTTCAGGTATTGGAGTGCCTGAAACGGACTTGGATGCCATTCTGCTCCTTCAAAATGGAGATAGGATGGAGCTTACATCTCCAAATGCGCTGCTTCTGAATGTCCAAATGTCGTCCGTCGATGGCCGAGTACTTTGGTCAAGCCAGCCGTCATCTTCGACGGTGTCATGGAGTCGTCTGGGCATCCCCGCCGGCATCTATGTGATCCGTGCGGAGACGTCTAAGGGGCAACTTTTTGTGGAAAAACTATACGTTCGGTAGAGGTATTAGACACAGGGCGCAGCCCGAGCTTTCCCGCTCTCTAGCCCCCAAAAAGACGACCCAGCCACCCCCCTTTTTTCTTGTCGGAACCCGCTTTTTTGCCGGCCGCGGTGCGGTCCCCCAAAGATGGCCGGTTTGGTCCGCTTGAACGCTTTTGGCCCTTTTTTGGGCCGCTTGACGTCGATGAAGAGCCAGCGCCAGCGCCGGAGCGGTTGCGTCCGCCACGACCGCGCGAGGACGATGAGCGGTTGCCTTCGCTGCGGTTGCCCTCGCTGCGCGAACCTTCTGAACGCGAACCTTCTGAACGTGTGCCTTCAGTGCGGGCACCTTCGGAACGTTGAACATCTCCTGACGGGCGGCGGTTGCGGCCCCCTCGGCGGCGGTTGCCTCCTTCTGCACGAGGTTCACGTGCGCCCTCTTGGGAATCGCGCGCTTCGCGTGCGGGACGATTTTCACTACGCCCTTCGCCACGGCTCTCGCTACGACTGCCTTCCGAGGCTTCGCTGGAAGCAGGCTTTCGACGGTTGCGGCCGCCACGGCTGCGGCGTTTTTTGGGAGCGCCTTCCTCGGAGGAAGATGCGGTGTTGCGTGGGCTTCGGCCTTTTGCGGGCGATTCAGAAGCACCCGAATCTGAAGAAGTTGAAGCACCTTCCACCGCCGTTCCAGGAGGGTAGGCGTGGTTTTCCTCTACAGGAATGTCCATCTTGATCAAGCGCTGAATGTCCTTCAGGTAGGGGCGCTCTTCCTTGTCTACAAACGACCACGCGACGCCACTTAGACCTGCACGGCCCGTGCGGCCAATGCGGTGAACGTAGGTTTCGGGGATGTTCGGAATTTCAAAATTGATGACGTGCGTGAGTTCGTCAATGTCGATGCCCCGAGCAGCAATGTCCGTGGCGACGAGGACACGTGTCTCGCGCGACTTAAAATTGCTCAAAGCGTTTTGACGCGCATTTTGGCTCTTGTTGCCGTGAATGGCTTGGGCGGATATACCGGCCTTCACCAAATCTTTCACCACACGATCTGCGCCGTGTTTGGTGCGCGTGAAGACGAGAACGGACGGAATTTCCTCCGCGCTGTCCTGCAACAAATCGCGCAACAAGAAGCGCTTAGTCTTCTGGTCTACAAAGTAAATTTTCTGTTGAACCGTCTCTGCCGTGGTAGAAACGGGTGCAACGGCAACGCGAACGGGATTGTGCAGCAGCTGGTCGCTCAGGGCTACGACTTCTTTGGGCATAGTGGCCGAAAAGAAGAGCGTTTGACGCTTCTTAGGCAGCTTAGCGATGACCTTCTTGACGTCGTGGATGAAGCCCATGTCGAGCATTCGGTCCGCTTCGTCTAACACGAAGTGCGTCAACTGTTTAAGGTCCACAAAGCCTTGGTCCATGAGGTCCAAAAGACGACCCGGCGTAGC
This sequence comes from Schleiferiaceae bacterium, assembly GCA_038145075.1. Lineage (GTDB taxonomy): Bacteria > Bacteroidota > Bacteroidia > Flavobacteriales > Schleiferiaceae > TMED14. Next base: position 5,582 of record JAYQOY010000060.1, on the reverse strand, counting down.
GGTTAAAAGGTCCACGCCCCGGCGCAAAGCATCCGTTTGGGGCTTCTGGCCGACGCCTCCGAAGATGACGGCATGGTTGAGCTTCAAATGGGCGCCATAGAGGCCGATGCTTTCGTCAATTTGAAGGGCCAACTCGCGGGTGGGCGTCAAAATGAGCACCCGAATGGGGCGCTTCCCTGGGTGCGTCGCGACCGGCATGAGCTGCTGGAGGATGGGCAGGGTGAAGGCGGCGGTTTTGCCGGTGCCTGTTTGGGCCGTTCCCAAAATGTCACGCCCTTCGAGCGCGGGAGGAATAGCTTGAGCTTGGATAGGAGTGGGGCTCTGATAGCCCTGTTCGGCCAGCGCGTCCAGCAGTGGAGTCGCTAGGCCTAAATCGGTAAATGTTTTCAAGGAAGCAAAGGTAGGCCTATTCCATTTGGTCGCCGGAATCTTCCATCAATTCCCAAAAGGAATCGCTGGCTTCCTGCGCAACGGGATAGGTTTGGAACACGTATCGAATCGTATTCTCGGTGTAAATTTCATAGACTTGACCGGTCTCAAAACCGCGCTTTTCGGCCTCCTTGGTCAAGAAAGGATAGACCCGAATCACCCCCACAATCATGGACAAATCGTTCTTAAACGGAAAGTCCACGTAAAGCGCTTCGCCCTCAAAAATGGCATGCATCTCCAAATGCCCTGGGTCGATATTGCCCACATACGAGAAGTCACCGGACGCCAGCACCGCTCCAATGAAGCTTTGCAAACTGTCGGCCTCTACCGAATTGGGGTCGTCAAAATAACAACCAATCAGGGTGTCCGTGGGAAATCCCAAAGAGTCAGCTTCCGCCTGAGCGCGAAGAAAAGTCCCACCTACTTCTTCATAGGGTCCGGTGTGGTAGAAGCCCCCCAAGAGGTAGCCTCCCTCCGTGCCTTCTTTCACTTCGAGGCTCATGAAAAAGCCGATGTAGTACAAAAAGCCAACCGTCGATGACGTCAAGAGGACCACAGTCCAAAGTAGGGCGCGTTTCATACTGCAAAAATACACGGGCTTGCAACCTTTTAAGCATCGTTGCATCAAAGAGTTGAAGCGCTCACACACTAGCACGCTGATTTGTGCGTTCCTACTCCTACTTTCGCCTAAACCTTTCGACCCATGTTAACCACCTTTCGCTTTTCCATGATGTTTGCCCTCGTGAGCCTTTCATGGCTCATTCTGGAGTTTCTGCTTGGCCTCCACACGGTGCATATTGATCAGTTTTTACTGTACGACAACCTGTTCTTTATTCCGGCTGTCGCCATCATGGTGTGGGCCTTGCGCTACCGCCGGGCCGAATTAGGCAGCGCCTGGACCTACTGGGAAGGCCTCAAACTTGGAGGCATCATGGGGCTCATGGTGGGCGCCCTATCCATTCCCTCCTTGTACTTTTTCTTCACCTACGTCAACCCCAGTTTCTTTGACGATTTCATTGCGTTTTCTGTGGGTTCTGGGGAGGCCACGCCCGAGGAGGCTGCCGCCTATTTCAACTTTAAGAGCTACGCGATGCAGTCGGCCCTTTTTGCGCCGGTGGCTGGTCTAGTGACGAATGCCATCGCCGGCCTCTTTTACCGAAAGCCCATCGCGTAACTTTGTGGCCATGTTCGGATGGCTAAAACCAAAGAGTCAAGAGGAAAAGCTCGAGGCCCTTTACAAACAGAAATTGCAGGAAGCTTTTGAGCTCTCCAAAGTGAATCGCGCGAAAGCGGACCTTAAAACGGCCGAGGCGGAAGCCATCGCCCAGGAGTTGGACGCCCTCCGAAACGCCTCAAAATCTCGCTCATGAAATCCTTGAAAGGTGCGCGCGTCACGGTCTACTGTGCCGGTTCTGCGAAAACCAATCCCATCTACCTAGAGGGCGCTGAACGCCTCGCTGACGCCTTTATCGCCCACGGAGCAGAGCTCGTGTTTGGCGGCGGCAAGACGGGCCTCATGGGGCACATTGCCACTTCTCTCATTGAAGGCGGGGGCGTTGCTCACGGCGTCATGCCCAACTTCTTGAAAGACATTGAAATGAACCACCCCCTCGTGGAGGATTTCATTTTTGTGGACACGATGTCCGAACGCAAGCAACTCCTTCTCGCCAACACCGAAGGCCTCATTGCCCTCCCTGGCGGCTGCGGCACCTTGGAAGAATTGTTGGAGGCCATCACGTTGAAGCGTTTGGGCCAGTACCTCAAGCCCATCGTCATCGTGAACCAAAATGGCTTCTACGACCCTCAACTTCAGATGCTTGAGCGAATGGTGGAGGAAGATTTCATGCGTCCGGAGCACCTCCAACTTTGGACGGTCGTCAGCGATCCGGCCGATGCCCTCGAGGCTATTCTAGACACGCCCGACTGGGACGCGAACGCGCTCCAAATGGCGGTCAACAAATAGACTTAACCATTTCTTTTTGTGCGCCCTTTGGGCGGTCAGTCCAATTCCCCTACTTTTGTCCCTCTTACATTAATTTGTTTAATCTAACCTCGCCCAAAAACCCATGAAAAAGGTTTTCGCCCTGTTGCTTGTAGCAGGTGTAATGTTTAGCTCTAGCGCCTTCGCTCAAGATGCGACCGAAGCCGCTGCTACCGAAACAGTTGCCGCTGACGAAACGGTTGCCGCTGACTCTAACGCTACTGCCGCTACGGATTCTACCGCCGCTGCTGAAGAAGTTGTGAGTGAAGAAGCTGCTACTGAAGAAGAAGCAAGCTTTACCCAAGTGTTGAAGAAGCAGTTCATCGATGGTGGACCTTTCTTCATGTCCTTCGTATTGTTGGCCCTCGTATTGGGTCTTGCGTTGGTCATCGAGCGTATCATCTACTTGGCCATGTCTACCTCTAACAACGACCAGTTGTTAGCAGACGTCGAAGCCGCTTTGAACAACGGTGGTGTTGAAGCTGCCAAGGACGTTTGCCGCAACACCCGCGGTCCCGTTGCGTCTATCTTCTACAACGGTTTGGACAAAATGAACGAAGGCATCGACATGGTCGACAAGGCTATCGTTTCTGTTGGTTCAGTTGAAAACGGCAAGCTTGAGCGCGGCGTTTCTTGGATCTCTTTGTTCATCGCCTTGGCACCAATGTTGGGCTTCATGGGTACGGTTATCGGTATGATTGACGCCTTCGACGCGATTGAAGCGGCAGGCGATATCTCTCCTTCACTGGTTGCTGGTGGTATTAAAGTGGCACTTTTGACCACGGTATTCGGTTTGATCACGGCTATGATCCTCCAAGTTTTCTACAACTTGATCATCGCTATGATTGACAACATCGTCAACAAAATGGAAGACGCTTCTATCTCCTTCTTGGATATGGTTGCTGCTTATCAAGAAAAGAACAAGTAATCCTTAGCTAGATATGAAAAACGTGCGGGTAATTTCCATGGGAGCCGCCGTGCTAGCAGGATTGGCAGGTGCGATTCCCACATTGGGAATCTGGTTCTCAAGTTCAGACGGCATGGTCACCTCAGCAGTTGTATTGACTGTTGTGTTGGTTGTGGTTGCTGCCTTGTTGGCCGTAGCCAGCGCAGTAAATGGCATGTTGATTAACCCAGTGGGTCTGCGCAATGCAGGTAAAAGCTTGGGTGTTTTGGCAGCCGTTTTTGTGTTGAGCTATGTCTTGGCAGACGGCTCTGACTTTGCGCTCTACAACAACGTAGACGAGTCTACCACTAAATGGGTGTCAACAGGCCTGAATGCCTTCTACATCTGTTTCTTGTTGGCCGTAGGCGCGGTTGTGTATTCTTCTTTGTCTCGTATTCGTAAATAATTCTTGCCTCATGGCTAGAAATAAACGTGCAATTCCGGAAATCAATGCAGGGTCAATGGCGGATATCGCCTTCCTGCTCTTGATCTTCTTCCTCGTCACCACGACGATGGACGTGGACAAGGGCTTGATGGTCAAATTACCGCCGTGGTCAGAAGAGCCACCACCCGATAATAATGAGATCCGCGAGAAGAACATTTTCGTTGTTTTGGTAAACTCCAACAACCAGTTGCTGGTCGAGGAGGAGTACATGGAGCTCGAGGACTTGCGTGCAGCGACTAAGTTGTTCATTGATAACAACGGAGATGGCTCTTGCGAGGACTGCCGTGGCGCCCGTGACCCCAGGAGCTCTGAAAACCCTACAAAGGCAATCATCTCTTTGCAAAACGACCGTGGCACCAACTACGACATGTTTGTGAAGGTGCGCAACGAATTGTTGGGGGCCTACTCTGAGCTTCGCAATGAATTGGCTGAACGTAAGTACGGCCGTCCCTTTGATCTGTTAAACGAGGAAGGCCAAGCGGCAATTTCTGAGGTGTATCCTCAGTTTATTTCTGAGGCTGAACCTGTAAGTGTAGGAGGATAATGGCACAGATTCGCAAGAAAAAATCCAAAGAAACTCCACCCGTATCGACGGCGTCTTTGCCCGATATCGTCTTCATGTTGCTTTTCTTCTTCATGGTTACCACTACCATGCGCGAGGTTACGCTTTTGGTTAAAGTGAAGAAGCCCAAGGCAACGGAGATTCAGAAGTTGGACCGCAAGGATTTGACCACCTACATCTACATGGGTGCTCCTCGTAATACCGAACTCTACGGTTCTGAACCCCGCATTCAGCTGGACGACCAGTTGGGCAGTGTGGGCGATGTGCAGTCGTTTGTTATCCTCAAGCGCGAGGAAATCAACGAGGCTGAGCGTCCCAAATTCACCGTCTCCATCAAGGCTGACATCGACGTGAAAATGGGCCTGATCTCTGACTTGAAGCAAGAGCTCCGCAAGGCGCAGGCTTTGAAGATCAGCTACTCAACCAACCCTGCAGGTTCTCCCGAAGAACTGTACAAGACCTACTAAACGTCCCAAACGTTTATACCCGAAAAGGCCCGGCGCGAAAGTGTCGGGCTTTTTTTTGGCTAGAGGGCTAGAGGGCTTGAGAGCTAGAGGGCTTGAAAGCTAGAAGGCTTGAGGGCTCGGGCTTCGCCCTGAAGCTTGGTGGTAAGTGTGACGTATCGTAAGCACTTGGTTCCGTTTCTTACCGGCTAAGAGGAAAAGGTGTCCGTCCTTGTGGACATGATTGACTATACCTCGTTACGTGTTTGGCATTCAAGCCAGGGCTTCTTTTTGAAAGTTCATGAACTTAGTTACCACTCCTTTTTTAGCCGTGAGCTATATCTAAAAAATCAACTTTTACGAGCAACGCTTTCCATCCACCTCAATATTGCCGAAGGTTCTGGAAGAGGCCGAGATAAGGAGTTTGCCTATTTTCTGCGAATAAGCAGAGGCTCTTTGGATGAAGTTGTGAGCCTCTTATACATTTTAGAAAAACTTCAGCCTGGGGTGTTCCAGACAGATACCTTGATAGACGAAGCGAAATCGTTAAAGATCTCCCTAAATGCGCTACTTAGCCGAACAAGCGCTTCTTCGAAATCAACTAAACTCTTCCGTAAGAAGAACACATCCAGTTAAGGCATAGGAGTTTTGCAGCGTTCGAGCTTTCCAGCCACAGGGCGAAGCCCGAGCTCTCTAGCCACAGGGTGAAGCCCGAGCCCTCCAGCCACAGGGCGAAGCCCGTGCTCTCTAGCTCTCTAGCTTCCTCCGGTATAGGA
>JAYQOY010000059.1:0-9173 GCA_038145075.1 Schleiferiaceae bacterium | reverse complement strand
TTTGTCCAAATCATGGAGCGCCGCCAAGGCCTCAAGGTGGGCTGCATCGAAGAAGTGGCGTACCGCATGGGCTTTATTAGCGCCGATCAACTGCGCGCCCTGGCGGCCCCCTTGGTGAAAAGTGGCTACGGGGCCTACCTCCAATCCTTAGTGGCATGAACGCCGTAGAACGCCTTCAACGTCTTTTTTTGCAGAGTTTGGAGCAAGGCTTTGGCGAGCCCGAATGGAACCGCCAACCCGATTCCTTGTACGCCCCACAGCGCTATATCTTGAGCATGGGAGGCAAGCGGTTGCGACCTGTTCTTTCGCTCATGGCGGCGGAAGCGCTGGGTGCCCCTGCGGAGCAAGCGCTACCTGCGGCACATGCTGTGGAGCGCTTTCACAACTTCTCGCTCATTCACGACGACATCATGGACGAGGCGCCGGTGCGTCGAGGAAAGCCGACGGTCCACATGCAATGGGGGCTAAATACCGCCATTTTGAGCGGAGATGCCTTGCTGGTGATGGCCTATGAATCCTTGCGCGCCCTGCCGGCAGAGACCTTGCCCCAGGCGTTGAAGGTGTTTAACCGAACGGCCTTGGAGGTCTGCGAAGGCCAGCAGTGGGACATGGAATTTGAGACCCAAGACCAGGTGCACGAGGGCCAGTACCTGCAGATGATTCGGTACAAGACGTCGGTGTTGCTGGGCTGTGCGCTGGAGCTAGGTGCGGCAGCGGCTTCCGCTTCTTCGGAGGTGGCTTCGGCCCTGTACGCCTTTGGCCTGGAGCTGGGTACCTCCTTCCAAATTCACGACGATATTTTGGATGCCTTTGGGGACCCCGATCAGGTTGGCAAGCAAGTGGGAGGCGATATTCGGAGCAACAAAAAGACCCTGTTGTACCTCCATCTACACGCGCATCGGCCTGAGCTGCTGGATACCTGGGCTGCCGACCGCAGCGATGCCAAGGTGGACGCTATTAAAGCGGCGATGATGGACGCGGGAAGTCTCGCCCATGTGGAGGACAAGCGACGCTTCCACTTTGACCTGGCGATGGAGGCCTTGGGCCGTGCGGAAGCCCAGGGCTGTCAAACGGCCGATTTGCAGTCCCTAGCGCAGTGGATTTTTGGCCGAACGGCTTGAAAACCAAGCAAGAAATCCGGCATATTTTCACCGAATTTTCAGTAATAGGCGGTCGTTTTTGCCGTAATTTTGCTTTCCAGTAACGCACGGATACATGGACCGCTTTTCCTTTCTAGGAACCTCTCATATTGGCTTTTTGGACGACCTCTACCAGGCGTACATCCAGAACCCAGACGCTGTGGAGCCCTCTTGGCGGGCTTTTTTTCAGGGCTATGACTTTTCACGTTCGGAATACGGAGACCTACTTGAAGTAGAAACGGCCGTTCCCGATGAGGTTCGCAAGGAGTTTGCCGTCCTCGATTTAATCAATGGCTATCGGACGCGTGGGCACTTGTTTACGCAAACCAACCCAGTTCGTCAGCGCCGGACGTACAGCCCCACCTTGGATCTGGAGAATTTCCGACTTAGCGCGTCGGACTTGGACACGGTTTTCCAAGCCGCCGTGGAGGTGGGCTTGCCAGGGCCAGCGCCGCTGCGCGAGATTGTGGCCCACCTGCAGGCCATTTACTGCCGCTCGATTGGCGTGGAGTATATGTACGTGCGTCAACCGGAAGTGATTAAGTGGGTACAGTCCTTTATCCACCCCAACGACAACTACCCCGTACTCAGCCAGACGGAAAAGCGGCACATTTTGCACAAGCTCAATGAAGCCGTTGCCTTTGAAGCCTTTTTGAACACCAAGTTTGTCGGCCAGAAGCGCTTCTCCATTGAGGGCGCAGAGTCCTTGATTCCAGGTTTGGATTTCATGCTGCAGCGCGGCGCGGAATTGGGTGTGGAAGAAGTGGTTTTGGGCATGGCACACCGGGGTCGACTCAATGTGCTGACCAATGTGTTTGGCAAGCCGGCTTCGCAGATTTTCTCTGAATTTGAGGGGAAGGAATTTGCAGAGGATGATTTTGACGGAGACGTAAAGTACCACTTGGGGTATACGACGGAGCGCACCTTGGCCAACCAGAAGACGGTGAAGATGAATATTGCGCCCAACCCTTCCCATTTGGAGGCGGTCGATCCCGTGGTTGTGGGCATTGCGCGTGCAAAATGCAACACCGATTATGCGAGCAACTTTGACCGGGTATTGCCCATTCTCATTCATGGGGATGCGGCCGTAGCCGGACAAGGCGTGGTGTATGAGACCCTGCAAATGGAGCGTCTCGCAGGCTATTCTACAGGGGGCACCATCCACGTCGTGATTAACAACCAGGTGGGCTTTACCACCAACTATATGGACGCGCGTTCGTCCACCTACTGTACCGATGTAGCCAAAGTGGTTTTGGCGCCCGTGCTTCACGTGAACGGCGACGATGTGGAATCCGTGGTGCATGCGATGCGCTTTGCCATGGAGTACCGTCAGCGCTTCCACCGCGATGTCTTCATCGATCTCTTGTGCTACCGCAAGTACGGGCACAACGAAGGCGACGAGCCCCGATTTACGCAGCCCTTGCTGTACAAGGCCATTTCCCGCCATCCCAATCCCCGGGAGATCTACTTCCAGAAATTGCTCGGCGAAGGCCAAGTGCCCAACACCTTGCTGAAGCAGTTGGAGGGAGAGTTTAAGGACATGCTGGAAGGCCAGTTTGATACGGCCAAGAAGATTGAAAAGAATGTCATTGTGCCCTTCATGCTGGACGAGTGGCAGAACTTCCCCGCAGCGAAGAACGGCGAGGTGCACCACCTGCCTAACACAGAGGTAGCCCGTGAGCGCCTGGACGGGGTGGCAAAGGCCTTGACGACGCTTCCTGAGGGTAAAAAATTCTTTACTAAAATCGTACGCCTCATTGGCGACAGGGCTGCGATGGCCTTTGAGCGCAATGCCCTGGATTGGGGTATGGCGGAAATGATGGCCTACGGCACCTTGTTGCAGGAGGGCTTTAATGTTCGGATTTCAGGAGAAGATGTGGAGCGCGGTACGTTTAGCCACCGCCACGCCATCATCAAATTGGAAGATTCGGAGGAGAAGGTGAGTCTGGTCGATCAGGTGCCCCAGAAAGTTGGGCGCTTTGCGATTTACAATTCCCATTTGAGCGAGTACGCCGTGCTGGGTTACGACTATGGATATGCCATGGCGAGCCCTGAGACTTTGGTGATCTGGGAGGCGCAGTTTGGCGACTTCTCCAACGGCGCCCAAATCATTATTGACCAGTTTTTGGCGGCGGCTGAGGACAAGTGGAAGGTGCAAAACGGCATAGTGCTTTTGCTGCCCCACGGATACGAAGGCCAGGGCGCCGAGCACTCTTCGGCCCGTTTAGAGCGCTTCCTACAGCTCTGTGCGCAGAACAACATGTTTGTGTGCAATACGACGACGCCGGCCAATCACTTCCATTTGTTGCGTCGTCAGATGCATCAGAAATTCCGCAAGCCCCTGGTGGTCATGAGCCCCAAGAGTTTGTTGCGTCATCCCTTGGCGACCTCCACGATGGAGGAGCTCAGCGCTGGGCAGTTTCAGCCTGTGATGGGGGACGATTTGGACCCCAAAGGCATTCGCAAGGTCGTCTTGTGTTCGGGCAAGCTGTACTATGAGCTGCTGGAAGAGCGCCAGAAGCGGGAGGATAGCCAAACGGCGTTGATTCGACTCGAGCAGCTCTATCCCTTGCCAGAAGCGGCCCTTGAGGCAGAACTGGCGAAATACCCATCGGACGTGAAGCTGGTTTGGGCCCAAGAAGAGCCCGCCAACATGGGTGCATGGTCCTACCTGCGCACCAACACGGATTTGCCGCTTCAGCGCGTCTCGCCCGCGGCATCTGCAGCCCCTGCATCTGGATCGCACCAGGCGGCACACCATATTCAACATGCGACCATTCAAAAAACATTTGACTGCTAAATCTCTCTCCCATGATTCTTGACATGAAAGTTCCCTCCCCCGGTGAGTCCATTTCTGAAGTGGAAATTGCCAGCTGGTTGGTCAGCACCGGCGACTACGTCGAAAAGGACCAAGCCATTGCGGAAGTGGATTCGGACAAGGCCACTTTGGAATTGCCCGCTGAAATGAGTGGGGTGATTGAAATTTTGGTGGAGCCCGGCACCACCGTGGCGGTGGGCCAAGTCGTCTGCAAAATTGACACCTCGGCAGAAGCACCTGCGGGAGGTGCTGCAAAGCCCGCTTCGGCCGCTGCCCCCAATCCTATGCCCGTTGCAGCCACTCCGGCCGCACAGACCTATGCCACCGGCACTCCCAGCCCGGCGGCCAAGAAAATTTTAGATGAAAAAGGCATTTCTCCCGCCCAAGTTTCAGGGACGGGTAAGGACGGCCGCATCACCAAGGAGGATGCCGTCAACGCCAAAGTGTCCATGGGTTCTACGGTAGCCGGTCGCGGAGAATCCCGCCAGCGCATGAGCGCCCTCCGTCGGAAGCTGGCGCAGCGTTTGGTTTCTGTCAAGAACGAAACCGCTATGCTGACCACCTTTAACGAGGTGGATATGAAGCCTATCATGGATTTGCGCAAGCAGTACAAGGAGGCGTTTGCGGAGAAGCACGGCGTGGGTCTGGGCTTCATGAGCTTCTTTACGCTTGCGGTTGTTCGAGCGCTGAAACTCTACCCGGCGGTAGCGAGCATGATTGACGGCGACGATATGGTCAGCTTTGATAGCACGGACATTTCCGTGGCTGTAAGCGGTCCAAAAGGCTTGATGGTGCCCGTGGTACGCGATGCGGATACCTTGGACTTTGCAGGGGTAGAATCCGCGATTAAAGACTTGGCCGTGAAAGTGCGTGACGGCAAAATCACCGTCGATGAAATGACGGGAGGATGCTTTACGATCACCAACGGTGGTGTATTTGGCTCCATGTTGAGCACGCCGATTATCAACCCACCGCAGAGCGCCATTTTGGGCATGCACAACATCGTGGAGCGTCCGGTGGTGGTGAATGGCGAGATCGTGGTTCGTCCGATCATGTATGTGGCGTTGAGCTACGATCACCGCATCATCGATGGACGTGAATCCGTGGGTACGCTGGTCGCCATTAAGGAGGCCCTGGAGAACCCTGTGGAACACCTGATGGGCGGCGATGCCAAGAAGGGCCTCGGCTTGTAACCCCCCTTTGTTTTGATCGATACGCATACGCATTTGGACAACCCGCAATTGGCGGATGACCTAGATGCGGTGATGGCGCGTGCGTTTGAGGCAGGCGTGAGTCACATGCTTTTGCCCAATGTAAACGATGAGAGCTTGCCCCGAATGCAGGCGCTTCAGGCCCGCTATCCGGAGGCCGTGCGGCTTATGTTGGGCCTTCATCCCTGTGACGTCCAGGAGGACTGGGAAGGGGTATTAGACCGCTATGAGGCACTCTGGGAGGCCAATCCCGACGCCTTTGTGGCCGTGGGAGAAATTGGTCTGGATTTGTACTGGGATAAAAGCACCCTAGACCGCCAAATCCAGGCGTTGCACCGCCAGTTGGACTGGTGCATTCGCTTCCAAAAACCCTTCAGCATGCACGTCCGAGAGGCATGGGGCCCCACGATGGACGTTTTGAGGCAACGCGCCTGTCCAGAGCTATCGGGCGTACTCCATTGCTTCACCGGTTCCCTAGAGATCGCGCAGGAGCTAATAGCCATGGGGCATCACCTGGGCATTGGAGGCGTCGCCACGTTTAAAACGGCTAAGGTGGTGGACGTCCTGGCGGTTGTTGGGTTGGACCATGTGGTTTTGGAAACGGATAGTCCGTATTTGGCGCCTACCCCGTACCGGGGGCAGCGCAATGAATCGGCGTATGTGCGTCGAGTAGCCGAACACCTAGCCGACCACTTGGGCCTGACCTTCCAGGACGTAGACCGTACCACGAGCGACAATGCCCGTCGTATCTTCCGCTTGTAAAGCACAACCCACATGAAGGTCTTACTCATCTACACCGGAGGCACCATCGGCATGGTTCAAGGGCCGGAAGGCGATTTGCAGCCCTTTGACTTTGCGCAGGTATTGAGCCATGTGCCGGAGCTTGCACAGCTTCAGGCCACGGTAGAGACCTGGCAGCCCTGGGAGCCCATGGACAGCAGTGAGATGCAGCCGAATCATTGGGAACGCTTGGCGACGGGCATTTATGAGCGTAGAGACAGGTATTCAGGGTTTGTGGTGCTGCACGGCACAGACACCATGGCCTATACCGCTTCGGCGCTGAGTTTTATGCTCCAAAATTTGGGTAAGCCCATCGTCTTCACGGGCAGCCAATTGCCCATTGGCGTACTGCGGTCCGATGCGCGCGAAAATTTAATCACCTCGTTGGAAGTGGTATTGCAAGAGGCAAATGACGCGCCAGTGTTGCAGGAAGTCGCAATTTATTTTGAGTACCAATTGCTGCGGGCGAACCGAGCGTACAAGCGATCGTCCCAAGCCTTTAATGCCTTTGAAAGTCCCAATTACCCCGCATTAGGGGAGGCAGGTGTCAGCCTGCAGCTTCATGAGTCCTCTCTGTGGAGGCCCACGGGCCCCGTTTGCTTTGCACCCGCGACGGATACGCGAGTTGGGGTGCTTCGCTTTTTCCCCGGCATGGATGAGCGTTTGGCGCGGAGCATCTGCTTGGACTCAGGTCGTGATGTGATCATTTTACAGAGCTTTGGTAGCGGGAATGCGCCCAACTGGCCCTGGCTTCCAACCCTTCTTGACGAAGGGCAGGAGCGCGGCGTACTCTTTATCAATGCGTCCCAATGTCCGATGGGTGGGGTGCGTCAGCCAGCCTATGCCGCATCGCGAACGCTGCGCCATGCCGGCGTTCTATCGGCGGGGGATATGACCTTGGAAGCGGTCATCACCAAGTCCATGTGGCTTCTCGGACAGGGCAAGCAGGGGGTGGCTTTTCGCGAAGGCTTTGCGACCAATGTGGCGGGCGAGCGCAGTTTATAGACCCAAGAGGGCTTGGGCGAGTTCCACTTGAATCGCTTGTTGTTTATTGAGAGCATACCACTTGTGAAGCTCTTCGGAATAGGTATGTGCTATATCCGGATTCGCTTTAATGCGCGCCACGAGGTCCATGGCATACGCGGGTCGTGGCCCCCAGGTTTTGCCAACCGCCCAATCGGGGGTGAGCGCAAGGGTCATGGGAATGCTTCTTCCTCCGTTGGTAAGGTGGGCATCCATGAGTTCCAGATTTTGATCGCGGAAGAGTACCCGAATTTCTAAGCGACCATTGCTCGCTCTTTGCATCGCAGCTTGAACCGGTATGCTCTGAGCCCCGTCGCCACACCAATGTTCGTTTAGGATCAACCATTTGCTGCCCTGTGGAGCATTCAGGCAGGCCGCTTCCACCTCTGGATTCAGTTGGAAACGGCTCAAGAGCCGCTTCACTCTTTGTTGATTGATCGGGAGGTAGCGGTCCATGCCCTCCAAATCTTTGGGCATCGCTTGCAGCAAGTCGTCCAAATAGGTCTCTACAGGCAGGGCCTTTTCCCAATACGCCTGGTAGGCTAGGTCCAAATTCATAGCTACAAAGGTCTTGTACAGTCCTGTATAGTCAAACGTTTGCAGGGCAGGCCTTTTATGTATCTTTGCCGCCCACAACATCTTTGGAGAGGTGTCCGAGTGGTTGAAGGAGCACGCCTGGAAAGTGTGTATACGGGAAACTGTATCGGGGGTTCGAATCCCCCTCTCTCCGCTTAAAACATTGAAAACCAGCACATTAAGTGCTGGTTTTTTTAGAAAATGCCTTTTTTAAGGCGCGTTGAACATGCGCACCCCCCTACCCGTTTGCACAGGGCGCTTAGGGTTCGTTTTTTATTCTGACTTGTCTTTGGGATTGTTAGGAGGGGTACCCACCACATCCCAGTCAAAGGAGGTAGAACACGTACAGTTTTCACAATTAGAACATGTGGCGTTCTTATTGGCTTCTAGGCGTGCTTTGGCCGAAGAATACAGAACAGCTTTTTTATCAAACCAACCTGAAGTCTTCATGAGCACCTCACGAGGACTGTACACTCCATGGGCGCTGTGGGGCCGGTCCATGTAGGCGTTGATCACTTCGGAGACGACTTTAATTAGATGCCCCTTGTCTTGCGCATTGACCACTCTTTTGTATTCATTTTTTAACGTGTGAAAAACACGTTCAATCATAGAATTAGAGGGTATCCCGTTTTTCTGTGCGACTAAATGGGTCACCTTGAATTTGATTTCCGGTAAATCTGTGTCTAGGATATTGCGGTTTTCACTCCCTCCATCCGTCATGTACTTCACCTTCTCTGGACAGGACCGAATAAACGCATCGCGCAGTACTTCTGCCGATATGGATTTGCGAACACGGTCTTCAATGCGCCAAGCCAAGACTGCCCGCGAATAATTATCCATCACACAGTACAGACAGTGTTTTTTCCCATCGGCGGTGAAGATGATAGAAATATCCGCGTGCCAAATTTCATGAATAGCGTTTGCCCGAACTTTTCGATGCTTTTTGGGCGCTTTTCGATGTTGCTTTTCCGTAAGTATGTCTTTCGTGTACGTGTAAAAAGTCTGTTTTCCTACGGCAATCTTCCCTTCTTTCAAAGCGGTGGCCCAAATCGCATATTTATTGGGGCCTCCTTTCATAGCAATGCGCCGTATGCGCTGGACTTCTTGCTTCGTCGTTTTGTGTGGACGCTTCCGTATGCACACCGAATCATAACTGCTATCGCATTTGACGGTCTCTGCAATTTTCCAGCTCCAATATCGGTTTTTACTTACGCCTGCGGCCTCCAGGAAAATGTTCTTTGAAATGGCCCCCTCGAGGGAATCAACGACTATGAGGAAGTCTCGTTTATTTGAACTCAAGAACCGCAGGTATTCTTTTTCGCCCATTCGGTCCTTAATGAACTGTAAGAATTTGAAATAAGAAGCTGTGATCTTTTTTCGAGTCGCCGCTTCATGGCTTTCTTTCGATTTTGCCCGTTTTACGATTTCACGAGTTTCTGGATCTTCAAATTGCTGGATAAAGAACTGAGGTGGCTTGGACCTCCAAAGGGATAAGGTACTTCGCGGTATGGTTTGCAGAAATTCTTGTGGATAGAGTTTCCTTTCTTCCCGTAGGCAAACTGCAAGCATTAATTCGAGAGGGTACTTTGCATTTCCATGTTTCATACTAAATGGTTTTTAAGGTTA
>JAYQOY010000058.1:0-9495 GCA_038145075.1 Schleiferiaceae bacterium | reverse complement strand
GTTGTTTTGCCAAGCTCTAGCCCTCTAGCCCTCTAGCCCTCTAGCCCTCTAGCCCTCTAGCCCTCTAGCCCTCTAGCGCGCCGCAGGCGCACTTAGCCCTTCACCACCCACCGCAAGGTCTTTACCTCACTGGGGCTGGCTACCCAACGCACGAGGTAGAGGCCAGCGGGCAGAGCGGGGAGTTGGAGTTGGCGTTCGGTGACAGATTGAGAAAGTACCGTTCGGCCCAAAGCGTCCAAAACATAGACCTGTCCCTTTGCGCTTGGAAGGCTGAGCGTGCTGCCGCCAGCGCTTGGGTTGGGAGCCAGGACGAGCTGCTCAGAAGAAATTTCTTCCTCGCCCACCGTCGTGCTAAAGGTGACGTCGTCCAAATACACGTTGTTGCCGCCGCCGCTTATGAATTCAAATTTGATCATCACGGAGGTGGCGTTGTTCAAGCCGGTGAAATTGACGGTGGTCTCTTTCCAATCGCTTGCGCTGGGAACGAACAAGGTAGTTGGGTAGTAGGTGGCAGAGCCCAGCTGGAAGGCGGGTACAAGGCGCTGCAGGGCCCAGGTTTGGCCGCAGTCGGTGCTGGTAAAGACTTTCAGTTGGTCGTTGTCGGATGAGGTTTTTCGGGCAAAGGCATGCGAGAAACGCAGTTGATTGGCGGTCATGTTGCTCACGGCGATGGGACCTGCAATGAGGGCATCGCCCCCTCCGGTGCCGGCCACGTTGAAATTGTCCAATACGTAGGAGTGTGTGCCGGATTTGGCTGCAGCGCTGGTACGTATCCATTTGATGTTGTCGCCGTTGTTTTCGACGGTCCAAATTCCATTCGGCAAGGCATCCTCCATGGTCGCCGAGAAGAAGGGGCTGTAGGAGGTTCCACCCGCGGGCCGAACGGTAATCAACTTCCCATACTGCTTCATGCTGTTACCTGCCGCGTTCTGGATTTCCAACTTCACGTCATAAACGCCCGGAGCATTGAAGGTGAGCAAGGGGTTGGCGGTGATGATGTGCTGCTGGTTGCCGTTGTTTTGGTCCGCAATGGTGTAGTGGAAGCTGGTCAGGGTTTGGTAGGCGGACAAATCCGTGAACTGCACCTGCTCGCCGGCGCAGAGGAGGGTTCGGTCCACCGTAAAGTCTGCCACGGGGGCACAGGTAATGCTGTTGCCGTCCACGCCGGTGAAGGCCAAATTGCCCGAAGTGCACAAGTTGCCGCGAAGGTTGAGGTTGTTCAAGACGGACTTAGCGCGTGACTTTTGGTTCTGCGTAAACGTATTCATGCAGTTGTCGTCGCTGTAGTCCATATAGTTCTCGACCATGTCGGGCAGGTCGGGGTTGTCGTTGCTGCAGGTGTTCTGCGTGCTGTTGTTGCAGCCATTGGAGGCAGAGGCGACGGGTGGGGTGTCATAGCAATTGTCGCCCTGATTGCAGCCGCCTTGGAAGGTGTGGTAGAGGTTGAGGTAGTGGCCGACTTCGTGGGTGAGCGTTCGGTTACGTGTGCCGGCAGACGTGCCAATGCTGCCCAAATTGTCGTGCCGAATCACAATTCCATCCTGCGTAAGCGGAATGCCATTGTAGGGAAAGGCCGAATAGCCCAGCGTTATCGTACCGGGCGTCGTATTCGCCAAGTTGATGTTGCGAACCACCCAAATGTTTAAATACTTCGTGTTATTCCATCCAACGAGGGACTTCACGTTGTTGTTGGCGGCCAAACTCAAATTGGTCTGCATGCGTGTGATGCCGTTGGTGCAGTTGCCGTTGGGATCCTTTTTCGCGAGCCGAAATTCCACCTCCATATCGGCCGCCACGGGTTTGAAGATAGCGCGCAACAAGCCTGTGTCGGGATTCATGCGACGCATGTCTTCATTTAAGATGTCGATGGCATCTTGAAGTTGGGCTTCCGAAATGTTGTCGCTCTGGTCGTACCACATCACGTGGAAGACAACAGGGATGATGTGCACGACGCTCTCCGTTCCCTGAGCGTCCATCACCATCTGTTCTTCCATGAGGGCCTCTGTTTCTGCCATCAAAGCGGCGCGGCGGGGGTTGCTCTGGAGTTCGAGCGCCAAATTTTCGTCCGCCGCGCAACGGAGGATCGTTTGGGCCTGGAGGCTTGAAAAAGCGAGGAATAACAAGGAAAGGAAAGCGATTCGGGACGAACGGAAGAACATGGGGACAGCGGAAATTTGGAAAGCCCTAAGGTACTTCGCATTTAAAGGTGAAAGAACCTTTGGCTATTTGCAATTAATGTACGTATCTTCGCAGCCCCAAAAAATATTGCTGAAAAGTGGATACGCTTAGCTATAAAACCATCTCTGCCAACAAGGCAACCGCCCAGAAGACGTGGGTCGTTGTAGACGCTCAAGGTAAATCCTTGGGTCGTGTGGCCTCTTTGATTGCTTCACGCCTTCGCGGAAAGCACAAGCCCAACTTTACTCCTCACGCAGATTGCGGTGACAATGTGATTGTTATCAATGCGGCAGAGGTGAGCCTGTCTGGTTCTAAGATGGAGACCAAGCAGTACATCCGCTACACGGGCTACCCCGGCGGCCAGCGTTTCAGCACGCCCGCCTTGGAATTGGCCAAGCACCCTGAGCGCGTTTTGGAAACAGCCGTTCGCGGCATGTTGCCCAAGAACCGCCTCGGTCGTGCCTTGTTCCGCAACATGCATGTATTTGCTGGTGCTGAGCACACCCACGAAGCCCAACAGCCTGTAACCATTAACGCATAAGAGTCGGTTCTATGTCTACCACCCATGCTATCGGTCGCCGCAAAACATCTGTGGCTCGCGTATACCTCAAAGAAGGTAACGGTTCCGTTACGGTAAACCACCGCGATTTGAGCAACTACTTCTCTACCTCACAGTTGCAGTACAAAGTGAACCAGCCGTTCTCCTTGACGGAGACGATCGGCAAGTTCGACGTAAAAGTGAACGTAGAAGGCGGTGGCATCACCGGCCAGGCGGAAGCTATCCGTTTGGGCATCTCTCGTGCCTTGGTATCGATTAATCCCGAGTTCCGCACCCTACTGAAGCCTGAAGGTCTTATGACCCGTGACCCACGTATGGTTGAACGTAAGAAATTCGGTCAAAAGAAAGCGCGCAAGCGTTTCCAGTTCTCCAAGCGTTAATCGCTGGAGTAGTTGGTTTAGTATCCAAACTGGCCAGATCGCTCTGCGCTACTGGTCGGTTGAATTAAGTGAATGTAAACCCCACAGAAAATGGCAAATACGCCTGAAATTCAACAACTTCTCGACGCTGGTGTCCACTTTGGTCACTTGACGCGCAAGTGGAACCCCAACATGGCTCCGTACATCTACATGGAGCGCAATGGTATCCACATCATTGATTTGCAAAAGACCCAGCGCAAGCTGCAGTCTGCTACCGACGCTATGGCGAAGATCGCTGGTTCGGGCCGCAAGATCTTGTTCGTTTCTACCAAGAAGCAGGGCAAGGAGATCGTGGCTGAGACTGCTAAGTCTTTGAATATGCCTTACATCGTGGAGCGCTGGCCTGGCGGTATGTTGACCAACTTCGTAACGATCCGCAAAGCGATCAAGAAGATGACCAACATCGATAAGATGAAAGAAGATGGTACGTTTAACACCTTGTCTAAGCGCGAGCGCTTGCAGGTAGACCGCGTACGTGCCAAACTCGAAAAGAACTTGGGTTCTATTTCGGATATGAGCCGCCTTCCCGCTGCTTTGTTTGTGGTAGATATTCTTCGCGAGCACATCGCTGTAGAAGAGGCCCGCACCTTGGGTATCCCTGTATTCGCTATGGTGGACACCAACTCTAACCCCAACTTGGTGGACTACGTTATCCCTGCCAACGACGACGCTTCAAAGTCGATCTCTCTCATCCTTTCTTCAGTTGCGGAAGGCGTGAAAGAGGCTTTGAGCCAGCGCAAGGCGGACAAGGAAAAGTCCGGCAACGAAAAGTTGGAAAAGGCTGCGGCTAAAGTTTCCTAAAAATAACGCCGGGGCAACAGCCCCGGTTTTTCTTTACACACTCCTTAAATCACGAGAATCATGGCAATTACTGCTGCAGATGTGAACAAACTCCGTCAGATGACCGGTGCCGGTATGATGGACTGCAAAAAGGCTTTGACCGAGGCAAATGGTGACTTCGAAGCTGCGATCGACGTATTGCGCAAGCAAGGTCAGAAAGTGGCGGCTAAGCGCGCGGACCGCGACGCTACGGAAGGTGCTGTTATCGCTATCACCAACGCGGATCAAACGCGCGGTGTCATCGTAAGCTTGAACTGTGAAACGGACTTCGTTGCTAAGAACGAAGGCTACGTTGCGATGGCCACCAAAATGGCTGAAGTGGCTTTGGCCGCTTTCCCCGCTACTAAAGAAGAACTGTTGGCTTTGTCCTACGAAGGTTCCTTGACCATCGCGGACAAGTTGACCGAGCAAACCGGTGTGATCGGTGAGAAAATTGAGATCGCTTACTACGAGCACATCGAAGGCGCTTGTGTGGCTTCATACATCCACGCGGGCAACAAGTTGGCTACGTTGGTAGCTGTTTCTGCTTCCGCGCCTGAGGCTGCTAAAGACGTAGCGATGCAAGTTGCTGCGATGAACCCTGTGGCTTTGAACAAGGACGAAGTTCCCGCCGAGGCTATCGAGCGCGAATTGGAAATCGCCCGCGAGCAAATCCGTCAGGAGGGCAAGCCCGAAGAGATGGTAGACCGGATTGCGCAAGGCAAATTGGGTAAGTTCTTCAAGGAGAACACCTTGGTGGAGCAAGACTTCATCAAAGACAGCAAGCAATCTGTGGCTGGCTACTTGAACAGCGTTCAAGGTGGTTTGGTCGCTACCGGCTTCCGCCGCGTTGGCTTGGGCGTCTAAGGATACTCGACCTAGATTTTTCAGCGCCGTGCCGAGGGCAACCTCCGCACGGCGCTTCTTTTTTGCGCCCTGCGGGGCTTGGAACGCCTAGGAGCTTCGCACTATCTTTGGGAGAATCAAGCATCCCATGAAGTACAAACGCATCTTACTCAAACTCAGCGGGGAAGCCCTGATGGGGGACAAAGCTTTTGGCCTGGACACACAACGCCTCGCCGACTATGCTGCTGAAATCAAAGCCGTTGTGGATCAAGGCGTGCAATTGGGCATTGTCATTGGAGGTGGCAACATCTTTCGTGGGCTCAAAGGCGCAGGCGAAGGCATGGACCGCGTTCAGGCCGATCACATGGGTATGTTGGCTACCGTCATTAACGGTTTGGCCCTTCAATCCACCTTGGAGAGCGTAGGCGTTCAAACGCGCTTGCAATCCGCCATTGAAATGGACAAAGTGTGCGAACCGTTCATTCGCCGCCGAGCCGTGCGCCATTTGGAAAAAGGCCGCGTGGTCATTTTTGCAGCAGGCACTGGCAATCCCTACTTCACGACGGATACGGGTGCGACCCTTCGCGCCATTGAAATTCAAGCGGATGTGATTTTGAAGGGCACCCGTGTGGACGGTATCTACACAGCGGACCCTGAAAAGGACACCACCGCGATGAAGTACGACACCATCTCCTTCAAAGAAGTTTTTGAGAAAGGTCTCAACGTCATGGACTTGACGGCCTTCACCTTGAGCAACGAGAACAAGTTGCCCATCATCGTATTTGATATGAATAAGCCCGGCAACCTGCTGAAACTCGTCCAAGGCGAGAATGTAGGCACGCTGGTCACGCAATCGTAAGCGCTCCTATTCCCATGGAAGAAGAAATTGAATTTTTGCTCGAGTCCTTGAAAGAGGACATGGACAAACCCCTTTCCCACCTGGACAAAGCCCTCTTGAAATTGCGCGCCGGCCGCGCGAATCCTTCGATGCTCGAGGGGGTTTCTTTGGAGTACTACGGTTCCATGGTGAAGTTGACCCAAGTGGCCAACATCAATACGCCGGACGCGCGCACGCTCTTCATCCAGCCCTTTGAGAAGACCATGATTCAGGCCATTGAGAAGGCGATTCTCCATGCGAATTTGGGCTTCAACCCCCAAAACAACGGGGAAATGGTCATCATCAACATCCCGCCTTTGACGGAGGACCGCCGCCGAGATTTGGTGCGCATGGCGAAGGCCGAAGGGGAGGATGCGAAGGTGGGCATTCGGGCCATTCGCAAGACAGGCATGGACGAAGCGAAGCGTTTGGAAAAAGATGGACTTAGCGAAGACATGCGCAAAGGCGTGGAAGACGATGTCCAGAAGTTGGTCGACCAGGCCATAGCCAGCATTGACGCCAAAGTGGCCGCCAAGGAAGACGACATCATGAAGGTCTAAACGGTGAAGAGCCTCCAGGACGAGATTCAGCAGCGGAAATGGCAGAACGATCAGCAACTGGCCCTGGTCAATGTGCTGTTCACCTACCATTGGCTGAAGGATCAGATGACGGAGGCGCTCAAGCCGTATAAAATCACCATGCAGCAGTACAATGTGCTGCGCATTCTTCGGGGCGCGCATCCGGACGGTATGGCATCGGCCCGAATTCGCGAACGCCTGCTCGACAAAACCAGCGACGTGTCCCGCCTCATCGACCGCCTGGAAAAAAGCAAACTCATCGAGCGCCAAACCTCCAAAGAGGACAAGCGCATCACCGAAATCTTCTTGACGCTGCGCGGCCTGGAATTGTTGGGCCAAATTCGGTCCGTCGACAAGCTCCACAAGGTGCAACTCCCCAAGTCGCTCAACGACGAAGAAGCGCAGTTGCTCAGCGCCTTGTTGGATAAAATGCGGGGCTAGGGTCGCTCAAGGGGTTTAAGGGTAGAAGAGTTTAAGGGTACAAGAGTTTAAGGGTACAAGGGTGGTACATTTATCGTAATATTGCGATAGATAAAAACAGTGCATGGGAACTTCAAAATCAAATCTTTTTACGCCTACTCAGAATGAACTGGCTCGGCTGGCTAAGGCGTTATCTCACCCGGCTCGTTTGGCCATTGTGGAATTCCTCGCAAAACAAAATGCCTGTTTTACGGGGGATTTGGTCGCGGAAATTGGGCTGGCCCAAGCTACAGTTAGCCAGCATTTGGCTGAACTCAAAGAAGCGGGCATTCTCAAGGGAAGCATTGAGGGTGTTCGGGTGAGTTACTGCATAGATGCGGAACGCTGGCAAGTCATGCGGGAACAATTTGAACGCCTTTTTGAACGTGTACCCTCAGCTGCACCTCTGGGCTGTTGCTAATGAGCTCTGAAGCACACCGCACGTGGTTTCCGACCCTGCGCGAGACCGTGGCGCATGTTCTGGAAATGTCCATTCCGGATAATCGGGTTGAGGCTCTGTCCAAATTGGTGGATTTTATTCAGATGAAGATGGAGGCTAACCAATCTGTCCGTCTGAACTTCATTTGTACGCACAATTCGCGGCGGAGTCAATTGGCGCAAGTTTGGGCGCACGTAGCTGCGGCTTATTACGGCCTTGAGGTGCAGTGTGCATCTGGCGGAACCGAAACCACAGCCTTCTCCCCGGCAGCCATTGCGAGCCTGGAGCGTGCGGGATGTGCAATCCGAAAGGACTCCGAGGTGAATCCAAACGTTTGGGTTGATTTTGCGCAGAACGTTAGACCGGTCCATGCGTACTCTAAGACCTATGACCAGTCTTATCCACAGGGTGAAACCTACGCGGCCATCATGACCTGTTCAAGTGCAGACGAGGGTTGTCCCTTCATCCCTCAAGCTGAGGTTCGATTTGCCATCCGGTACGACGACCCCAAAGCCTTTGACGGCAGTCCACAAGAGGCGCAGGCCTACGACGAACGCTGCCTGCAAATCGCCTCCGAAATGTTCTACGTTTTTTCTCAAATACCCCCCTCTCCGCATGTCCACGCGTAAGAAATTGGGCTTCCTCGATCAGTATTTAACCGTTTGGATTTTTTTGGCCATGGCGACCGGTGTGGGCCTGGGGTATTTTCTCCCCGAAACCTCCACCTTCCTCGAATCCTTCCACTACGGACAGACCAACGTGCCCATCGCCCTGGGCTTGATTGTGATGATGTATCCGCCGCTCGCCAAAGTGAATTACCGCTTGTTGCCCCGGGTATTCCGGGATGTTCGCCTGCTCTCGCTTTCCATCTTACTGAATTGGGTCATCGGTCCCATCCTCATGTTCGCTTTGGCCTTACTCTTCTTGCAGGACTATCCCGAATACATGGTTGGACTCATCCTCATCGGCCTAGCACGCTGCATTGCCATGGTGCTTGTTTGGAACGATTTGGCCGAAGGCAGCAGCGAGTATGGCGCGGGCCTCGTCGCCATCAACAGCCTCTTCCAAGTGGCAGCCTACAGCTTTTACGCCTGGCTCTTCATCACCGTTTTGCCCCCTTACTTTGGCTTGAAGGGCGCTTTGGTGGATGTTTCCGTCTACACCATTGCCGAAAGTGTCGCCATCTACCTTGGCATCCCATTTGCCGCTGGGGCACTCAGCCGCATTCTCCTGGTCAAGGCCAAAGGCGAAACCTGGTACAGCACCTCCTTTTTGCCGCGTATTGCACCCCTCACGCTCTATGCGCTTCTCTTCACCATTGTCGTGATGTTCTCCCTCAAAGGGGAAGCCATTGTCCGAATTCCCACCGACGTCCTCCACATCGCCCTGCCTCTCCTCCTGTATTTTGCGTTCATGTATGGGATTTCGGTGCTCCTTGGCAAAGCCGTCGGCGCCTCCTACGACAAGACGACGTCCGTGGCCTTCACCGCTGCGGGTAACAATTTTGAGCTCGCCATTGCGGTTGCCATTGCCGTCTTTGGCCTGAATTCGGGTCAAGCCTTCGCCGGCGTCATTGGTCCCTTAGTAGAAGTCCCTGCCCTCATCCTGCTGGTCCGCGTTTCCTTCTGGTTGAAGAAGGTGTGGTGGGCGTGAGGGCTAGGTAGCTCGGGCTTCGCCCTCTGGCTTAAAGGGTTTAAGGGTTTAAGGGTTGAAGGGGAATTAGTTACTTTAACCGAATGAAATCCAAAAATTTAACTTCTCTTCTAGTTCTTGGCCTTTTGATGGTCCTGGCCGTTTCGTCCTGTGAAAAAAAGAAAACCTTGGACTGCAAAGTCACTGGACGTTGGGTGGTGATGCCCAGCACCTTGTACGAATTCACAGCCGATAGCTTGAAGTACACGATTTACTCGACAAACGGGGCCTTTGGAAGCATTGCGGATGCCATTCCAAACCCACACACCTGGTACCTCGACGGGGATACGCTCGTGGAAGATTTGAACTTTGGAAACATCTCCAAGAAGTACGTCAAATTCACATGCGATTGCAATGTGATGACATGGACCTCAGAGTTTCAAGGCAACATGTACACGCAGTACCTCTGGAAAGAGGGGCACGATACGGCTACGTGTAAATAGGCAAGGGAGCTAGGTAGCTTGAGAGCACGCGCTTCGCGCTGTAGCCTTTTTGCTTAAACGCTTAATCTCTTTTACCCTTAATCTGTGTGATGGACCTTCGCCGCGCGCTGGGACTTTCCGTTGATTTGCCAAGCTCTAGCCCTCTAGCCCTCTAGCCCTCTAGCCCTCTAGCCCTCTAGCCCTCTA
>JAYQOY010000057.1:3567-9508 GCA_038145075.1 Schleiferiaceae bacterium | reverse complement strand
TCTCCCTCCTCACCCCCGAACAGCGCGAGGCCAAAATCCTCGAAACCCGCAAAGCCATGGAGGCCGCCGCCAAAGACCTGGACTTCCTCAAGGCCGCTCAGCTTAGGGATTTGTTGGTGGAGTTGAAGGGGTAGAAACCTTCTGATCCGTAGCCCTCATAAATCAAAAAAAACCGCGCCCAGCGGGCGCGGTTTCGAAGAAAAGGGATTTGGCTTAGTCTCTAATGAGTTTCAGAGTCTGAACTCCACGAGTGGTTTCAACCCGAACAAAATAGGTTCCTCTTGGCCATACATAGGATGGAAGTTGAACAGCACCGGCATGTAGCTCGGCAACTTGGTACACAGGTCGTCCCAATATATCCAACGCCAATACACTCGTTATCTCAGCGCCCTGAACCCTAATCCAAACATCCGATTGACTTGGGTTTGGACTCATCTGGATAGCAAAGGCCTCCTGCTCGTCTTGACCAATCGAATATCCCACGGCATTCATGGCATTTGCCATTCGGGGCATCATGAAGGCCATCACGGTGTCTATGTAGAGCAAGGACTGCGCCTTGATATTTGGATTCGTCTCATTGACCGAAAGAGGATCATTCGGATCCCACCAATCCCATGGATTCGCATTGACACGGAATGGCATGGTCGCATTAGGGGGCAACATATTGAACGTGTAGATATTCTCTTGGTTGCCGATGTTGTAGGGATTGGATCGCGCTTTTACAGAATACGCATCCATCAGACTAGCGCCTCCCAAAACCGAATTGTTGCCAAGCGAATTAGCAATTTTCACGGCGGTGTGGCTACCAGCTACTTCTACAACAGGGAAGAAGTTACCGGCAATAGGCACATTCACCATTCCGCGGTAGTAAGGAGCAAAGAAATCGTAACGGCTATGGAAGGACAGCATGGGTGCATCACCCTGGCCAACCCACGCAGAATCCCCTAATGCACCACCCAAATTGACCACAAGATTGACACCATGAGGCACTCCAGCATAAAGAGGGATGTTTCTACCGGGTTGCGTCAAGTCAATAAGCGGCAGGCCAGTAACTGGATGGCTTCCGATAATGGTGGCTTCGCCGCCATAACCGTCCCAATCGCCTACAATGGCCGTGTCCACATAGGCATCACCGGCACTGATGGTATTGCCAAAAATACCGGTTCCAGCAGCTGAGTACTGGAATTTTGATGGGTTGGCAACCTCTCCGTAGTTATCAATACTTGCATAGGCAAGCGTAATATACCCACCTGAGCCCACACCAACCAGTGAAATAAAGTTGGGATCAACACGGTAGGGATCTCCGAGGGCGAGTTTGGACGCTCGGATAGCACGAACGCACACCTTAATGTCCTGCACCGCGTTGTATACCGCCATCAAATTTGTTCCTCGGCGAAGATCCAAATTGGTGGAGTTTGCCAACCACCCCAATCGGTAGGAAGCTGAAGCCACAACAAAGCCTCTGCGTGCGAACCTAGTAGCAATCTCCGTAATGGCAGAATCTTTTCGTGAACCCATGGGAGAAGCCAATCCCGGGGGCAAGAAAGATCCAGTGTGCAAGAGCACAATTACCGGGCGCGAAGCTACTTGGTCGACGGAAGTATCCGGCATGAAAATGTCCGTATACATAGGAATGACCATGGGTCCTCCCATGGCAGCAGGAACGTATTGGCTAAAATTATAGCCATATGCAACGTCAGGAATGTGCATAATCTGCGACGAGGTGAATACCTCATCCAAATAGCGCTGTTGGGCAAATAAGGATCCCGATGAGACGAGGAAACTTAGCGCCAACACTTTAAGGGTGTACAATTTTTTCATAAATGATTTTTTTAGCGATTATTAAATTACGATAACAAAATGAAAATTAGAGTTCTACCGTTGTACTTAGGTAAATAAGCCTTCCAACGGAGGGGCCTCCATAGACCTGGACCACCTGGCGATTAAAGACATTGCTAGCACCAAGTTTCACGCCCAAGTCGCCCTCATCTGCATTCCAAGAAAGTTGCGCATCTGTCAAGCGGTAACTTGGAATTGAACCTGTAAACTGAGGAGATCCTTCAAAAAGAAATCCTTGAACCCATTTATGGCTGATTAAAAATCCAAACTGGCCATTTTTCCATTTCCAAGGCAAATCGCGACCGGCTAATGAAACATTGTACTTGTGGGCCGGTGTGTTGTAGGCAGGAATAATGGGGTCATCCGCTCCAGAGTTGAGGACATTCCAACTGTAATTCCCGCTAAGGGTGTAGCGCTTGAAATAATAATTGGCTCCTGCGCTTAAGCCTTGTGTAGTCACCATTTCTTGGGCGTTGGACGCAATTCGGTACGCTTGCGCCGAGCGAAGTCTATCGGCTGCACTGCCTCCAGGATTGTCGTCTATTTTGAGTGCAACGTGGTAACCTATAAAATCCTGGTACCAACTGTAATAGTACGTGGCGTCGATGTACACACGATCCCACCAGGTGTCGCGGTAGCCAATTTCGACACTACGCACCTGTTCTGGCCGTACACCCGCAATACTGTAATACTCCCAAACCCAGGTGGAGCGATCCTGTGGTGAAGCAGCTAAAAAGTCGCTTACGTTGTCAATCGTCACCAACGAGTCATACCCATGCAAATTCCCTAGAAGCAAGGCTCTACCTACGTTGTAGTAGAGGTACTGATCTTGCAGGGTTGGGTTCCGAATGGCAGACGTCAAGCCAGCACGCCAGACGGTTCGGTCATTTGGCTTATACACCAGGGAAACAGCGGGAGAAAACAACCAATCGAAGTTCTGATTCTTATCAGCTCTTACGGAGGCATTCCAAATAAATGAGCCCACCTCTTTTCCATGGCCAAGGAATGCCCCCACTTCGCGCACCTGCAAGCGCACGCCCCCAGTATCTGAAAAGAGCGTGCCCCTTGAATTGGGCGTATACCCACGAAAGTTTTCCCCCACATACAGGGTGCCTAACGTGCCTAAATCCACGTTCCGCTGAGCCTGGATGTGCCTCAATGAGGATCGATCAAAAAACATACTGCCTCCCTCATGAAACGGTGTGGTAACAATTTTCTGTTTGAGTGCCTCAAATGCTGCAGACCCAGGAATCAAAGCACTGTCAGGATCATAGGCGCCATCCATCCAATTCCTATTGCTCTGGTGAAACTCTGCAAAGGCCTCTGGGTAGGCTGCCCACAGTTGGGCCATTTGTGCGGAGAACTCTTCGTTAGGTAGGGACTCAGACGGGTAGCCCGACAATGCCTTCACTTTTGATTTTTGGAAAATGTTCCAGAAGGACCGGTACTGATTGGCCCAAAAGCCCTCGTGAAGCACCGAATCCTGCATTTTTAATGCGGTAAAGTATGCGTCATAGGTCTTCCCTGCATCTTCGTGCGTCGAATACGCACGAATGAACCACTGGTCTTTTTTTCGAATCTCAAACCTATTTTGCACAAACAAGATATCCTTGAGGCTAAAGCGATTATCGCCTTGGTAGATGGTGGTTCCCGTTCCAAAATTCATACTGTAAATGCCCTCTATTCCTCTGGGGCTCGTGTAATGTAGCGCTGTGGCAACTTTGACGTTTTCCGTACCATAGTCCACTAGGTATTCCTCTTCAATTCCCCTTCGGTGATAGGTGCCAATTCCCGCATAGGTTTTTATATCCCCGCCATTGTCGTAGGCAATTTCATCCCCATAGCGGTTCACGGCATCGTACCCACCCGGATTGCCAAAAGCGCTTCGTGATCCCTCGGTGGGATTCATGTTGGTTGCTTCCCAATCATTCACTTTTAGGCCATAGACATTGATTTTAACGGCCCATGACGGACTTCCATCCTCACGACTGTAGGCCTCTGCCCACCTGAATGCCACTTCGCGCAATGCCCGCTCCCCCACCTTGATTTGAAATGTAGTCCCCTGGGTCAAATAGGGATTCCTCGTCTCAATAGCAATAACCCCATTAAAAGCCGAAGGTCCATACAGTGCACCGGCTGCGCCAGAAACTATTTCTACGTTTTGAACATCCAATTCACTGGCGCCCAAAAAATTGCCCAATGAAAAGTTCAAGCCTGGTGCTTGATTATCAACTCCATCAATGACTTGGAGACTTCGTACAGGACTGGTACTATTAAAGCCCCGTGTATTGATCACCTTAAATCCAATACTCGCTGAGGTGAGATCAACGCCTTTCATATTTCCCAATGCTTCATAGAAACTTGGCGCAGCTGCCTCCTTGATGCTAATGATATCTAACGCCTCAACCGTAATGGGAGATTGCTTCTGTTTTTCACTGATTTTCGACGCTACAATCTCTGCATCATCCAATACGACTGCATTTGGAACCAAGACAATCTCAAGCTTTTGCGTTGGGCCTTTAACAGTAATCTTTTGGGGTTCATACCCAAATGCTGAAACCGAAATTTCGGATGGGAATGTCGCGAGTGAAAGGCTAAAGTTTCCGTCTACATCCGTCAATGCGCGTGACGAAGGAGATGCCTCAACTAAAGCGTTAAAAACGGGGTCTTTTGACGACTTTTCTAAAACTTTTCCCTTCAAAGATGTGGTTTGCCCAAAGGCTACGGATCCACAAACGACCAGAACAAAAAAGAGGAATCTGTACATGCCCATGAAGATAGGATAAACCTATTTCTGTTGACATGATTTTCAAGGCCTTAGTCGTCTACCCTCACCCATTCCGCACCTTCGTCACCAAGATGATGGTGGCGAGGATGAGGGTAATGGCGTTGGCGGCCGTCATGGGGACGTCGCCGATGAGGAGACCGTAGGCGAGCCAGCAGGCGATGCCGGTCGTGAAGAGGATGTACATCCAAAGGCTGATGGAGGCGGTGTCACGCGTTTGGATCACCTTGACCGCCTGAGGGACAAAGGAGACCGTCGTGAGGATGGCAGCAGCCCAACCGACCCATTCCATGCTTAGCCGACTTTGACGAGTTCGACGTCGAAGATGAGGGTGGCGTTCGGCGGAATGACTCCTCCAGCACCCTGCGCGCCGTAGCCCAAATGCGAAGGAATGACCAAACGCGCCTTGCCGCCTTCGTTCAAGAGCATGATGCCCTCGTCCCAGCCCGCAATGACGCGGCCCGCACCGATAGGAATGGCGATAGGTTGACCGCGCTGCACGGAGCTGTCAAAGATGGAACCGTCGGTGAGCATGCCGGTGTAGTGCACGCTGACGTTTTGGCCCGCTTTAGGCTTGGGACCCGCGCCCGCAACGTCCATGCGGTAGTAGAGACCGGAAGAGGTCTTGGTCATGCCGTCGGTAAGCGACTTAAGCGCTTCTTCGGCTTTCTTCGCTGCTTCCTCCTGGGCTTTCTTGACCGAAACCATACCCGCATCAAAGGCTGCCTTTGCATCAAATGCTTCCGCATCGGGGCCAACCGCAATGATTTCAACGCGCTCCAGCTTGTCGTTCTGCGCGATGGCGTCCACCACGTCTTGACCTTCCGTCACTTTGCCAAACACCGTGTGCTTGCCATCCAACCACGACGTCTCTACGTGCGTGATGAAGAACTGCGAACCGTTGGTGCCGGGACCTGCGTTGGCCATAGACAAAACACCGGGACCGTCGTGGTTCAAACCGTCGACAATCTCATCAGGGAACTGGTAGCCTGGACCACCTGTGCCGCGGCCCTGAGGGCAACCACCTTGAATCATGAAGTCGGAGATCACGCGGTGAAAATTCAGACCGTCGTAGTAGGGCTGTCCATCCGCCTTGGCGTTGTTGGGCATGGTACCCTTAGCGAGGGCCACGAAGTTGCCCACCGTCATGGGGGTTTGTTGGTAGTGAAGGGCGACCGTGATGGCGCCTTTGGAAGTGTGGAATTTGGCGTAGAGACCGTTTTGCATGATTGAGAAGCTAGAGGGCTAGGTGGCTTGAGGGCTAGAGAGCTAGAACGCTTTTGCCGCTGTTTGTTCGTTCGTTGGTTCGTTGGGGGT
>JAYQOY010000057.1:0-3557 GCA_038145075.1 Schleiferiaceae bacterium | reverse complement strand
GAAGTGTGGAATTTGGCGTAGAGACCGTTTTGCATGATAGAAAAGCTAGAGGGCTGGAGGGCTAGAAGGCTAGGTGGCTAGAGAGCTGGGTAGCTAGAGGGCTTGAGGGCTTGAGGGCTAGGTGGCTAGAGAGCTAGAACTCCTTTGACCCGTTGAAATGAAAAAGAACGAGCGCCTGAGGCGCCCGTCCATAAAGTCGTATTAGTTGGCGGGGGTGATGTCTTCGACCCAAATGTCAAACACCAAGGTGCTGTTAGGAGGAATGATATTGCCGGCACCGCGATCGCCGTAGCCCAAAGAGGGAGGAATGATGAGCTTCACGTGCGAACCTTTCTTCAGGCCGATGAGGCCACGCTTCCACCCTTCGATGACGCGTGCTTGGGCACCACACTGAACCGGGAAGAAGCCGTAGGGCTCGCGCTGAGGCGTGTAGGTTCCAAATACTTCGGCGATCTGCTTGACGGAGCTGTCAAAAGGACGGCCGGTAGAGAGGTAACCCGCGTAGTGCACGTTGGCGATGTCGCCGTCCTTGATGGGAGCGCCTTCACCTTCTACGACAGTCAGGATTTTCAGGCCGTCGCCCATGTCGCGGGCTTTTTGCACCCACTTGCTGTACAAAGGCTCGTAGATGTCCGAATCCACATAGCCCTCCCCAGACAACCAGGTGTAGGCCGCAGCACGCTCCTTGCCGACTTGAGAAGCTTCTTCTTGGGCCTTCAGGGTAGCTGCCTCGATTTCCTTGCGCTTGAGCAGGAAGGTGGCAGGCGCATCAAAGTCCTTAGCGGCCTTGCCTTGGCGAACGATTTTCACCGTCATGGTGATGTCTTCGTTGGGCTTGTTGCTTTGCTTGTTGGTGGCGACACGGGCCATTTCGGCAATTTTATCGCCGCCCGCAATCACGTGGCCAAAAATAGAATGACGGTCATCCAACCAAGGTGTCGCTACTTCCGTGATGAAGAACTGCGAACCGTTTGTGCTAGGGCCGCTGTTGGCCATAGACAAGATGCCGGGGCCGTTGTGGCGCAGGTCGGGGTGGAATTCGTCCGGGAACGAATAGCCGGGATCGCCCTCACCCGTACCCAAGGGGTCGCCGCCTTGGCACATGAACTGAGGAATGACGCGGTGGAAGATCAAGCCATCGTAGAAAGGCTCGCCGCGCTTGATTTTCGTTTCGGGGTGGTTGCCTTCAGCGAGGGCCACAAAGTTGGCCACCGTCATGGGGGCCTTTTCCATTTCAAGTTTGATCAGGATGTCGCCTTTGTTCGTTTGGAACAAGGCGTACAAACCGTCCTCAACTTTTACTTTTTCACCATTGACTTTAATCGCGGGGGCCGAACCACACGCGACTAACAAAAGGGCCGCTAGGGCCATTGCTACAATCCGTTTCATTTGTGAAGGATTTCTGGGTTTTTATTGAAGAATGCGAAGGTAATACACTAAGGTGGTGAGCGGTGGAATTTCTGCCAAATCTCCCGCCAAACCATGCGCCAAATGCGCCGGAATCACGCAAACCAGGCTGTCGCCCACCTGCGATTTAATCAGGGCCTCTTGCAGCCCCCAAATGGCATCGTTGTCGCGCAAGACGCTAATCTCTTGATTCAACTGGTCCGCGTAAACTTCGCCGTGCAAGCCGGTGATGCGGCTGCGCACTTGGACGCGCTGGGCGGTGTCGATGGGACTGCCGAGGTCGGCGGGAATTCGGGCCACAAACATGCCCATACCCGTGCCCTCAAAGGCAATGCCGCTGGAATCCACAAAAGCCAAGATGGCCGCGCGCTCCGCCTCCAGGACGGCGCGGTTCTGCTCAATCATGCGTTCCCGAACCTCATGCGCACTGAGCTGGGGTTGGGCTTCGTCGGGCGTTTGGGGCGTGCAGAAAACCATCATACCAGCCGCCAAAAGGGCCAGCAATTTCGCTGCAAAAGAGGGCCGAATCATTTCGTCAAATACGCTTCAATGGTACTGCGCAACTGCGGCAAAATCTCTGCCAAATTCCCTTCCGAACTGCCGCCCGCCGCATGAATATGGCCACCGCCGTTCCAATGGGCCCGCGAAAAGGCATTGACATCCACCTCGCCCTTGCTGCGGAAGCTCAATTTCACTTTGCCGCTGGCGTCCTCGCGCGCAAACGCCGAAAGTTCCACCCCCGTGATGCCGAGTCCTTGATTGACCAAACCTTCGGTGTCGCCCGCCACGTAGCCGCATTCCTGCATGTCCTGCGCCGTGAGGTGAATAAGAGTGGCGCGCCCGCCCGCGATGATTTCCAGGCTGTTGAGTCCGCGGCCCCAAAGTTTCAGTCGGCTGGGCGGGTTGGATTCAAACAAGCGTTCGTGAATGCGGTGGGGTTCTGCACCAGCATCGACCAAAGCAGAAGCCGCTTTGAGCGTAGCCGCGCTCACGGAGGGGAAGCGAAAGGAGCCCGTATCCGTAATGAGGCCCATGAGTAAGCAATCGGCTGCCGCCACATCGAGGGTACCGCCGTCCGAAGCAATAAAGTCGTAGACCATTTCCGCAGTGGAAGATTTGCTCGTTTGGCTGTAGACGTGGTCGTAGCCGCCGTCGGGCTCTTGGTGGTGGTCGATGAGCACCTTGAAGCCTTGGAAAGCTTCTACTTCGGCCTGCATCGCATCGCCTACCCGGGAAGCCGTGTTGTAGTCTAAGGAAAAGAGGCCTTCTGCTTGGGCAAACGCTTGTTTGGCGGCCGCGCTGTCCTGGTCGTAGAGGTGGACAAAGGGCGCGTCGTAGCCGGGGGCCTTGGCGACAGGTGCGGAGGGTGCATTTGGGAAGATAACCTGAACGCTATGTCCCTTGCCCCGCAAGTAATGCGCAAGCCCCAACGTCGACCCAATGGCATCCCCATCCGGGTTCCAATGCGAGGTTAGAACGAGCCGAAACGGTTTCTGCGCCAAAAGGCGGGATAAATCATGCAATGCCATAGGAAGGTCTGTGGGGGTAAATTTCGTAATTTCGCGGCCGAAAACGAGAATTATTATGAGCAATCGCACTTTTACCATGATCAAGCCAGATGCTGTTCAGAACGGACACATCGGTGCTATCCTTGAAAAAATCAACGGCGCTGGTTTCCGCATCGTGGCTATGAAACTCACGCAGTTGAGCCGCAATGACGCTGGTCAGTTCTACGCTGTTCACGCCGAACGCCCCTTCTACGGTGAGTTGGTCGACTACATGACCTCCGGCCCAATCGTCGCTGCCATCTTGGAAAAAGACAACGCTGTGGCCGATTTCCGCACGTTGATCGGTGCTACTAACCCTGCTGAGGCTGCCGAAGGCACCATCCGCAAACTCTACGCTCAATCTATCGCCGCCAATGCCATTCACGGTTCGGACAGCGACGAGAATGCAGCCATCGAAGGAGCTTTCTTCTTCCCCGCTCGCGAGCAGTACGCGTACTAAGTTTTTTTTCGGTTTTTGAACCGGTTTTTTTCCGGCCTGCCCTTCGGGGTGGGCCGGTTTTTTTTTGCGCTCCAAGCGCCTTCGGCGCGCTAGAGGGCTAGAGAGCTAGAGAGCTAGAGCGCTAGAGAGCTAGAGAGCTAGAG